>JAGVVU010000010.1 GCA_018304605.1 Candidatus Aenigmatarchaeota archaeon | reverse complement strand
CACAGCTAGCCCATTCATGCCTTCCCTCAGGACGTTAACATACTCGCAATTGGTAAGCGTCGGCGCACAGATCGCAGCCAGCAATGCAGAACCTTCGTCTCCTCTCTGGATTACTTCCTCAACATACCTGTCAACTTCTTGCATATTTACCACCTCATCAGCATGACTTATCCAAAGAGCAGCTCCATCGCGGCCGCCTTGCTTCGTTCGTCCGGGAAGAAGAACACCGAGCCTGTCTGGACATTTGTAACGGATTTTCTCAAAGAAGGGTTCTTCCAAAGCCTTCTCTTGAGCACATAGGCCTTCGGATTCGGCGACGGCACGTCCTCGTACCTCACCGGAAAGCCGTCGACGACATCGTTATGCTCCGTGAAGCTCCTGACCAGCCTGTTTCCTTCCTTCCCCGTCACCTCGTATGTGAATACAGGCGTTCCGGAACCCTGGACAGAAGGGAGGTCTTTCTTCAGCATGATGCCCGCGAGGAAATCCATGCCTGCTATTTCGATCATGGCCCTTTTCGCGTATTCTATATCCGCCCCTTCCGCAAGCTCCAGCCTTACCAGCCTTCTCCTGTCCATGTCACCTTCACCCAGGAAGAGTTGCGCGATGTTCCTTTCGTTGTCGTCTGTCAGCATTCTGATGTAAATGTCATAAGTCCTGGACGGGTCAAGGCTCGGGCAAAGATAGCTGTAGTCTTTCAGTCTCACCGGTATATCCTGCCGTCTTGCTTTGCTGCCAAGGTCCGGGCATCCGTCCTCTATGTACTCCCTCATGGAGACAAGCGACATCGCAGCCTCGTCGTCATGCAGCGCATTGACATGCCGTTCGTCATGGCACATCCCAAGCTTGACGTTGCCCCTCATGTTCGTTATGGATTCTATGTTCAACATGGACCCGTTGGGGTTTGTGGGGAAATTGTCAATTACGTTTCCCCGTTCATCACAGTACTGCTCGACCACGAGACCGTTCGCAAGCAGGTAGTTCAATGTATCGGCATCGGCCCAGAACCGCCCGCCGCCGTGGTCGACTACCTGCGGCATGACTGCGCCTTCCCTGAAGCTTCGTGTGAACGCGGTCCTTTCAGGATCGCACGCAAGTTTTGTATAAACAACTTTGTCGTAAAAGCCGTCCCAGACTATTTCCCCGTCCCTGTCGCAGATGTTGGACAGCATTGACACCCTGTAGGGAGAGTCTTTTGGGAATGCCAGCCTCATCGAGTGCGCAATCTGGTCGCCCGAACACACCGCGATTACCGGCTTTCCGTTATCGACCATCTGTCTCACCGCATCGGCATACTGTTTTATTTTCGCAGGCACACGGCCGAATCCAAGGCGGTCTTCGTATGGAAATCCTCCGCAAAGGAATGCGCCGTCCGTCTGAATCATTGCTTTTGCGTTCTCGTCCAGCCTTCTTTCATCGCCGAAGTGAAAATAGAGAGGCAGCGCTTTCATGCCGTGCTTGTTTATCTCCCTGATAGCATCCTCGTCGCCGTTCGAGCCTGGGAAGTACGGGACAGATATTACAGGCCTCATGCCGCCACCTCGTAACTCAATTTAGCCTCTATCTTGCTGTCGTAGAGGCACCTGACAAGAGCCTGGGAATAATCAATAGAATCCCGTCCGGAAACGAAGCTCAGGTTGCCGTCGCCTGATGCTCTTGAAACTGCGCCGATGTCGTAAGCTGCGACCCCTTTCTGCGAGCAAAGCTCCCTGAATGCGCCTATGTGGCGTTTTTCCACCTGCATCACTGCGCCATGGCTTTCTGAAAAAAGTTTTTGATAGCTGTCAATGTCGCCGCCCATTTCACTGTCAACATAAACAGAAACATCAACGGGGCTTCTTGTATTTGCAATGAGTTCGCTCACCGCGTTGCAAAGCCCGCCTTCTTCGATTACATTTGCGCTGGCGACATAGCCGCTTCTCACGGCTTTTATTATGGCATCAACTTCTCTCCCGGATGTTTCATAGTCAATTGAGAACGGTCTGTCGCCAAGGCAGTCTGGTCCGAATGATTGCAAGTAGTCGGTGCCGCCGAGCGCAGCCTGCCTCGCTCCGACAAGGAAGAGTTTGCTTTCTGCATCTGTCATGTTCCATGTCGCGTAAGTTGAGGGAGAATTTGTCCATCCGACAAGCCCGAGTATGGCAGTCGGGGGTATGGCCGTCCCTGTGTTTGCATTCGCCTTGTTGAGGCTGCAGTTGCCGCTGTCGACAGTGACGTGCCTCCTTGGATCTTTCGAGAATTTTTCCGCCACGTCTTTGTCCTGAAGTATCATGTCCATGTAATCCTGTTCAAGCTCCCAGTTGTAGCATGCTTTCGCCACGCCCCTCTGTCCTTCGGCAAATTCCCACATCTCCTCTGGAACGGCTGTCCTTCCATAATTGGCGTTGTTGGTGACTCCCACGACAGAGCATCCGGCAGTTGCCATCCTGTAAGCGCCCCTGACAAAAGAATCCTCCGCCTGGAGCTTCGGATCGAGCATGCCGATGACTGGATTCGAGTCGAACGAGGCGCTGTACGCCACGCGTCCTTCGAAAAGCGGATGAGTTCTCAGTGTTGCGCATCCTTCTCCCCTGTTTACAATGTTTGTCGATCTCACGTGCTTGTCATAATGATCGTGGACGTATGCATCGTTCTTGAAATTGATTGACATGATGACGCTGTCTATCGCCCTGGGCAGTATCCTGTGCCCGGGCAGGCTTTGCGCCCGTGAAGCCGGCTCTCTCACGTGCCTGTAAAGCAGCGGCCCCGCAGCCAGATCGTCTGCCGGGACGTCGACGTCTATCCTGCCGTTCCTGACAAAGACGTATCTCCCGGTGCCGTTGCATCGTCCGACAATCCTTGCACAGGCTCCCATGTTTATGTGCGGCAGCCCCAGTTCGATATTGAACGTGTCAAGGACTTCCTGCGCGTGGTCCTTGTGGACCACTATCATGAACCTTTCCTGCGTCTCGGAATTCAGCAGCGTCTCCGAGTCCCTCGGCTGGTTTTGCGGCACCAGGTCGCCGTTGATGGTTATCCCGTACCTGCCGTGCATTTGCTCAACGGTGCTGCACAGCAGTCCGGCGCCGCCCATGTCCTTGAATGACACAAGACGCTTCCAGCCGCCGCGAAGTGCCTTGTCAACAACTATCTCCATGCCGCGCGCGTTCACTTCCTGAAGGTGCGGGTCAGGGTCCTGGACAGCCTTCTCATTCAGGTCGGTATTTGTCATGTCTATTGCCTGGGAAGCGCCCACGACACCGCCAAGTCCCGTGGCATCCGAAGCCTTTCCGACATAGATTGCAACATAATCTTCCGGATTTCCTTCAGGCACCTTGTTCCTCATCAGGCACTCCTTTTTTGCGACGCTGACTGCCATGACGTTTACGAGGTTGTTTCCCGCGAACCCCGGATGATATTTTATCGAGCCGTCGCCGTGGGGAATTCCCATTGCGTTCGCATAATCCGCTATGCCTTGCGTCGTCTCATCTGTATGTTGTTTTATCGGATCGCCATGCGCATTCCATTCAGGATGTCCCTGTCGCCTTGCCTCGTAGACTGCAGCAACCTTCGCGCCGTTGTTCGCAATGTTGTCCCTCTGGTTGCCGCCAGTTCCTGTCGCGGCCCCGGGATGCGCGCAAACGAAAGAGGGATAATTGTGCGACTCGGAAGAATAGTCAAGCCCGATAGTCTCCCCTTTTTCGTTTACGAAAAAGGCTGCAGTGGCCGCTTCATCGCCTATTGCATGCAGATGGTTGGGGCCGGAATGCGGCAGCAGGGTTTTCAGGTAGAATCTCGAGGAGCCGTAGCTTGCGTGCTCGGACGCCATCGTGTCCGCCGCGGCTTTTTCCGTTCTCGTAAGCTTTCTTCCAAGAACTCGCTCGAGCCGCTCGTCATCCTCGGTAAGCTCTGCAAAGGGAAGGTGCCTCAAAGAATCAAGCAAGGGTATCCCGAACTCGTCGTATTGTATCATTTCAGCCTCACCCCGCAATACGGCAGCTCGTTGTCGCCAAAGAAGACAGAGCCGTCTTCTGTCGCGAGGTGTCCTCTTGAAATCATCTCAAGCGCCGCCAGGTACGCCGGACCGTCTCCCTCTTCCTTCATCCTCTCCTGAAGGGCCTTCGCGTATTTTCTGATGAACTGTTCGCCTTCAGGGTCTGCAACCATGCCAGGAATTCCGTCGCCGATTGAAAAACGCTTCGACTGCGCCAGTATCGGACCGCCGTCTATTTCTTCGGTGAGTATGTGAACAGTTGAACATGTAAAAGTTTCGCCTTCCATAATGGCATCGAACACCGCGTTGTCGCCCCTTAGCTTTCTGCGGTAGCCCATGCGAATGTAATCTCTCACGCCTTCGTTGCTTAGTCCCGTTGTGTCAAGCCGCTCGCCATTGGGTCCGGCAAGTATTGCAAGGTCGGCAGGATGAACGTTGAGTATGGGCATGTAACCGAGAAGAGGGTCGTAAACGATTCGCATGAAACCCGACAGGCATATGATGTCTGGAGAGAACTCCCTGTCTATCCTTTCCGTAAGCATTCCATAATATCTTCTTGCAGAATCCGGGTCGTCATGGCTCAGCTCGTGCTGTCGGTAAAAATCGCGCCTGCTGAGGAAGAACTCCGGGATGTCATGCGCTTTGCAAAGCTGCACGCCCTTGGCGTCTTTTTTGTCGTGGTAAGCGCCGATATTATAGTAAAGCTTGCCTCCATTGGATGTGTTGTTCGGATCGTCAAAAGTGGCTTTCAGGCTGCTCGCTCCGCCGGAAAACATCCAGAAGACTTTCATCGGCCCGTTACCGGAATAAAGTTGTCGCATTTGCAATAAAAATTGCCGGAAATTCTTTTATACTTGAAGCGAAGAAAAAGTGTAATTCTTGCGTGATTGAAAATTTCAGCGTCCAAGTTATAAAAAGACTTTATGATTAATTTATCAGATGCCGGAAAAGAACGTATTGATAGCCTTTGGTTCTCCTTTTGATTATGCAGCATTGCAGACGCATTTTCAAAGGCAGCCGGGCACGAATTATTTTCTCTCCGTCGCGTCCGCACACAGGACGCCTGAAACAGTTGAAAGGCACGCGCATACCATGCAATATGATGGTATAGTAGCGGGGGCAGGCATGTGCAACGCGCTGAAGGACGCTTACCTGAAAGAGTGCGGGAACGCGGTGCTTGTAGCGCTGCCGGTCAGGGATTCGAGGACAGGCGGGCTTTCTTCTGTTTTGTCATCAAGCGAGATGCCGCCGGGCTACCCGGTTGCAATGAGCCAGGCTGACAATCTAGGAGCCGCCGTGGCGTTTGTCAATTATGCGCTGAAGGGCGGTTTCGATGCGGTCAGGCTCTCCTGTGACAGCGATGCAGACTCGAGGAAGGTTTGTGATGAAGCTGTTAATATGTTCAATGAGCTTGGTGTCAGCGTCACAACTGACCGTTCCAGCCGTGCGATTGACGTGGTGGCTTACACAGGCCCGAGATTGCTGTATGATTTTGGGCCGTGCATAGCATCGTTCGCATCGCCGCTTAGAAACGAGGCTGTGCTGTTCAAGTACCTTGGCAGGCTTAGGGCATATCCCTTCGCAGTCCACACAGGAGTCGCTGATGGCAAAAATCTTGCGCTGTACGCTTCAAAGATAATCGCACGCAACAATCCTGCTGTGGGGGAAAGAATAAACAGGCAAAGAGAAGAGGGAAGAAAAAAATATGATAATTTCAGAGAACTTAGAGAATTGTAGGGGGTTTTTTGATGAAAACACTGAGAGAAACAAATTTTCCCGGCGTTGAGCGGGGAAAGGTAAGGGACCTGTATGCTGGAAGAGATAATACCATCGTCATGGTGACCACAGACCGCATCTCTGCATTTGATGTCGTCCTGAACCAGCAAGTCCCTTACAAGGGCCAGGGGCTCAATGCGTCTTCGGCTTATTCATTTCAAAACACGATTGACATAGTCCCGAACGCATTCATTGCAATGCCTCATCAGAATGTAATAGTCATGGAAAGATGCGAGCCTTATCCTGTCGAGGTCGTGATACGTGGTACGCTATCAGGATCTTCTTGGCGGACTTATCAAAAAGGTCAGCGTGAATTTTTCGACACTGTTTTGCCGGACGGTCTCAGGCAAAACCAAGACCTGATTGAAGTGCTGGGAAAGCCGCTCCATACGCCAACTTCTAAGGCAAAGACAGGACACGACGTGAATCTCAGTCCGGGTGAGGCTGAAGACATGGTCGGCGGCAGGGACGTGTGGTACGCCATGAGGGATGCCGGCACAAAACTGTTCCTGCGCGCCAACAAGCTTACGGCTGCAAACGGATACAGGGAGGCTGACACCAAATACGAGTTTGGATTAGGACAAAAAGGCATGACTCTTTTCGACGAAGCCAACACGCACGATTCGTCAAGATTTTTCAGGGCAGATACGTACCGGGAAAAATTCGAAAGCGGGGTGGATCTGGATTGGGTGGACAAGGAGTTTGTAAGAAAGTACCTGATGTCTATCGGATTCAAGGGAGATGGGCCGATACCCGACCTGCCGCCAGAGATAGTACAGGGTGCTTCAGAGCGCGTTCTGGAGAGCGCCTATGCGATAATAGGCAAGAATTTTGTTCCTGTGGAGCCTGATATGGAACAGATAAGAGAAGTTGTCTACGAATGGACTGGAGCGTAAAAACACTAAGGTGCAAATAAATGCCAGAAGATTTCTCATTCGATGGGCTCAGGGAAGCTATGAAAGTCGCGGTGGATGATGAAATCGCAAGATATATCAACGGTCTTGAAAGCAGTTGGAAAATACTTCTGGAAAGCCAGACACTGGATGTTCTCGCAGATAGATATGCAACAGGAACCCGTGACATTTTTTCTCCTAGAGGAAAGATACTTTCTGAAAGAGAATTATGGATTGCTGTAATGAAGGCCCAGAGAGAACTTGGCCTGAACATTCCTGGGGAAGACATAGGAAAATACGAAGCCGCAAAGGGTGATATAGACCTAAGTCTTATCAGGGAGATTGAAGCGAAAACTAAGCATGATGTCAAGGCAAAGATAGAGGCATTCGTGAAAGCAGCAGGGGCCCGCGAACATATTCATAGGGGAATGACATCGCGCGATCTTACTGACAACGTGGAACAGATGCAAAACAGGGCAGGCGCAAGGCTTATTTATGGAAGATACGTTTCAGTATTGAGGCATCTGGTAGGCAGGGCAAATGAATACAGAGATATAATACTCACCGCAAGGACTCATCATCAGGCTGCACAACCGACCCTTCTTGGAAGGCGGCTCGCGATGAACGCCGAAGAATTGATGATGCACCTGCCTGATTTTGAAACGTTTGTGGAAAATTATCCGCTAAGAGGCATAAAAGGTCCTGTAGGAACCCAGTTTGACATGGCAATTCTTCTCGGGAGCCCGGAAAAAGCAGAAGAACTTGAGAGGAAAATTGCTCAATATCTTGGCTTCGTTAACGTATTGAATTCTCCCGGACAGGTTTATTTCAGGTCCTTGGATTATAAAATGCTTTCCCATCTTGCTTGCCTTTCTGCCGCCTGCGAAAACTTTGGAATAAATATGCGGCTTATGGCGGGCTACGAACTTGTTACTGAGGGTTTCAGTGAGCTTCAGACGGGATCAACAGCAATGCCGCATAAAAGAAATACAAGGAGTTCTGAAAGAGTTTGCAGTGCAGCTGAATTGTTGAAGATGTATGCTGACGGAGTCTCCAGAGTGTCAGGCAATCAGTGGGAAGAAGGAGATGTTTCGGATTCGATGATAAGAAGGGTGATTCTCCCTGGAGCATTCTACACTTCGGATGGGCTTTGCGAAACTATGCTTACTGTTCTGAATGACATGGGAGCGTATCCTGACAGGATCCAGCGTGAAGTCGAAAGGTATATGCCGTTTTTGGCGAGTACTCAGTTGCTTTCAATAGCAACCAAAGCCGGTATGGGAAGGGAAAGGGCGCATGAGATCATAAAAGGTTACGCCATGGATATGTGGCAAAGAGGCGGATCACTGGACGGATTCGTCGATAGCTTGTCACAGGACTCGTTATTTGTTTCGCATGGTGTAGAACGCGAGAAATTGAAATCAGCAGTCGACGACAAGGAAAGATTCGTTGCAAACGCGCGAAGGCAGACAGACAGAATATACCAGAATGCCCGGATTATAATTGAAGCTTACCCAAAAGAAGCAGCTTACGAACCTGGTCCGATACTCTAGAAAATCATTTTTTATTTCTATCATGTGCGTATTCTGTCCATGGACATACAATGGGGAAGCGAAGGCGCGCATAAATTCACTACAAACGTTGGGTTGATTACCAGCAGCGGACCGCACGGGGACAACATAATGGCTGCCGAGTGGACTCACCAGGTCTCGTATAGCCCCGGACTGATAATGGTCAACGTCGGCTTCGACAAGGCGACAGAGGAGAATATCAAAGCAAGCAAGGAGTTTGGCGTTAGCCTTGCTGCCGAAGACCAGAACATTGTATCAAGCGTCGCCGGAGGCTCGTCCGGCAGGGAAGTCGACAAGATTGCCGTGCTGAAGGAGCTAGGCGTGGAATTCTACAGGGCGAAGAAAATAAATGCGATGATGGTGAAGGGCGCATCGCTGAACATGGAGTGCAAGCTCGTGGAATCAATAAAGCTCGGCGACCACATGGCATTCGTCGGCGAAGTCGTGGAAATGTCCTTGAGTGACAAGAAGTCCATACTTTATCATGAAGGCAAGTACTACAAGGGTCCGAATGACGCAAGACAGACAGACGCCAAAGGCGTCATGCAATTTGCGTCCGGCGGTTGCGAGCCCGTCCAGAAGCCTTCTGATGAAATGCGTGAGAGAATACGCAAGCTTGTTGAGAAGCACAAGAAATAATTTTCCCCTTCAAATCTAATCTACTTTTTGAAAGCAAATTTTTATTTTGTTGTTGTGAATCTTATCTCGTGCGCTGCCGGAGGAACGACAAGCGAATGGTTGCAAGGTGCCCTTCGTTCTCCCGGACCTCCCTGTTGATGTCCATGGCAGCAAGGCGGAATTGTGTCACATTGACCCATACCCCGACCGAGGAGGAGTTTATCACTTCGCCTTCCGACGGCGAGATTATCCTTACAGAAGGATTGCCCTGGGGCGGCTCATATAGCCCGTTCTGTGATCCATTCTGAACGCACCCGGCAATAAGGACAAGCGCCACAAGAAAAATGGCATTTTTCATAATACCTATTGGGCTTTAAAACTTATCACATCTTCTTTGTATACCTGCGATAAGGACAAGCGCCACAAGAAAAATGGCATTTTTCATAATACCTATTGGGCTTTAAAACTTATAAACATATGCGACGGAGAAATTTTCCGCCCGCCGAACATGCGAACCGCTGGAAAAAACATTACATCCAAAGCACAGGCGCGGAAAGAAAAATGTATATATACCGCCTGCATCCAATATTATCGTATGATGGACCTTCTGAAGAGCCTGTTGGCCATGAAGAACATGAAAGGGGTATCGAAATGGGTATGGATAGCCGTAGTCATTGTCATACTCGTCGTTCTGTACTACATGTTCGGCCGCGGGACAGTGTAAAAAGCTGGATTTCGTGCAGCTGCTGAGAGCCTCTAGTTTTTGCTTTTTATTATATTCTACAAGGAGGCAAATCTGCATATTTCCTTGTGAACTATACGTGAATCCAGAATTTCTTATTCAGATTCACTGTAACATGAGCCATATCAGCGGTATGAGTATCATCACAAGAAAAGTGATGCCGATTATCTTGAGTCCGCGTCTCCAGCCAGGCTGCATGACGCCTTTGGCGTCTGTCTGTTGTCTAAAGCCGAAAGCGAGCCCGACGAACAATCCGCCGAAGTGGGCTATGTAAGAGACATTTGGGTCGATGTTCGTGATGAACCCGTAAACGTTGTAAACGGCATAAGCGAGCCCGAGCAGCGCGAGAGGTATCGGGATTATCAGGGGGTAGAATGACAGGTCGAGCGGCTTCACGAGCATGCCTACGCCTATCAAAGCAAAGATTCCTGCGGACGCGCCGACTGCTATTTCAGACGGCGCGTAAACAAGAAGCGAAAGCGCGTCGCCTGCGAAAGCGCCAAGGAAGAATATCAGAAGCGTGCGTCTTTTGCCGAGCTCGCCCTCGACGGCAACCCCGAAGAATATCAGCACCAGCACATTGGAAAGAAGATGCTCGACAGAGCCGTGCATGAATATGGACGTCACAAGCACGTACGGCCGCTGGACAAGGTTGTCAAGTGAGAAGCCGTATTCGTTATAAAATTGTTCGCCCGCATAAGCGCCATAGGCAAAGCCGGCTATGCATAGCAGGACAAGAATCCAAGTCAGCTTCATATGAATAATTATAGAAATCGGTCTTAAATTCGGTTTTATATCTTTTTTTGCGATCAGGGAAACATGGCAAAGACATTTGCGGACGAGATATACCGTGCGGTCAAAGGTCACGAGTTTACAAGCGATCCCCAGACGAATAGAAGGCTATTGGGCGAGCTGGTTTCTGTGATAAATATAACCAAATGCACGCTCAGGGAGCTTGACACTGACCATCCGGGCACATCTTTTCATCTTCAGTATTTACTGCAGGAGGAAGATGGTGTAAATTTTGGCATGTGCCCGTTTTATAAGGAGTGGTACAGCGGGCGTGGCAGGCAGACGCGATGCAGGTTCAACGAAGGTCCGGTGCAGGTTTATTGCAGTGCTGAGCGCGCGAAATGCGCGCGCCCTGCTGAATACGATGCCAACATAAGTATGCCGATGAAAGTGCTAAAGCCCAGAAGATGATTTTATTTTCTCGAATGCTGAGTAAGCTCCCATAAATCCGCTGTCTCTCAGCCCGCAGCCGCCAGTAATGCCTGCCAGAAAACCTCCTGCATAAGCATCTCCGTCCCCAAGAACTCCCGTAACCTGCACGTCATGGGGCATATACGCGGGCACTTCATGCACCTCATTCCCGGATGCAACGACGCTTCCGCGGCCTCCTTTGGTTATCGCGGCATATCTGCAGCATTCGGTTGCAGACCTGATGTATTGCCGTTCGTCACAGTCAAAAAGTAGCATGAACTCCCGGTCATTTCCAACAATAATGTCGCA
>JAGVVU010000063.1:4967-5367 GCA_018304605.1 Candidatus Aenigmatarchaeota archaeon | reverse complement strand
GAGGGTAAAGGCAACTATAAATCCAAAATACAACCAATAGTAATCATGTCAAAGGGAATGTCAAAATGGCTGCTGTGGACGGCGATGGGGTTGCTTCTCATGGCGCTTGCCGTCGGGCTGCTGTGGATGGTGCAGAAAAACGCGCAGGAAGCAGTTAATGACGACGTGGAACTCGTATACACGTCCGCATATACACCAGCGGGCACCGCAATTTCATTCGAAACGCCGGCAAAGCTTGAAAGAGGTGCGGGAACTTGAAAGCCATGCTGCCCGTTGACTTGATGACTATAATCATCGCAATACTGATGGTTTTTGGAATAGCCATCGCATACTGGTATACCGTCGAGAGCGATGTCTCAACAACCACCGCGCAGAACATAGAACAGATAAGCAGCGGGGC
>JAGVVU010000063.1:4248-4908 GCA_018304605.1 Candidatus Aenigmatarchaeota archaeon | reverse complement strand
GGGGCTGCGGGACTCGCGCTGTTCGAGCCGCTGATAAGAAAAAAAAGCAAGACTAAGGGGTCCAAAAAGCATAATTCACGCGGCATAGTGATTACCACCACGCTTTTGGCAACAATCGTATTTTTCCTTGTAGTTGCCATCGTGCTCTTCATGATACTTGCAAGCCTCGGCGGCGAAGCGGGACCGAGCAGCAGCAGTTTCTTCTACGGCGTATTTGATTCCATAATAAGCTCGCTTCCGTGGGTGAGCTGATGGAAGAGCACGACATAATCGCGTACATAATTTTCGGTATAATAGCGTTCTCGATAGTCCTGTATGCCAACGAAAGATTTATCGGGACAAAACTGCCGCAGAACATACAGGAAAACCTCTCGCAGCCGCTTGTGCTGGCATTTGCGGGCGTAAGCAATTCTCCGATACAGGCTGATGTCACGCCCCGCTCAAGGGTTGGCGACTATTTATACGAGATAAGAACGGCGCCGCGCATAACTGTCACTGGAAAACGGACGGCGCCCGTGAATATCATCGCAATAATAAGCTTCAAGGGACAAAGTATCAGGGCGACCTTCAGCAGCCCGACAGGCGACAGCGACAGCTTCACGATAGGCGTCGAGGATGAAATCATAGAACCCAACATAAAGGCAGACCTAATAAGCGTAA
>JAGVVU010000063.1:1334-4224 GCA_018304605.1 Candidatus Aenigmatarchaeota archaeon | reverse complement strand
GACATAATAAGCGAAATAATGCCGATACAAACATATGACAACGCATTCTACAGCGACAGGTTCAGTTACAGGATGCCTGTCCTTGTCAGGAGCGGCAGGAGCGCAATAATCGCCGCAGTAAACGTCGACGATTACTTCAACGCCGATTACGAAAGCACGGAGAGCGAATGGAAACAAACCATAGACATATGTGGGGGTGCAGCAACAATAAGGTTGAATGCGAAGCCCGACTGTTCGACAAACACCGTGAATGCGGAAATTGATTACGGGTGCAGCACCCTCGGAGGCAGCTTCTGCGGCGAACCGTGGGAGGACGCGGGGGAGACTGTCTTACTTAGCTTCTGGAAAGACAACGAATGCACCCGCCAGTCGAGCGACTTCAATGTGCTGCTTGGATTATGCCGCGAGGACAGGCTCGGCGGCAAATTCGAACTCAATGCGGGCTGCATAGACAGGCCTGACAAGAACTGCTTCGCGTAAATTTTTCTTGCTCTGTAGAAATGCTCAAGGAAAAGCAGCAGGGAGGGTATCGTGAATGCACGATACCCTCTAGTTACTAGCAGCATTGTGGGTACACAATGCAAGGTGGAACAAGTTCCACCTGCACGCATTGAACAAAATTCAATGCGGTGATGCTCCTGCTGCTTTTCTCACAGGTTTTCTACAGAGCTATTTTTCTTTTTATTTCAGCCGGACACAATAAATCTATGGGCTTCCAGATAACGATGGGCGCATGGTTCTACATAATAGTCATGGTACTCGTTATTGCGATAGGCATTGCGATAGTTGCGGGCGTAACGCCCTGGAAGATATTCAACCAGATCGGGCAGGTATTTGAGCCTGGGAAGCTCTACATCACCGCCTAATGCGCAGCTGGTAATACTTGACGGCTTAAAATTCTTCTACAGGGCGTATCCCGGCTCCCAAAGTGACCGCCTTGACTTCGTCGTAATAATGGACTACATGGGCATCTCCGGCACGCAGAGCAAACTCATACTGGGAAGTTACAGCGATACGAACGGAAACACACAGGAAATAATATCATGTGCCGCACCGAGCGGCGAATTCATTTGTCCGCAAGACCTGAAGCTGAAATTCGACATGCGCCAGATTGGAAGTCTGCGGGACAGGGAGGTATTCCATTTTACAACATGGCTGGACAAACCCGGATTGACGGACGACATCGACAGCTCCACTCTGAGGCAGATGCTCGAGAGCCACCCGGACGCTTATCTTTCATCGTTCGACGTGCCGGTAGACAGGGACGCGGAATGTGGAATTGACACCTGCAGAAGGCATGCCGCTGAAAGCGACTGCACATCAACTGCAAGCTGCTACTGGGGCGGGCCTTGGTACTGGCCATGGGCAAACTCCTGCTTGGTATGCGAACAGTTTACTGAGTGCAGCAAGTTCGGCAGGGGCGCGTGCGGGCAGTGCGAAGCCGCAAGAAACCTCGGCTGTACTCCCACTATTACGGGGTGTGCATAGACTGAAATAGGAGAAGATTTTGAAAATGGAACTGACAATAACCGAAGTGGTGTTCATCATGATAGGCCTTCTGGGCTTGGGAATAAGCCTGCTTATCTACATACATTTTAACGGCGGAATACAGAATAACATAGACCTTCTGCTCGGAGTGCTGAGATAAAATGAGAATAGAATACGTCGTTGTGGCGATAGTCCTTACTCTCCTGGTTTTTGCCGTGGTGATATCTATGCTTGCAGGCGTCGTGCCGAATATTGATCCTGTGCTGAAATGGTTCCGTTGAGCCCTTTCTTTTAAAAAAGAAAGCCCTCACGAGCAAGAGCAAAGCTCTTGCTGTGCAGCATTTCGAACGAAATGCTTGCAATGGGAAAGAAAAATATTATAAAGGGTGGCTCACTTGCGTTCGCGTGATGAAATATGAAAAAAAACAATGGGAAACAGAAGCCTAGGAATCACTATTTTCTTTCTCGACTTTTCTTTGAAAAGAAAAAGATCGGCAAGGGTGACACGTCGATATCCGAGATAATGTACACCATGATGAGCCTTCTCTTCCTGCTTCTCGGTGTTGTGCTGCTTGTGTCCATAGCAATGTCCACCATCGACCCTTATGACCAGATTGCATTCGCCAACGTCGAGAAGCTGCGCGCATCCATGGACGAGGCATGCTTCACAGGAAGTCCGGTGACTGTTAACAACTTTCAGCTGCCGCAGAACACGCCAAAATTCACCAGCCTGATATCCGTCATGCCCATATGGCTGATAAGAACCAACGGCGATCCGAACTTTGTCCTTTACTATGAATCATTCCCTGCAGGCGACGCAACAGGCTGGGAGATTTACCAGGGAATGGAGAACCGTCTCATCACACATCTTCCTGCAGGATACGATAACAGACTTCCGGCTGACGTGAAAACATATTCCGACAGCATCGAGCAGCTGTGGAATACGCGCGTGGTAGGCGATGAAGATGTCGAGCTCACCTCGAAGAAGCTCGAGGGCGTTATAGTCAACAACGTGGTTATAGGAAGCAAGAGAAGCGATTTCTACTACGGTCCCAACAGCGCTTACGGAGGGAGCGGCGGCTCACGGGGTGCGGGTCCGGTTGACACGGGACCCGGCGGCACTCTCGCAGCGTTAAGCAAGTTCGGCGAATGGAGGGATCTGGTGAACCCCGATTCGGAAAACCCTGTTGCATCGGAAGGCGACAACGCGTTCATTTTCAACAACTACAAGGGACTGACCAGTTTCGAGAAGAGCGCGATAAAATACGCGCCGTGCGGTGATAATGCTCTTTGCCTGAAGACGCGCACGGGCGTGTACAAATATCCGCTGAGGCAGTGCGGCGACATAAAATACATCGAACTTCAGTACGATGATACAAATAAATATGTCACATACGGAACA
>JAGVVU010000063.1:0-1317 GCA_018304605.1 Candidatus Aenigmatarchaeota archaeon | reverse complement strand
ATGGCTGAAACTGCCGGAGGTTCAGTGGCGGCAGAGGCTGGCGCAGCGATTATCAGCGGGGGAAGAATAATAGGCTTTGTGAAAAAAGGCGGCAGCGCCCTCGGTTTTCTTGGTAAAGGCCTGTGGAAAATAATTGGTTTTGTACCCGGACTCAGGTCATTTGCTAAAATAATTGGTATTTCTGGCGCAACCTATGGAGCTTACGAAATAGGAGAATACATGGCCGGAGCCTTCCTTTCCTACAAGATACAGGATTTCAACATTGAAAGTGACTGTTCCATAAATCAGATGAAAATAGAAAAAGTCCCGTGCGAAGAACTTGAATGCAGTATTGCTGTAAGTTATCCAATGTATAAATACGTGGGAGACGGCAGGCTGAGCGTCCGCGACGCCAACGGAAATATAATGGAGCACTTTACATGCCTGGAAAAAATAGGCACTGACATACAGGACACTTCAACTATTCCGTCCACAGGATTCAACGGGGGCCAGTGCCTACGGGTAACGGTGGAAGAAAAGCCTGATGGATTCTGCTGGACGCCCGATCCGTTCAAGCAATTCTCATTCTATGATGCCGATACGCAAGTAGCTGCAAGAACTCTTGGGTTTTTGCCAATAAACGAGAACACGGCTTACATAAGCGACGACGCATCCAGGGACGCTGTGGTGCTGAAGTACTACCCGCAGGGAGACCTTGAGAGCTGGAAGGAGTTCTTCGAACGTCGCCTTTCGTGGGGATGGCCGGGGTAATGAACTGATGAACGCTTGATCTCCGTATACCTGGTTCCGGATTCACAGAGTCAAAAACCTATATAATAGAAGCGTTGACAATTCTAATTAGATTGATATGGAGCCGCTCGAATGGATATTCGTCACCACTTTCCTGACTCTTGTATTCATCGTATTTGCCGTGAATCCGCTTCAGGTTGCCATCGGTGAGGCTGTACAGAACTCCGCGCAGCTGCAGTCGCAGCGACTGGCCAGCGTCATAAATATCGTGCAGAGTTCGCCGGACGGCACAACCTACAGGTTTGACATGCCCAATGCGAACTGCAGGGTGCGCATCACAAACGGGCTCATACATATGTCCATCACTCCAGTCGCCGGCGCTGACATCTCTTACACAGTTAGCGGGATAAAAACGCCAACTGTCATAAATGCGGGCGTGAACGGGGAATTTATGTGCAGAGCCAACCGTATCCTTGAGATACGAAAGCGCAACGGCGCGGTTGAAATATCATCCATATGATAATTACAGAAAATCAGCAGAAGCATTACAAGGTTGAGCGACGCTCAACCTTGTACAGGTGAGGCTTT
>JAGVVU010000032.1 GCA_018304605.1 Candidatus Aenigmatarchaeota archaeon | reverse complement strand
TTCGGGGCGCCGATGCGCGGAGAGAGGACTGCAAAATACAACCAGCTGCTGCGGCTTGAAGAGCAGGGCTTGCCTTATGCTGGGAAGAGATTCAAACTTTGATACAACCGGGAATGTTCTATGAAGATACGCAAAGCTCTTCGAAAAGATTTCGGGGAATTATATGATTTGGGGCTTTTGACTACTGAACTGCGGGTGAGCAAAAACGAGCCTTTCATGGAAAAGGACGATTTCATGTTGCGGATTACTGATAAACGGCACGTTTTTCTCATCGCTGAAGAGCAAAACACGATAGCAGGTTTTATCTGCGCCAGCACCAAAGATACGGACAGGCCTTTGAAGCACAGGTATGCATGCTTGGTCTATATTGTCACATCCCCCGATTTTCGCAGGCGCGGCGTCGCGACAAAGCTCTACAGGGAATGTGTAAGGATATTGAAGGCAAGAGGAATAACCCATCTATACACGCTTGCTGATGCTGATACCAAAGCAATACAAAAATTCCTTTTGGGGAAAGGCTTCAAGACAGGGGAAAAAATGATTTGGATGGACAGAAAAATATAGCAGGGAAAAATTTAACTCACCGTGAAGTCAATAACGACATGCCACTGAAGTCAATAACGACATGCCACTTTTTTGGCGAAAAAGATTTCACTTTTTTCCTGAGAATGATATGGTATTTTTTCTTGAAGGCGCTGCAGATTTCATCTATCTGGCTCATCGGCTTTTTCCAGAGGTCTTTCTCCGGATATATATTGTGAAAATGAATGATGCATCCTGGCTTGGCCATCCATAGAGCCGCGCCCAGGAATTCCTCTGTTCCGGGGAAATAGCCCATCAGTATCCGGTTGGCTTTTGCAGGAAATGAACGCGCAGCTATCTTGCAGTCGCCCTGTATGGCAATTATATTTGTGATTTTGTTCAGCGCTATGTTATCTGTCAGGAAATTGTAGGCTGTCGGGTTCTTCTCTATTGATATTATCTCCTTTGCCTTCGTGAACTTGGCTATCGGCAGCGAGAAGTAGCCGATGCCGGCGAACATGTCTATTATGGTTTCCCCGTCTTTTATCTTGCCCAGCAGCCGCTTGCGCTCGCTGAGATTCCCTTTGGAGAACATGACTTTTGACACGTCAATTTTGTAGAGAACGTCATTTTCTTTGTGCACTGTTGCTGTCCCATTGCCTGCTATTGTGCTTACCGTCGGCTCCCTTAGCTCCCCTGAAACTTCCTTTATTTCGCAGACAGTCCTGACATATGGCAGCAGCTGGAGAATGACTTGCCCGATTTTTTGCTTTTGCTGCGGCTTTAATTTCGGCAGCTTTATCAGCAAGACATCCCCGACTATTTGGTAGCTCGACGGGAGCTTTCCCGCTGATATGCTCGTAGCCTTCGCAAGTTTCTGCTTGAATGTCATGAATTCTGGTTTGCTTTTAAAGATTTAATAGCGAAAAGGAGTCCATGCCAATACCAATCTTACAGCCTAAGCAGGACACATGCGACAGCGGCTGCAACGGGATACCCGACGGTTTCATCGAGACTGCGATAACAGATCGTGAAGCGAAGCTGGATTTCATGAGGCAAAAGACCACACAGATGGGATATCGTTTCGTCGGAAGGCACAGCGCAATCAAGGTTTGCAGCTGGACGAAGGAAAGTATACGCGGGAAAAACGTATGTTACAAGAACAAGTTCTACGGAATCGAATCCAACCAGTGCGTACAGATGACGCCCGTGATGTTTTTCTGCAACTTCAACTGCCTTCACTGCTGGAGGAATTTTGACTACATGCTGCCGCAGAAAGAGCAGTGGGACGAGCCAAAACATATGTTGGACGGCTGCATAGATGCCCAGAAGGAGATACTTCAGGGCTTCAGGGGAAATCCGAATGCGAACAAAATGAAGTTGGAAAAAGCAATGGTGCCGAAGCATGTTGCCATCTCGCTGTCGGGAGAACCGACCCTTTACCCACATTTGCCGGAATTCATAGACGAGATAATCAGCAGAAAAATGACGGCGTTCCTGGTGTCAAACGGCACACGTCCGGACATGATAGAGAACCTGCTTGTGCACCAGCCGACCAACCTTTACATCTCATTTTACGGAACCAATCCTGAGATGTACAGAAAGACGGCGGTCCCGATGGAAAAGAATTTCTGGGAAAATGTTAACTCATCTTTGAGGATGCTAGGCAGATTCGACTGCAACACAGTTATACGCCTCACGCTTTCGAAGGGCCTTAATTTCACGGACCCGAAGGGCTATGCAAACATTATTGAAAATTCAGGAAGCAAGTTCATCGAGGTGAAGGCATTCATGGCAGTCGGTGGCAGCCGCCGTGTCATGCAATACACGGACATGCCGCTTCACGCGGAAATACAGGAGTTCGCAGCGCAGATAGAGAGCAGCTCGTCCTATCGCATAATAAGCGAGAAGCCTGACAGCAGGGTCGTGCTGCTTGCCAGAGAAGGCAAGAATTTCATCGGGATTGAATGAGCTATACGGACATTTCTTTGCTTCTGTAAAACTCTACTAGAAATTCTGGAAGGTGTATACGCCCGTCAAAATCGACTCCAAGGCATTTCATGCAAATCCCGCCGCCCAAAACCTCGTTCAGGTCTTCGGGTGGCATGTATCCCCACGAGTCTATCTTCAATCTCCCCGGATGCCTTTCATTGACCCAGTTTTTCATAAATTCGTTCGCTGCTCCTATGCTGCCGGTATTTTCATCCTTTAGCGAAAGCTCGTTTATTCCCCTGTAATCTATTCCCCAGTGGCAGGCGCTCCTTAGGGGACCGTAAGTTACAAGGACATCTGCGGCTTCCACCCCCATGTCCTCGAAATTCTGAAGGTTTGCCAGGACAGTCGTCCCTCTCACGTTGCTGTCCATGATGGACTTGACTCTCTTGCCCTTTATGAAGTCCCCAAGTCTTAGTCTATTTCGTGCAACAGATTTCCTTTCGGCATCGTTTGACATCATGAAGCTGCGCTGGCCGGAGCTCATACCATCGGGAAATATGATCGGATATCTTTCCTTTGGAAGTGCCTTGAAGTAGGGCCGTCCAGACGCCATGGAATATCCCATAGCCGCGTAATCTCCCGATTCTGAGTCGGGGACGACTACAAAATCGCCGTCAGATTGATAGCGATGCCAGAGCCTTTCTCCAAGTCTGAATCTTGCGATGGCTACGTTCAACCCCCTGAGGCTGGTATCAGGCCTCCCAAAATAAATATGCTCAAAACTGCAGAAGGTCTCAGGCCTGTTGTTGGTTGTTTTGTAGCTCCCGACGCCATCTTTGTTGACAACGACTATTTCCCCCCTTTCGACGTCCCTTATCTTAGACCCATCGAATTCCGGAGAAATGTTTTGTATTGCGGAATCTTCCGATGCGAACAGGCACAGCCCCCGGCTTTCGTCCCAATACATGGAAAGCGGCCTGTAGCCTTGCTGGTCTCTGAACGCAACAAGCGTATTTTCCTTCGGGAATAAGGCAACTGCAGAACAAGCCGCGTCGCCAAGGCTTCCAACAAGTCTCTGCATGCCTTCTGGAATCCCATAATCTGAAACTTCCTTTAGTAGTAGGGCGCCCAATGATTCCGTGTCTGTTGTTCGGGTATGCTGATAGCCTTGTCTTTCCAGCCATGCTCTAAGAACAGGCTCGTAAGGTATGTTCCCGTTGTGCGCAAGATGAACTATATGGTCGCGATAGGTAACATCAACCGGAGGGGTATTTTTTTCACCCACTCTTTCGCCTTCTGTCGCATATCTCAGCCCGGCATTTGCTATCGGGCTTGCGAGCCTGCCCATCTGATATGAAAAGAACTGTGATGGGCGGCCTATGCTTCTTTGTACTTCTATGCCGTCTGATATTCCGACTCCCTGATTTTGCATTCCACCGCGATTCTGGAGGAATTCACTACCAACTGATACGAAGGGAACTACATTTTCGCCTTTGAAAGAATAAGCGCCAACAATACCGCACATTGAAGGGACTATGTCTAATAAGTTTATAAAATAAATCACATCACGATTCTTCGACCTTTTTGCCCCGCTCCTGCGGTATCACGCGAATCTTGGCGTTCTTGAACTTCTTCTCGAGCTCTTTTCCTGCGTGGAATTCATGCATGAAAACAGCTAGCGCAGCCACTTCGCTGTGAGGCTGGCTGGTAACTGCTACGTTATGATCAGCAAGCGCATAAATCTCCGGCGGCACCTTTTCCCCACCAATCACTAAAAGCACGTTTGTTTTCTTCCTTAGCGCTTTTATATCGCCCTGTATTGGCATTCCGTACATGGTCAAGTGAACGATTGAGAATTTCTTCTGCTTGTATTCACGCAGAACTTTCTTCCAGTTCTTTTCATATTGCGCGCCGAAGGAGCCACCCCATCGCGCGTTGACCTCTTCTATGCTTTTTATTATTTCAGTGTCTTGCTCGCCGGAATATATTATCCTGTCCGCCCCGAGTGCCCTAGAAACGAGCCCGCAGTGCGTGGATATGCGCTGGTCCCTTCCTGGCCGGTGGCCGAGCCGAAGAACAACTATCATAGAAAGAATATGTATTGCCTGCCTTATATTTTATTGTTTCACGCGCTTCACGAGGCTCTCGATCTTGTCCAGTGCTTCATTCAATATGTCCTCCTTTGGGAGGTATACAATCCGGAAATGGCCTGGCATGTCAAAGCCTGACCCATAGACAGTTGCAACACCTTCTTCCTCGAGCAGCCTCGTGCAGAAACTCTTGTCGTCTATGCCGAAGTTTATTCTAGGGAACGCGTAAAAAGCAGCAGACGGCTTCGCGAGGCTCAGGCCGTTGATCTCGTTTATCCGCTTGAATGTTATGTCACGACGGGTTTTCAGTTTTTTGACTGCATCCTTTACATGTTTCCTGTTTCCTTGCAGTGCCGATTTGATTGCGTACTGCTGCGGCGTTGACGCGCACAAGCGCGCTCTGGCCAGCTGGAATAGCGCATCCCTTGCTGATTTAATTTCACCAGATACGTCTTTTATTGCGGCCCATCCTGTGCGCCAGCCCGGTGCAAGGAAATTTTTTGCAAGTCCGTTGAACGTGATGACAGGCACTTCCTTGGACAGTGCGGCTGTATGGTACATCTTGCCCTCCAGTATCAGCTCATCGTATATCTCATCCGAAAAGATAACCAAGTTGTGCTGACCCGCAAGGTTCACAAGGTCTTTCAGTGTCTGCTTGTCGTAGACGCCGCCTGTCGGGTTGTTTGGGTTTATGACAACGATTGCCTTTGTCTTGTCGTTTATGTTCTTCTCGATGTCGCTTACGTCAAGATTCCAGTTCGCATCTTCGTTAAGTGTGTAGAATTTCTGGTCGATCCCATAAAGATTGAGGTAGGCGCTGTAGACCGGATAGGACGGCTTTGGGATAAGCACGTTGTCGCCGGGGTTGAAAAACGCGGCGATGCACATTCCTATTGCCTCCGAGACGCCGAACGATATTAGTATGTCGCTGTTGAGCACGTTAACGCCTTTAGACCGGTAGAAATCAGCTATCGCGTCTATGGCCTCCTCCTCGCCGGCAGAATCCGCATAATAATTCTTGTTCTGCTTCATCGCTTTTGTTACGGCAGCAATGAGGTGCGGAGGCGTCCTGAAATCGAACCTGTTCGGGTCGCCGACATTCAGGGAAATGACCTTCTTCTTTTTTGCGACCTGCTTGGCGAGGACAGCTATGTCCCTTATGGCATATTTTACGTTCTTTGTCCTGTTTGCGGCTTCCATAATTATCCATTATATGGAAATAATTTAAGCTGCTTATATTCCATGAGGCTTGTATACGGCCAGCCTTTTTGTCATGCCGTGCGCATGGATGACCGTATCAGCTACCTTCCTGTAAGTTATCCCGTGGTCAGCAACGTAATCCGGAAATTCCGGAAGCCTTAGGTTATCATCCCTATCCCTTGAGATTAGAGTGACTTCGTATGTAAATGGACGTTGTGTTTTTTTCACACGATTAAATGAAGAGAAAGATTTAAAAATAATGCGTATGTTTCTAATAGTTCTTCCGTGCAGCCGCAAATGGAAAAAAGAAAATAGCCCCGAGCAGATTCGAACTGCTGTCCGAGGCTCTCATTTAACCTTTCTTTTGGTTTTTTCGCAAAAGAAAAGGTTATTCAAAGGCCTCTATGCTTGACCGCTACAATCCGCGAAGTACTTCTCCACGGGGCTGTACAGGGCTATTCCTAGATTTCCACTCAAGACTTAAATAGGATAGTCAGAATATCAATAAAATGGCCATGAAAAGTATAGATTGGGGCAAGATAGATACGGTCCTTCTTGACATGGACGGAACTCTCATTGACCAGCATCATGAAGACATCTTCTGGGAAGATATGCTTCCGAAAGCCTATGCAAAGAAGAATAAAATTACGCTCGAAGAAGCCAGGAAGTTTCTTTTCAGGCTCTATAAGAGCAAAGGACCTAAAAACCTTGAATGGGGAAGCTCCCGGATGTGGGAAAAGGAGCTGAATGTGGGATTCCACGCACTGAGAAGAAAGATGAAGCCGTACATTAAGCTCCACCCGCACACGCTAAAGTTTCTCAGGTTTCTCAATGATAGCGGGAAGGAAGTATATCTGGTGACGGCTGCCGACCGTGTGGACGTGGACATAGAAGTAGCGCATACAAAGATTGGCAGATATATTGGCGAAATATTCACGACGTTTGATTTTGGGGCCACAAAGCATTATGCAGTTTTCTGGAAACGGTTGCAGAAGAAGATAAGATTCAATCCAAAGAGGACTATGCTTGCCGAAGACAACGAGAATATAGCAAGGGTTGCGACGAAATTCGGCATAAAATACGTGGTTTTCAAGTCCATAGCAAGCTCTAAGAAGCCGTTTCATGCGCCGGAAGGGCTTTTTTGCGTGCGTCATTTTGACGAGCTATTGCCTGCAAACCGGGACACCAAGCTTAAAAGCAGACGTGCCAAGTAGATTCGTGGTAACCATGCCAGGGGAACGACTTACAGTCCAGAAGAGGCAGGAAATACCTGTTAGAGAATAGGGCAGACTTGGTTGGTGAATTGTTTCTGTCTGGCTGCTCGGTAAGGATGATTGCTTCTGAATTGGATGTGCCAAAGAGTTCTGTTCACAGATTTCTAAAACATTTAAGCATAAGCGAAAACAGGTAGATTGATATGAAAATTCTTTTGACGCACGTCGATTACATCGAATACGAGGCAAAGAAGAAGGCCATCGAATCTGCCGAGCCATTGGAAGAAGAAAAGCAGCGCATTGAGGAGTGCCTCGTTGCCTTCTGCTCGGCGGAAGAAGGGGACGACGAGTCTGTCGTGCAAAAGACTGCGGATGAGATAAGCAAGGTAGCGAAGCAGGTGAATACCAAGACCGTGGTTGTATACCCTTTCGTTCACCTCACTTCAAGGCCTGCAAAGCCTCAGACTGCGCTGGAGATAGTAAAGAAAATCGAGGCGCTGCTGCGCAACGATTACGAGGTCCACCGCGCCCCTTTCGGCTGGTACAAGTCATTCGAGCTGAAGTCAAAGGGCCATCCGCTTTCCGAGCTGTCCCGCGAGATAATGCCGGGAAAGCAGCTGGAAATCAAGAAGATCCAGCAGAAAATAAGCAAGAAACCAGAGAAGCCGCAGGAAGCTAAAGAATTGGCGCCGAATGACCATCGTATATTGGGCAACCAGCTTGACCTCTATAGCTTCCAGGAATATGCGCCCGGGATGACGTTTTTCCATCCGAAAGGAATGATAATACGAAACCAGCTTGCGGAATTCTGGAGGAGCGAGCACAGGAAGCATGGCTATAAGGAAATATTTACTCCGCTTATTATGAACAATGCTCTCTGGCACATGAGCGGGCACTGGGATCATTACAAAGATAACATGTTTTTTACGAAGATCGATGATACGGATTTTGCAGTCAAGCCTATGAATTGTCCGGGGGCTATTTTAGTATTCAAGAATTCCACCAGGAGTTATCGCGATTTGCCGATGCGTCTAGCTGAGCTGGGGCAGGTGCACAGGAACGAACTTAGCGGCGTGCTTTCAGGCATGTTCAGGCTAAGATATTTCACTCAGGACGATGCCCATATATTCGTGACAGAAGATCAGATAGAAGACGAAGTCATGCGGGTTGTAGATGTCATCGATCATTTCTACAAGACATTCGGGTTCGAATACCATGTCGAACTTTCTACGCGCCCTGATGATTTCATGGGAAGCAAGAATGTCTGGGATAAGGCCGAAAAAGCCCTCGAGGAAGCTCTCAAAAAAAGAGGGATGAGTTACAAAATAAATCCCGGCGACGGCGCATTCTACGGGCCAAAGATAGATTTTCATCTCAAGGATTCTTTGGGCAGAACATGGCAATGCGCGACTGTCCAGGTAGATTTTCAGATGCCGGAGCGTTTTGACATAAATTATGTCGGGGAAGACGGTTCGCAGCACAAGCCTGTGATAATACATCGCGTCATCTACGGCGCGATAGAAAGGTTCATGGGAATACTGGTTGAACACTATAATGGTGCGTTTCCCCTGTGGCTGTCTCCAATCCAGGTCCGCGTGCTGTCATTGACGGACAGGAATGCAGAAGCAGCAAAAGAAGTCTGGGCAAAATTGTTTGAGAATGACATACGGGCTGAAATTGACCTAAAACAAAGCACTGTGGATCATAAAATAAGGGAGGCAGAGATGCAGAAAGTCAATTACATAGTGGTGATAGGCGACAAGGAGCAGCAGACCAGCACGCTGGCAGTAAGGCCGCGCGGCGACAAGCCCCAGTTCGGCGTCCGTCTTGACGAATTTCTGGCGAAGCTGAGGAAGGACATCGAGAATAAGAAATAAAAATAGGAATTTATCCGCTTATAAGATTTATTGTTTAACGAAATTTATGGGACTAGCGATTAAGGACAGGATAGAGGAATTAAGAAAAATAAAAGGAATCCGTGTAAGCAATTTTACTGGAAGAAGAAATGCAAGCGGATTTGAAGGTGCACTGAAAAGATATATGGAGTGTGGGGATAGCTCTCCTTTTAGTGGCACTGATGGCTATATTGGTTTTTCCCAAGAACCTTCAACAGAGGTTGTTTTAGCTGTGCACTATACCGAAAGCATGGAAGGAAGAAGAGGACAGATTCAGTATGCTTTTCTGAGCAGGGAAGGAAAGGTTTTGCCCGATCCGGAGTGCTGCGGTAGAATATTTATCCAGAAGCTCGATAGGTTAGGTGAGTGCCGGAGAATACTTCAAGAAGGATTTGGAGTATATGTACCCGCCCGATAAATCATAAATTAATCATTCGCAGCTTTCTATTTTAACTTATTTTAACCTGCCAGCCTAATTTTAATAATGGTTTTCTCGGAGATTCTCGACGGCTTGGTGCAATGGATCCTCGTGATGATTCAGGCCTATGGCCCCTACAGCGTTTTCGTGGCGGTCATACTTGAGGAAGTCCTGATTCCGATACCTTCGCCGCTGGTCATCATGGGCGCAGCTTTCATACTTATACCCGCCAATCTTGCATTTTGGGATGCCATACGCGAGATATTTTTTGTCATCGTGGTTCCGGCTTCTATTGCGTCGACGATCGGATCCTTTTTCACCTACGGCATGTTCCAGAAATTCTTGGGCGTGAACTGGGTCGACATACAAAAGAAGGAAAAGCAGTTCGAGAAAGGGAAGAAAGTCTGGACGACCATTGCGCTGCTTCGGGCGATACCATTCTTCCCCATAGCCATAGTTTCGCTGACCGCAGGAGTGCTCCGTCTTTCATGGAAAAAATATGCCTTGGCCACGTTCATAGGCTCCATACCAAGGACGTTCATATTGGCAATTATCGGCTGGCAGCTCGGTTCTGCTTACATAAGCATCGCAAGCAGGCTTAGCGAGCTCGAAAGCCTGCTGGCTGTCGTGGTTATCGCAGCAATCGCTTACGGATTATACAGATATCGCCACAAATACGCGCATCATTACAGGAGCATTTTGAAATCAGTCGAAATGAAGCCTGCCAAGAAGAGTGCCGGCTCGAAAAAGAAGTAGGTCTCAGATTTTAGCTTTCTGCTTTCCTCTTATTATGCCTTCGATCATGCGCTCGGTCTCTTTCTCAATGTAGTTCTGCGCGAAGCTGTCTTTTAGCGCCTTGAGGTCGTGCTCCTTCTTTTCCCGGAGCGCGAGCAGATTGAATATCTTGTCGTGCAGTTTCTTCAGCTGGATATCCATATCCTGCATCTCTTTTTCCAGCCTTCCAGCCTCGTTATGCATCTCTTCTTCCAGGGACATGAGCGACACCTTTGCATGACCACAGTTGTGTCAAGAATCAGCCGTTTTACTATCATCCACACCTTACGGTAATATTATATGATTGCCAGAGTTCTTAAAATTATCAGGCAGCCAGAATTTTTTCCGTGTATGGCGCCTCGAAGCGATAACCGAGCTTCCTGTAATAATCCCTGGCTCCGATTCCGCTCGTTACTGTTATCTTTTTGGCGCCGTTTTCCTTGGCGATCCTTTCCGCTTCTTCCATAAGGCTTTTGCCGAAGCCCGTATGCTGATATGCATCTGATTTTTTGCCAATAGGAACGGTACTTCCGTAAACATGCAGCTCGCGGATCCTTGCAGTCTCTCCCAATCTTAGGCGCAGGAATGCGAAGAGCGCGTTCCTGCTCTCGTAACTGAGAAATATCTCCCTGCCCCCCGACGCTCCGTATTCTGCCCTCTTTAGCTCTGTATTGCCTTCTATCCTTTCGACATGCCCGACTTCCCTGCATCTTATGCATCTGCATCTCAGTCCTGAATGTTTCATGCGGATAGCTGCCAGTTGCCGGAGGTTTGTGGTCTTCGCCCCCGCATCTGCCTTGTGCTCCGATATGTCACGCATGACGCGCTTTATCCTCACGAAGTCCGGCACGATCTTCTTGAATTCGATGAGCAGCCTCATCATCTGCTCTTTCGCTAGCGGGGCATAATTTCCCCCCTTCCACATTTCATGAAGCTTTGTTCCCGGCATGACAAGAGTCGGGTATATCTTCAGCTCGTCGGGCATGTAGTCATCTGTAAAGAGCTGAGAAAACATGCTTATTTCCTTCTCCTCGTCAAGCCCGTGCAATCCGGTCAGTCCTGGCATCCAGTGTACGCATACTTTCAGGCCGTTTTCTTTCAGCCGTTTTATTGCTTCGGTGTTCGCCTTTGCGTCATGCCCCCTTTCAGTTATCTTAAGCAAGTCGTCATCAACAGATTGCACGCCTATCTCCACGCGCGTGCAGCCAAGGCGGAGCATCTGCTCAATATGCTTCTGGCTGCAATAGTCTGCGCGCGTTTCTATAGTAAGCCCGATGCATCTGTTGCCTGCCGTTTCATTGAGAAGTTGCGCGTCTTCGAGGGTTTCCGAATCGGTCCCGTTGAATCCGTCCAGACAGCACTTTACAAAGTCCTCCTGGAATGCCGAAGGTGTAGCCATGAACGTGCCGCCCATTATTATGAGCTCGCACTTGTCCGTCGAGTGCCCGATGAGATTGAGCTGCTTGATTCTGTTTGTCACTTGAAGAAACGGGTCGAACTTGTTGCGTATCGCCCTGAGCGTTGTCGGCTCAACGCCCGTGTAGCTTTTCGGAGCTATCAGCTCGCCGTCTTTCTCGCCTTGCGGGCAGTATATGCAGTGGAAGGGACAGCTGTTGAGGTGGTCAACATGTTTCCACATGACTGCTATATTCGCGACTCCGCTGGCTGTGCGCACGTTCTTGATTCTGAGGAATTTGTTGATTTCCTTGTAATCATTGTCGCTCGGCGAGACCAACTCGGAGATTTGTGAATTCTTCACAAGCGGCATCCCCCCGGCCAGCTTGATCTTCGCGAGCTCGAGCTGGTCTTGCGTCTTTATTTTGCCGAGCCGTATATCTTCCAGAAGCTCTCTTGACGGTTCCATGTTAGAGAATAAGCTGGAAAGGTTTTAATCTTAGGAAATAATATCATCCTATGAAAATCTTCCTTATCCGCCACGGCGAGTCCACCAGCGACGTAGAGGGCCGCTATGGCGGGCATTATGACGACCATTTGACTGGCAAGGGAAGAAGCCAGTCTGAGAAGGTGGCAAAAAAGCTTGCCGACGAACATATCGAGGTAATATTTTCAAGCCCGTTTCACAGGGCAAAGGAGACATCGGAGATCCTGGCAAAAGAATGGAAGTGTCCTGTCAAGATATCGGAAGGGATGAAGGAAAGGGACCGCTACGCGCACCTGACGGGAATGAAGAAGTCCGCGGCTGCGAAGAAGCATTCGGAGCACGTTGCCAGGCTGAAGGACTATCAGGACGCTGTTGACGGCGGCGAGGATTACGGACCTTTCAAGGAGAGGGTAATAGGGACATTCGAGCACTTGTCGTCTTTGCATCACAACAGGATCGCGATCGTCTGTCACGGCGGCCCCATTGGCTGCATAATAAGGGAAATATTGGGCATGGGAGAATCAAAGTACATAGGAAAGTGCGCTTTTTTCGAGATAGAGAAGAACGGCAAGTTCAGGCTGGTCAGCATGGAGAATGCTGAACTGAAGAAATAACACTACTTCCATATATATGCTATTTTTTCAAGAGTTTTTCTTGGGAAGAAAAAGACCGGTATTATTTTACAGGCCTGGCATTGCTCCATACATGCTCGAACATAGGCTCGAAAACGTTGGCTGTCGCGTGCGAACTCTGCGTCCACAATGCGACGTCCTGCGTCGGGTGCACCTTTTCGTCGTCCGTCAGGCCAAGCACGAATTCTTCCCCGTCAACGACGCACATGCGGCCTATGAATTTCTGGATATTATCAACGCCTTCCACATTCCTTATTTGAGCATACTTTGAAAGCATCCTCGCATGCTCGGCAGTATTTTTTGTGACAGGGGCGGCAATCTGTATCTTTACTCCGGATTCAGAAGCTTTCTTTATAACATTAGTATGATTTTCAGCCAGTTCAGACAGGCCGTTCTCCGTCGTCATGAGCTTTATCGTCTTTTTGGCGTTTTTCATCATCGTTTCAAGCTGCTGCAGCATCGCGTATCTCCCCTTCAACGCACCTGTCAGGTCTTCAGGCTTGACTGTCTTGATGTTGTCCTTGTGTATGCGTTCAAGCTCTTTTATGTGCTCGCTCTTCACAAGCCTGTCTACTTTATCGCTTGTCTCTACTGCTTCCTGGTGGACTTTTTTCTTCAGCCTTTCCAGCGCCTCGCGCGGCTGGACCGCCACATACTTCATCGGCTTGCCGGGCTGGACTATCACGAAGCCTCTGTCTGCAAGAGATTCGAGAACATCATAGCACCTGCTGCGCGGCACGTTGGAAATATCAGAAAGTTCCCCTGCCGTGGATGAGCCCCGCGAGAGCAGAGCTACCCATAGGTTCCTCTCGTATTTGTTCAGACCTATCGTTCTTAGCGCGTCAAGTACCTTTGGACTAGCGACCATTTTTACCCCTCTATTTTGTAAACCCAGTTACAATATCAAATTATGCTGGGTTTACATATAGCGAACCACAAGTCGTTACTATGTGGTTCTCTATAGTCATTCCTCTCTAGGATAAACTATATAAATATATCTCTTGACCAGTAGCAAATCCCGGCGAAATTCACGTATTTGAACACGACACGAAATTACGCAAACATCACCGGAGAATCACGAAAAACTCCGAATTTGTTTATAATAACTTTTGGTTCAAGTAGACATTATGAAAATAAGAATACCATTGCTGGACATAGCAGCTTTTGGCGGCGGTTTTTGTGTTGGTTATTACGAAGGAAAAGGAGTGGATGTGAGGGGTGATGTTGAGTACATTGCCCTGTATGGACCAACAGCTTACGCAGCGCTTTCTTCGCCATTTGTATGGGTCGGTGCATTGAATGTGAATCGGCAGATAAAAACAGAAAGTAGACACCGGACAATTTCAGATGTTAATAGACTGGATAGAGTTAGGTTTTCCTATAGTGCCTCTATCACTGAGGAAGAACATAGGCAGTTTGAACAGCGTGGACTGCTAGCAGAAGGACTCAGGCTGGCAGAAAAACTCGATAATGACTATGAGAGTCTTCGGAAGAAAAATCCTATAGGATCCTCTGTTAGGTCAGGTTTTTCTGTAGCAGGTGAAACGACTGTGGGATATATGACGGGAAGGCTATGCAGCCAGCTTTTATAAAATCATTACACTAATGTGGCTTAATGGGCGACGAAGAGATCGTAGACATAGTTGACGAGAACTGCAACGTGCTGTTTTCTGTTCCAAAGTCCGATGCCCATGAAAAGGGGCTCTTGCACAGGACGGTCATAACCGAAATAAAGGATAGTGAGGGAAAATGGCTTCTTGTCAGGCAGGCGTCGGACAAGCAGGATGCAGGCCAGTTCGTGTCGCCGGTAGGTGGCCATGTGAAATCCGGGGAAACCGAGGAGGAGGCTTTGAAGCGCGAGGTTCTCGAGGAAGTCGGGCTTTCTGGTTTCAAGTTCAAGTATATAGGAAGGACGATATTCAATCGCGTCGTTCGCGGAAGAAAGGAGAATCATTTTTTTATTATGTATGAGACATACTCAGACAGTGATGTGATGCTTAACCATGAATCAGTGGAATGGAGGAAATTCACCGACGAGGAATTGAGGATGGAATTGAAAAACAATCCTGCCATGTTCGGCGACGCTTTTCACGCAGTCGTGAAGGCATTCTTTCCTTGGCTGTTGAATTAGAACCAGCCGCCTTTCTTATGCTTTTCCTCTTCCGCTTTCTTCTTCTTGTCCAGCATCTCGACGACTTCCTTTACCTTTTCTATTTCCTTCTTGTTGTTGCCTATTCCGCTGCTGTTGCCAACGCCTATGATTATCAGTTTGTCGCTTTTCTTTGTCCGCCTGACCGCGCGCTTGATGAATTCGTGCACGCGCGGGACAGAATCATAAACGTCTTTTGCCATTGGGCATATTGCCTCAGTCATCCCTACTTTCACGACTATGCTGTCTATCGGCATCTTTTTCGGCATCAGGAAATTTTCTATCATCTCCCTCTGTCCCCAGCCGCCCATGGCAAAGCCAACCCCTTCCGCAACGCTGCCTGACTTTTCTCCTTCCAGTTTTTGCGCAGCGTCTATTGTTATTACCCTCGCTATTTTGTTCTTCTTCATTATCTTCTGTATCGCCTCGTCATCCCTGCCAAGGTGGGGAGACGGCCCCTTTGCCTTCATGACGAAGCATTTTCTTCCCTCTATCGTCGTCGTGCCCACCATTATGTCCTCGGCTATCTCACTGCTGGAGTCCATGAGCGAGGCTGCAGCCAACGGCCCTATCGAATCGCCGATCGGCCAGCCGTTGATAAAAGCTTCTGTACCCTTTATCTCCGACTCTGCTATCTTTTCTATTATAAGCAGCTGCATCTGGAGTATCATCGCTATCTGCAGGTTCTTGAATTTCTTCGCCATTTCAACGTAGTGCCGCACTATCTTGGATATCTGTCTCAGTCCGATGGTGGCGCGTATTCCGTAGTTGATTTCCTGTTTTTCATCGTAAGATCTGCCCGGCGCGAGCTCTTCCACGAACTCGTCGAATCTCGTCTCCATGCCCCTTATCGTGTGGTCTATCTTTTTGACCAGTCCGTACGGGTCGATGGACGACGGCTCCACCACGAAGAAGTCGCTGTGCTGCTCTATCTTGCTCTTCAGCTCCTTTGGCGAGTTCTTGTCTATCTTTTTCGCCACCATCTTCATCGAGCTCTGGGACATGTTCTCTATCTTGACGGCAGACTGCTCTATCTTGTAGATGAGCTGCGAGAGCATGATCCTTGGGTAGAGGAATATCAATACGAAGAAGAGTACAAACCATACTACGGTGCCTAGGATATCAGTTTGCAAGAATTGCATGAAGACCACATTTTGAAAGTCCCTTAACTAGGCTTATAGAATATTTCGTAATGCTTAAATAAGATAGACGCGCACGAGTGGCCCATCATTGCCATGCCTGAATCCGACCTTATAGCAGGTTTGAATAATACCGGAACTTTTATAGCGCTCCAAGTAAAGAATTTGGATATTATACTTACTTGAGCGCTATAAGTGAACCCACAAACATGTCCAGATTCTTTTGTGGGTTCACTATAATTTGAACCTGCTATACTGTGTGTTCAGCGTAAAATGTTCCAAAACCAACTGAACATACTATTAGTTTAATAAACTGGGAAGCGCAAGTAGAATCATGTTCGAATGGAAAATAATCATCACGATTATTGTCACGCTTGGCTTGGTGATGGGCTATGTGGGCTCGAACCCCACTGTTTCAGGATTTTTCGACTCAGTGGGCGGCCGCTTTTCATCCCTGATTGGCGACAATGCCCAGAGGAACGTTGAATTCTCGCTGGATGTCGACAAGTATAGCGATGTCGAGTTCTCCGCGAAAGACCCGGTTGATTTTTTGGTTACTGGCTACACAGAAGCGTCCCTTAAGACGGGAAACTTGAAAACGAACAAGACTGTGGGCATTTACGGCTTTAGGGGCACGGGCTCTGTAAAGGGCAACACGCTGGCTCTGAATGGAAAGATGGCAAAGGTCGAGCTGCCGGAAATAACCGTGTCGGTGGAGGAGACAGTGGAATCGACTTCAACATTCACCGGGCTTTCTGTGAAGAATCTTGCGGTCAGGGAGATAAAGATCCAGCAGGTTTCCGGCACATTGTCGGCAAGGGGAACCACGACGCAGTTCAGCGGCGACATATCGATTGTCTCGCCAATGGGGGACTTTGATTTCGGGGATTCGTTCAAGATAACGGGAAAAGCTGCGAGCATTTCCATACCCGGCGCCGGAATTTCTATAAGATAAGTCCTATTTCTTCCGTTTCTTCTTAGGCTTGTGGCCTTTGTATTCGATTACAGGCAGCGGCGTGATAGGATTCCTGCTGACGTCTATGTTGCCATCTTTCTTTTTCATTTCTTTGCTTTCCCTTGTATGCTCGAGCGCCGCGTAGTCCTTCGTCCAGTCCTTCTTTTTGCCTGCTTTCTGGATTGAGGACTTCCACCTCAGTTCCTGCTCTTTTTTTGCCAGTTCTTTCTCCCTTTCCTTCAATTCCTTCTCCATGCCCTTGTATTTCCTGTCATCTCTGTCATTCCTGTCGTTGCCGTCGTCTCTCGGCTCTTCCTTCTTCGCCTTTTCCTTCCTGTCGGGCATGTATTTCTTTGTCGCCCTCTCCGCTATGCCGAGAACCTTGTACAGGGACTTCCCGACAAGATATATGAAATATACGCTCACGCCGAGCAGCACGAACGAGAGCAGGGAGTCCGAGTCGATCGGTATGTCGAAGCCGAAAAACCTGTTCATTACGACGGGAAAAATAAGTGAAACAGCCCCGATAACGACGAGGTTCATGATAACGGAGAAAACCTTCTTCATGGAAAAGACAAAAAGTATGAATATGACAAGCAGCAGGAACGCGGTAGTCGTGTCAAGGCTGGAAAGGAATTCGAACATAATCCTACTTGTGGATGCAAAATAAATAGATGAACTTTACACCCGCTTGACGACGTAAAGCAAAGCCAGCAGGAGAAAGATTACGGCAAGCCCTATTGTCGTGCTCTGCAGCTGCCCGCCGCTAAGCCATACCCTTACTACGTCCACGGAGAGCAGTATGCCTATGATGTAGCGGAACCAGCTGCCTGCTGCCATTCGGATTATTAGGCATTCATTTTTTAAATAAGAATCATATTGAACGAGAATGTATCATTTCAAATGCAGTTCCACGGCGTCGCCGTCCTGGAGCTTGTAGCTCAGCCCCGCCTGTATCATCCTGCCTCTTCTTGCTATCCTCGCGAAGCGGAAGTTCGCTATGAAATCCTTGTGTATGCGCTCCGCGAAATCCTTCACTGTCGAGCCCAGGTCAAGGGCCATCGGGGACAGGCGCTTGTCCTTGCCTTTCGTGTATACGACCATCAGTCCAAGCATTCCCCAGAGCTTTTCCTTGAGCATGCTCTGGCTCTCCTCAGGCTCCACATGCACCCTTTTCTGCCTGATGTAGTTGTTCTTTAGAACGCTCTCTATAATCTCCCTTTCCTTGTCGCTGTTTGCAACTATTGCGATTGCATCCGAGCCACGCGCGATGCTCATGTATTCTGGGTCGAACGTGGACGGTATCTCGACCAGCTGCACTTTTACGCCCCTGTAGTCCATCATGCCTATTTCCGGCTTCGTTGTCGTGTAGGGAGTGGCAGAGATTTTTGGCTTCGCTTCCGTTAGCTTGGATAGCAGCGTCGATTTTCCCGCATTTGCGAGCCCCATGATGCAGACCTGTGCATCGCCTTCCTTCTTGATGCCCATGCGCCTTGCGCCCTTTTTCTCGCTCTCCTTCTTGAGCTTCGCAAGCCGCGCCGTGAGCTGGGCGTGCGCGTTCTCGCTGCCGTGGTGTCGCGGCAGGAGCCGTATCATCTCCTCCAGGGCAGCTATCTTGTCTTCTTTTGATTTGGCCGATTTGAACCGCTCCTCGGCTTTGTAGTATTCCATTGGCGCGTTTACAGGCATAAATAGATTTAGGGGTAGAAAAAAGCTTTATATATAGTTTATGTGCAATATAGTATAATTGTTACTATAAAGTGGTGAAGAATAGTGGTAGTTATGGCAGACAAGAAAAAAGTCATGGTTGTTGACGATGAGGATGGATTGAGGCTTTTTGCAGAAAGGGTGCTGGGAAGTGCCGGTTATGAAACACTGGGCTTTGACAGGGCAGAAAAGGCCAGGGCTGCATGGCGTGAATACAATCCTGATGTTGTTCTTACAGACTATAAAATGCCTGGCATGGACGGATTTCAGTTTGTTGAAAGCCTTATTTTTGACGGCTATGGAGGGAAAAGGATATTGATGTCGGGCAGACCGGGAGAGCTATATGAGAACCACCCTGATGTAGAAGGCCTGTTTAATGCTTATTTTGACGGGTTTATTCAAAAATCATTCACTTCTGACGAACTCCTTGCAGAGCTTGCCCGTGTTCTAGATTAGCCCCGAGCACGATGAGCTCTTCCCACGGAACTTTTTCCTTGTCTATCACGGTCGCTTTCATTCCCTGTTCCTTGAATAGCTCTATCACTTCTTTTTCCCCCGTCAGCGAGGAAATTACTATCATTACACCGCCGCCGGGATTCAGGTATTTTTTTGCCTGGGCGATGAATTTCTCTATGGTATCGCGCCCGCTTTTGCCACCGGAGTAGGTCACATCCCGCTCTTCTGCCGGCAGGTAAGGCGGGTTGAACACGATCAGGTCGAATCTGCCTTCAACTGAAGAAAACAAGTCGGACTGGAAGGCATTGACATGCGTTTTGCTGGCCTTGGCGTTCAGCTTGGTGGTTTCTACAGCTTCCGGATTGATGTCTACGGCAGTAA
>JAGVVU010000062.1:2129-6858 GCA_018304605.1 Candidatus Aenigmatarchaeota archaeon | reverse complement strand
GAACGCAACAACCGGGGAAAGGATTCCGGGCGCCGCGTTCTGGGCAAGGCTGTCGCTGAACGGCACCGCGATACTTTCTTCAAACTTCGTTGCGAACGATGCAGGGTTGTCAACCGTCAACTATATTTTTCAGAAAGCCGGGCATTACCAGCTGGACGTTGCGCCGTCCAACAACACCGCCACGTTCCACGTGCGCGTCCTCGAGGAATACAAGCCTGAAGGCGTTGGCGCGCCCCTTTATATGGCAGCCGCAGCCGCCGTATTTTTCATAATCGGTCTAACTGTTGGATTTATTTTCTTCCGGAGAGTGAGGAAGTGAAACTTAAGTTTCTTTCATTGGTTTTTCTCATCCTTTTTACGTCCGTCGTTTTCGCGGCAACCCTACCGCCGAACCTTGAGAACCTGAGGCAGGCTGAAGTGCAGCAGGCGCAGATGAGCCTCCAGAACATATCGTTCATAATAGCGTTCATCGCAGGAATCCTAAGCCTGTTTTCTCCGTGCATACTCCCGACAGTCCCGGCATTCTTCGCTTATACGTTCAAGGAGAAGAGTGCAATAACGCGCATGACGCTGGTGTTTTTTGCGGGCTTTGCAATAATCTTCGTGATACTCGGCATGATTGCGGCTTATCTGGGAAGCTCGCTTGCGGCGTTCCCTGAGCAGTACACGTTCCTGCCGGTAATAGGCGGCTTGTTCATGATAGCAATGGGAATTCTGGAACTTGCGAACCGCGGGTTTTCTTCATTCATCAAGCCGAAAGCAAGAAAGACTGACGCAAAACAGACGGACGCTAAAAGCGTCAATCGCTCTCGTCGTTCGACTCACGACACGCCGGGAATATTTATAATGGGAAACGCCTTCGCAGTGGGCTGGTCCGCATGCCTTGGACCCATACTCTTCGGGATTCTTTCAATCGCCGCGGTTCTCGGCAACTATGCATACGCCGCGTTCCTGATGCTTTCATATTCGCTTGGAATATTCGTGCCGCTGTTCATCCTCGCGTTCTTCTATGACAAGTACAATTTCAGCATGAGCAGGCTGGTAAGGGGAAGAGAAGTGACAATCGGCAAATGGAAGATTCATTCCACAAAGCTGATATCCGGGCTGTTGTTCATAATAATCGGGCTTGTTTTCATCTTCTTTGAGGGAACTGCCGTGGTGAACACATTTGACCTCACGGGCACCAAGCAGCTCTTCTACGATTGGCAGCGGGATTTGCTTGGAGCACCCTGGTTGCTGAATGCATTGGGTTTAATAGCTTTGGGAATATTGTTATATTTAATCTGGCGATTTGTCAGGAAACAGGGGAAAAAATAAATGTTCAAGTGCGACAAGTGCGACAAGGAGTTCAACACCCAGGCAGGCTTGGACCAGCACAATGCTGACAAGCACGGGATGAGCAGTCATGACAAGAAGGCACTGAAAAGGCAGGAACAGGAAAAGCAGAAAAGCGACGCCGGCAGGAAAGAAAAGTCCAGAAAGATGGGCAAGTATGCCGTCGTTGCCGTCGTTGTTGTGGTTGCAATTGTCGGCGCGTACTTTCTGATTTCGGGCAGTTCTGGTACTCCAACCAATAATGATAATATTCTTTCAACCAACCTTTACAGCCACAATTCGCTGGCTTTGCACATCCATCCCCATCTTGAAATAGAAATAAACGGGCAGAAGGAGATTATACCCACCAACGTTGGAATCTCAGGAAGCGTCATGCGCGTTATCCACACGCACGATGACACGGGCAAGCTCCATGTAGAATCCCCTGTCCCTCACACGTTCAAGCTTCAGGACTTCTTTACAATCTGGGGTAGGCAGTTCACCGGCGACTGCATCTTCCAGCCGAGCGCGCTTTTCGGCGAGATTCCCCTGAAGGATCTGGATAACATAAAAGTTGTTTACGGGCCGAGGCAATAGGTGCTGGGATGAAACTGAAGAAGAACATTGCATCGAACCAAAGGTTCGTGCAAGTTGTGCGAATGTTTAACATTCAGCACAACATAGGCCCGAAGAACCGGACGGCGCGGCTGCTTGCCGGCATCATTCTTATTTTATTCAGCCTGACATTCATGAACAGTGGACTTCTTTCCGCTGTTGGTTTGGTTGTCGGAATAATACTGATACTGGAAGCAGTATTTTCTTTCTGCATAGTCCACGGCATTCGCGGAACGAAAGACATGCGCTGATATATATACACATAAATTCAATTAGTAGTGAATGGCCAGGAATTTGACCAGGGATTTTTACGACAAGATACCCGAAATTACCGCTGTCGCGATTGCTTATTTTATCACAGCCAAGATAGGACTGGACCTTGAGGCTGTGAGCGGTTTTGCGACGCTCGTTTGGGCTCCCACCGGCATAGCTATCGCTTCCATGCTCGTCTTCGGAAGGCGCGTATGGCCCGGGATATTCATAGCTGCTGCAGCGGTGAACTTCTCGGAAGGCGCACCTTTGCTTGCAGCTTCCGCCATGGGAATCGGCAACATGCTTGAGGCGGTTGTCGCGGTTTATCTGCTTAACATGTTCGGATTCAGGAAATCTCTCCCGCGCATGAGGGATGTAACGCTGTTTATTGTCCTGGCTGCAGGAATCAGCACACTCGTCAGCGCCTCAATAGGTGTGGCAAGCTTGTGGGCGCATGGAATCGTGGCAGAGCCGGCTCTTTCAGCCACTTTCCAGGCGTGGTGGATAGGAGACATGATGGGCGCTCTTATTGTCGCGCCTTTCCTGCTCACATGGAGCAGGATGCCTGCTGTGAGAAAAAGGCGTTCGTTCCGCCTTGAAGCCGCGGCTTTTGCGGTATTCTTTGCGGTAATCAGTCTTCTGGTCTTCGGCAGCATTCATGAGATTGGCAGGCTAATGGCATTTTTCCTGTTCTTGCCGATGATTTTTGGCGCCATACGTTTCGGCATGCACGGAACCACTGCAGCCGTTGTAGCCGTGTCCTTTATGTCCATAGCGGGGACAATGATGGGCACCGGACCTTTTGTCCGGGAATCCCTGTACGAAAGCATGCTGTCGCTGCAGGTTTTCATGGGCATAATAGCCGTCCACACGCTGATAATCGGCGCGGCTGCTAGCGCAAAGTCCGGGGGACTGAAAAAATGACGGCACGGGTCCGCGGATATTTATACAGGGCAGTGTAATTATTTCGTAATGGCTCTTACAGTGGCTGACATAAATGCAATCGGCGACATTTGCATAATACTTTCCTCATTTTATATTTTGCTGAAGTGCAGGAAGATCAGTCCAAGAATGGCGTACAGCTTCGGCATGATATGTCTCGTGTCTGTCCTGAGTTCCGTCGCGAACTTTCTTCGGCTGACAGGCGACGCAAACTTCGCATTCTATATGCCGCTTACCGCGCTGTTCATAGTTTTTTTGTCCTACGGCATTTCTCAGATAGTCGAAAAAGCAAGATTCCTTTTTGTTTCATTCCTGCTTTATCTGCTGGTGCTCCCTGGAGTGTTTTTGGGATTCGGCATGGATGATATCTACGCTGCGACGGGGCTCGCCGGGCGCCTGATAGGAACAATGTTTTTTACGGTTCTTGTGCTTCATAAAAACCCGGAAATCAGGACAGCGGCAATGCTGGGCGTGGTCGGGATGTTCCTCGGCGGACTGTTTATCATATTTGCAGTGTCGGAACCGTCTGCTGCCCAGCATTTCTACATAGCCAAGATTTTCATAGCGCTTGCATTCCTCATGCTCCGCTTTCGCCGTATTGTACTCTGACATATTGTTCAAGAAAGACAACAGGGGGGGTGTAGAGAAGCTCGGCGAATTTCTCGGCCTGCCTGACGAGTACATTGATAAAATACTTTCATCTGACAGGTTCACCGGATCCATGAATCTTGTCAGCACAATAGACGAGGAAGGCCTGAAGGGTTTCATAGTCGAGAACCGCGGCAGCCTTCCCCTCAGCGGTTTCGGCATTGAAGTGAACGGCATTGGGCAGGAATTCTACGCCGCGCCTGATGTGCTGCTGCCCGGGTCGCGGAGCGCTCTGGTTGTTGACAACTTTTTATGGGACAGAATAGTCAGATCGGGCAGGGTGCGTATAACAACTTCGCAGGGCGTTGAGCTGATAGCGACAGGCGCTTAGCCTGTCTTCACTTTCATCTTCCTTATCCTGACCGGCCTGTTGAAGAATTCGGAAATTTTTGTCTGCATGTCTTTCTGCGTTTCCAGAGGCTTTCTTTTCATCACGTTTTCGAAGATTATGTCCGTCTCCTTTATCATGACATAGTCGCCCACGCTCTTGATGCACTGGAACGACACGTAGAGCCTGTGCTTTGTGTCCTGCTTGGACAGGAGGCTTCTTGCGTACATTGTAGGGTGCTTGATTACGATTTCCATTACTTCCCCCGTGTTCGGCATGAAGGTTATGTCAGCGACTGTACCGAGCTTTCTTGCGCTCTCCGACGTGAGTATTTCCTTCCCTATGAAACTCTTCATACCTTTCTTGTAGAAGTACTGCCGCCTCATCCTGCGCTCAAGCCTGTACAGACTGTATACTCCTCCCATTAGCAGCATAAACAGCGCTCCCGTCGCCAGGGGCTTGTAGTCTATCTGGAATTCCAGGGCTTCTGCAAACTCAGAGCCTACTTGTGTCGTTACCTGTTCCACGGACAATGCAACAAACGGCTTCGTGGTGTTTACTATTTTCTTCACGGAATAGGTTATGTTCCTTTCGCCGTCAGGCTCGACATTCGTGAACAGCCACTCTATC
>JAGVVU010000062.1:0-2103 GCA_018304605.1 Candidatus Aenigmatarchaeota archaeon | reverse complement strand
TCTATCCTTTCCGTGATTGTAAGCTTCTTCGAGAAAGATTTCCCGTTTTTTACCTTGATTATGAAATCCGTCTTTTTCTTGCCCTCGTTTATGTAAGCCGTCTTCGACACCGTTGGCTCTTGACTATCCTGCGCGCGTGCAGAATTGCTGATGCGCAATATGAAGACAGATTCGCGCAGCAGTTTGCCGTCCGATATAGTAATCTTTCCCTGGTAGTTGCCCGGAAGCGTGTCGCCCGGTATGGAGAGTATGATTGCAACATCCTGTTCCTCCCCGGCATTGAGCGCAATGAACGAGTCACTGAGCGACGCCCATCCTTCGGGTATGCCGGAGAGGCTCACACTAAGGCTCGACGCAGTCTCTCCGGTGTTGTGGATTGTTATTGATTCCGCCCGTTCCTCTCCGTTCAGTATTTCGATAAGCGCAGGAACGGAGCCGAATTCTACGAAATTCTCCGTGACTTCAGGCTCCTCCACGTCGTCCTCGCTCTTTATCGGCATGACATAATTATACTGGCCGCTGCCCGAGCTGCTTGATGAAGATGGCGACGTTTCTGCAAGAGCCCTTATTTCGAACAGCACCGACTTGTTTTGGGTTGCCTGTGTAAAGTTGTTCTCATCTGTGTACAGGAGGTTGAATGTCGCGTTGTACGTTCCCGCCGCCACGGTGCCGACTGAAAATATCAGGGTGCTGTACTGCAGCAGCGAGACGTTTGTCCCGCCTCCCATCGTGACCGAGCTTCCCGTCCTCTGGTATACAAGCGCGCCTGCGGAACTGTATATGTACATTCTCGGTACTACTGTCGATGACGCATCCCGCAGATTCCTTGCGCTCAGCTGGAACCGCGCTGTAGTGCTCTGGTAGACGACCGGTTCTCCGGCAAGGCTCGTGAAGTTTATCAGGGGCGGATACGCAACATGCTCGAACGTGGCGAGGAACGGCGCAAAGCCCTCATATATCCTGTAGCTCGCGCTGCTTCCCGTGCCCGGCGAGGAGTCCACTGAAATTCCGAAGCCGGGCGAGCTTCCCGTGCCCGCAAAGGCGTTTTCCTGCACAGACAAAAGATAGCTGGTCGAGTTCCCTGTGTCAGCGTATGATATTGACAGCAGGATGAGAAAGAATAAAACGCATGATTTTTTCATTCTACGGCCTCCTTCTGAACGCGAAAGTGCCGTTGAATGCGAGCCTGCATGTCCTTGGCAGACTGAAATGGGTGTAATTTATGCTCGATGCGCTGAAAAGTGTGACGCCTGTTCCTGTGATGTTTATTTTCCTTACAGAATAATGTTTGTTATGGAGCTGGCAGTTGTCCGCGCAGTTGAGGAGCCAATCCTGGCCGTCAATGGGCGTGCACGTGTCCACCGCGCCGTTGACTGTAAGGCTGCTCTCTGTTGAGTTCGCCTCCGCAGGCACTGCATTCGGTCCGTTGCACTGTATTCTCAGCGAATACAACGCAGCGGTGTTTTGCGCGGTGACGCTGAAAAACATGTTGTCTGACGTGCCGCTGAGCGATGATATGTTGTAGACAGTCCTGTTAGTGTATATGTCTGCCGAGGGATTTCCGCTTGTGTTCGCCCAGTCCCCGGTGCTGTTGTCCTGAATATAAAGAGTCGCGTCTGATGTGCCGCTATTGACATTGCATGTGCCGTTGAAAACGACGCTTTGCCCGAGCCCGATGCTTGCCGTTGAGCCGGAAGCGAAGCTGGCGTTCGCAGTAAGAACAGGCGTGTAACCAATTTTTATCGAAAGCTGGGTTGCATTTACCGGCGGGTTCGCGTCGCCGCTCGCGTCAAAGCCTAGCATGAGTCCTTCCAAGTCATCAAGGGTCCATGCAATGCCGCTTTTCGGGTTTGTCGTGTAATTTGTGTGATTGAATTCTTTCCATGCCGCGACCGGATTCAAGTCAGACGTGTTGTATATGGAACGCGCACTGCCTGATGGCACATGGAGACGTAGGAAGCCGTTGTTGGCGCCGGCACTCCCTTTGCCGTCTCGTATTACGCCTGTCGCAAGTACCCATTCAATTCTTGCGCCGCTCGCCAGCCCGCCCGATATGTAATCCTTAGTATCATTGAAATCAAACTGCGCCAGTGTAGAGGTCGA
>JAGVVU010000016.1:3330-15102 GCA_018304605.1 Candidatus Aenigmatarchaeota archaeon | reverse complement strand
GACGGCGTCATTCTCTACAAGAGCTCGGGCGTGCTAAGCTCGGACAACTGGAAGATTATATTCGACTCGGTGAATGCATGAAAAAACTGATAACAATCCTGTCGATAATCTCGATTCTTCTCGTTGCAGGTTGCATCACGCAAAGCCAGGAATCAAAGATAATCGGCAACCAAACCCTGCTGGTTGAATTAGCCCGGCTTCAGGACCTTTCAAGGGAAAACCAGACCACGGTCCAGATGCTTGAAGATCTCAAGAAAAAGCTCGAAGGGGATCATTTTGCAGAAGACCTTGCCAACGAAGCGGCATGGCTGGTGCGCTTCGGCGAATGGGAGCACAGCGAGCATTCGCTCTCTTTCCTGACAACCTACCTGAAGGACGGTACAGAGCTCATCTGCCCGGGTCATGAGATAGAGCACATAGACCTCTACGTTAAGCACGACAACTTCGAGTTGATGGACCACACGATAGAAAGCGTGGAAGAGCACTATCCGGAATGGAAAAGGACCGCCTATGAGCGCAGAGAGCGCTTCCCGGCATTCTACCGCAATCTGGACAACGTGACACGCATGATAGAAGAAGTCATGCCGCGGATAAAGGCGGGCGACTATAACATATCTGAAGAGATAGAGTTTTTGATCGCTAATGAGGTATGCTAAACTCCTTTTTCTTGGGAAGAAAAAGTAGCTTCCAGTCAAAATCTGCAGAGAGCGAAGCTCTCTGAGATGCCAGAAAGCTTTGCTTTCTGAGCAAGAACATATTGCAAAGGCGGCTCGCCGGCGCTGGCCTAATTTTTATATATACAGGGCACGAAATAAGCCTCATGAAAGGGCTTTCTGCAAACATCATGATAGTTGCGCTGGTATTAGCCGCATTCATTCTCTATACAGCCCTGAACGCCCAGCAAGACATCGGGCAGCCATGCACAATGGAAGCGAAGCTCTGCCCGGACGGCTCGAGCGTTGGCAGGACGGGACCTGACTGCGGCTTTGCGCCGTGCCCGGACGGAGCGGTTTACTGCACTGAAGAATCAAGGAACGCGGACGTATGCATCCGGCTATACCAGCCGGTGTGCGGATGGTTCGGGCTTGAGGTGCAGTGCGTAAGATATCCCTGCGCGTCGACATTCAGCAACAGCTGCGAAGCCTGCAAGAGCCCGACTGTTGACTACTACACGCCTGGCGAATGCCCTTCTTCGGATGCACAAATAGCGAACCCAGCCTCGACATACTGCATAGAAAATGGCGGCACGCTGAAGATACTCGAGACAGAAGGCGGGCAGTACGGAGTCTGCACAATAAATGGCACAGACTGTGAGGAATGGGCGCATTTCCGGGGAGAATGCCCGTCAGGTCCTTAGGATTCACGGATATTTCTTCTTCAGGTGACGTCAATTCTTCAGGTTGCGCCTGTTAAAATAAAGCCATGCAAGCGTGGCTGCCGGAATGATTAAAAACGCTGTGCTGTAGCCGGTTTTGGTCATGATATCGAAATCATTTGGCAAACGTCCGATAAGGAAGGCGAAAAAATTTGACATGATGTCGAAATAAGCTATATTTGCTATCCAGTAAAATGTCCTTGACGAGGCAACAAGCCCAGCGGCGACAAAAATCACGTCAAAAATATAGGGCGCGACTGCAACTGGTAACGAAATGCCTGACGGGCTTCATGATGCCGGCGATGCCTGGAACAACATGGCACGTCTCGAGAGGTGGCTGGGGTAAGGACGTGAAGAAGTACGGCAATTCCGGCGGCGTATATCTGCCTGCCGAATGGGTAGGGGGACAGGTGCGTGTAGAGCTTGTCAGGAAGCCGGTTGATCTGAGGGCTGATCTGGCTAAGATAGATCTTGAGCATGCGATAAGCGCTATAATCTACGGTTCGTATGCCCGCGGCGACAGGGAAGGGGATTCTGACATAGACATAATACTAGTTACGGATGACCATGGGACCGACATACCCCCAGAAATAAGGCAGAGATATGATGTGCGTACGATGACTGAAAAACAGATGCGCGACTCAATGGCGAACGACCCCATATTTCACAAGTCGATAAAAGACAGCTCGATTGCAATAATAAACCACGGATTCCTGAAGGAGCTTGCCAATATAGAACTGAACCATGATCCAATAGAATATCGAATAGACTTGGCCGAGTCGTCGCTTGCGCTCACAAAGAGCATACTCGATGGCTATGAAGGCTCGGAAGAACTGGTTTATCCACTAATCATGAGGCTGAAGGAAATGATCATCCTCGAATGCCTGTTTTCTGACAAAAAATACACCACAAAGCTGCTAAAGAAAGAAATTTCGAAAGCCGTTGGCAATGAAGGTGATTTGAAAGCTGTTATGTCCATTTACAGGGCAGCGCGGGACAGAAAGAGGAATAAGACTCTGTTGCCCAAATCTGTCATAAATAGCCTAGTTTCGAGTCTGGAGAAGAAGATAGAGAATGTCAAGCAAAAAGCGCGCCAGAAAGGGTATTGACTCGCTCAACAGACGCAAGGAAGAGCATTTCGCGAAGATACGAAAAGCGCAAAACGGAGGGAAGATAGAGCTTGCAAGATACCATGAAAAAGAGATAGAGAATTTCGAAAAGGCCATAGAGAAAAGGAAACGCAAGATGATGCCCAGACAGAAAAGGAAAAAATAACTCTTCCTATAAGTATTTTGTATATCGTTTAGAATAATGGAAAAATCCTACACCTGCTCGCTCTGCGGCCGTCAAATAAAGCAACGCGGCTTCTGCCTGCCCTGCAACAAGAAGCGGAGCGCCTCAAAGCAGTCTACTTTTGCGCCTGCACGAAAAATCGAGAAGCAGAAATGCGAGTCATGCGGATTCGTGACTTATTACCGATTCTCGAGATGTCCTGAGTGCGATACGCTTGCTAAGGAAACGGTCGAAAAGCCGATTCGCTCTAACAAAAACGGTTCCAATCGCGAGACTATTGACATCGACGCTCCTACGGAATCGCTGATCGCTGTCCAGAAATCTTCCATCAGCAAGTTCGTTTTTCCTTTTGAGTCTGTAAGGGGTCCGCAGCAGGAGATGATGTATGACGTTGCGCATGCTGTTGCTGCTGGCAGGCATCTTGTCGCTGACGCCCCCACCGGACTTGGCAAGACCATAGCGGCGCTTTTCCCTGCTGTTGAATATGCTGTGGCTAACGGGAAAACTGTCTTCTTCCTGACATCGCGGCTTAGCCAGCATAAGGCTGCCGTAGAGACGCTCAAACTAATGCGCAGCAACAACAAGTTCAAGGCAGTGGACATCGTCGGCAAGAAGCATCTCTGCTCGCATGATGTCGCCGATATGGACAGCGGCATGTTCAACAATTTCTGCACCGCCATGATAAAGGACAAGCGGTGCAACCATTTCAAGAATTCGCGGAGCGGAGAACTGACCACTGAAAGGGCTGGACTGATAAGGATCCTGACGAACAATATCCCAAGCACAGAAGAGGCTATGGCGCTCACGTCCTCGCGCTACTGCACATATGAGATGCTGATGGACGCTGCGCTGCACGCTGACGTCATCGTCGGCGACTATTTTCACATATTCGGCATGCATGAGAAATTCCTGAAGCGCAGCGCAAAGAACCTGTCGGATGCGATAATAATCGTGGACGAGGCGCACAACCTTTCCTCGCGAATACGAAACCACCTTTCGTCTCGCGTATCTACACGCACATGCGAACTGGCAATGAAAGAAGCGCAGGCGTTCACGGAGTACGAAGTGAAAAGCGTTGTCAGCGAGATAAGCAGCGTGATATCCGCGATGGGCAAGCGGTTGTTCAATAAAAAAGAAAGCTTTGTCGAGAGGGAAGAGTTCATTGATAAAATAGCAGAGATAAGCAACTACGATAGCATAGTTGCGCAGCTTACCCGCGTCGGCGAGAGCGTGCTGGAGGAGAAGAAAATATCATACGTAGACCGAATCGCAGAATTCCTCCAGATGTGGAAGAAGGAGGGGGTCGGTTATGCGAGAATCATATCAAGGGAGAAGATACAGGACAAGAATCATATTGCTATCCAGTTCAGCTGCCTGGACCCGTCGCTCGTGTCACGCGAGATCGTCCGGAGCAGCCATGCAACTATATTGATGTCCGGCACGCTCTCGCCAATGGAGATGCACCGGGACCTTCTCGGTCTGGAGACAGAACGCACAACGATGAAAAGCTATGACTCGCCGTTTCCGAAGGAGAACAGGAAGAACATCATCGTTCGCGGCATGACCACTCAGTACAAGGAACGGAACGAGGCGAACTACATCAGAATGGCAAGGAGGATTTCCGACTGCATAACTGCTGTGCGCGGCAACCTTGCTGTATTCTTCCCAAGCTATGAAATGCGCGACAATCTGTGCTCAATGATAAAAACAGGCAAGCATGCGATTTTCGAGAAAAGCAGCATGACAAAGGCGCAGCGGGACGAGGTGAAGAATGAGCTCCGTTCGCATGCGCAAGGCGGCGCGGTGCTGATGGGCGTCATGGGCGGCTCGTTCAGCGAGGGCATAGACCTGCCGGGAGACCTTCTCAACGGAGTGATAATCGTAGGCTTGCCTCTTGAACGTCCGACCCTTTCGGTTGACGCGCTGATAAGCTATTATGACGAACGGTTTAGGGCAGGACGCGACTACGGCTACAACTTCCCTGCGATGATAAAAGTGATGCAGGCAGCAGGGCGGTGCATCCGCACTGAAACAGACCGCGGAGTGATAGTCTTCCTGGACGAGCGTTTCCTCTGGCAGAATTACAGGAGAATATTTCCAAAAAGCTGGGAGTTCACAGCAACAGAGCGGCCTGAGGATGAAATACGACGATTTTTCAGCTGAGAGTCACTTCCTAGGCATGAAAAATTTGTAACTTCCCCGAAGTCATATCACTTCTGCAAAAAATATGACAAAAATTCTATAGACTTTATATATCAGGTGCAACCACAATATGTTGTATGAGTTGTTTTCTATACCACAATTAGTTGTAGTTTAATAACAGCATAAATTGTGGTGTAATAAGCAACCCTGCCTGAAAGTAGGTTAATTAACCCTGTTTGGTGTAAAAATGCACTGCCCATACTGCGCTGGAGAGACGAAAGTCGTTGACAAGAGGGATGCAGAGGATTCTACCAGAAGGCGCCGGGAATGCATTTCTTGCGAAAAACGGTTCACTACTTATGAAAGGCCGAACCTGAACCTTACTGTCGTCAAGAAGGACGGCCGCCGGGTGCCGTACAACAGGGACAAGCTGAAAGCCGGCATTCTACGGGCCTGTGAGAAAAGGCCGATTTCTATTGAAACCATTGACGCAGCCGTCGACAGGATAGAGAAAGCTGTCCGCGACACGGATGAAGTGACAAGCATGGAGATTGGCGAGCGCGTCATGGCTGAGCTTAAGGCTATCGACAAGATAGCTTACATACGATTCGCTTCGGTATACAGGGAGTTTGACGACCCTGTAGCATTTGAACGGGAAGTCAGGCTGCTGAGAAGCTGAATTAAACCAAAGCAGGCCTGGGAATCGTCAATATGTATAACAATGAAATAAGGGGATGAAACAGTTGACTACGATTGAGGAGATAACAGCAATGACATCAGATAGAAAAAAGCTAAGAGTAATTATAGCAGAAAATTTAGAAGACCCATTCGTTCGAGTTGAAATGGATGGACAAAAATTAGTTGTCGTTGGAAGTGTCACAAGAAAGAAATATGAACCAATCAGCTACTTTGACTCTACCGTCGTTAATGTTGGTAGCGTAGCATAATCATAGTAAAAAATGAAGGCAAAAGAAAGGAGAGGTGGGGTAGAATGATAGGACAAATCAAGAAAAGATACGGGAGCGTCGTGAAATTTGACAAAAGCAAGATAACAAATGCCATATACAATGCCGCGCGGGAAGGTGGAAATGAAAGCAAACAGGAGTGCGACAAGGTCGCGGACAAAGTTCTCGAGAAGATAGAGAGAGAAATGCCCAAAGGCTCCATCCCCACAGTCGAAGGCATACAGGACCTTGTGGAACAGGTTCTTATCGAGACAGGTCATGCTAAAACAGCCAAGGCTTATATTATCTACAGGCAGAAGCGCGCGGAGATACGAGCTGAAAAAAAGCACGTGCTTGAGAAAGAAGAAATCGACGAGGTGGACAAGAAATTCGACGTCAACGCGCTAAGGGTGCTGAAAGCCAGATACCTGAGAAAGGATGACAGCGGGAAGCTTATCGAGACGCCGAAACAGCTTTTCACGCGAGTAGCGGTGAATACTGCACTGGCTGACTTGTTCTATGACGAACGCGTATTTGACAAAGACTCGAAGCAGCAACAGCATGAAAAAGAGGAGTTTGAACCGGCGATGTACGATGGCGAGCTGGCTATCGGGAAATACGTGCTTAACAGGTATCACCTGGAAGCTGTCAGGCGGATGTATGACAGATTCGACAGGCAAAATAATATGAAGGTCTCGTGGAGCGAGTTCCTAGATATGCTGAAGGAAGGGCTTTTCAATAAATATGAAAAAACGACGGACGAGTTCTTCGACATAATGGTAAACAGGCAGTTCATGCCAAACACGCCTGCCATCGCCAACTTTGGGTCTGTCTTGGGAATGGGGTCCGCGTGCTACGTCCTTGGAGTAGAGGATGACTTGACAAGCATCATGGATACACTAAAACATACTGCACTAATTCACCAGTCAGGCGGCGGGACGGGCTTCAATTTCTCCAAGCTGAGACCTGAGGGCGACATAGTGAAGAGCACGTGCGGTGCAGCCTCCGGACCCATCAGCTTCATGACGCTCTACGACAACATGACTGACGTGATAAAACAGGGCGGGATGCGGCGCGGCGCAAACATGGGAATACTCAACAGCAACCACCCTGACATCGAGAAATTCATAACAGCAAAAGAAGGCAACAAGGCGCTCAGGAACTTCAATATTTCAGTGCTCATCATGGGCGACTTCTGGGACTACTACGAGCGCGACGAGCCTTACCCGCTCATAAACCCGAGAAACGGCGAAGTCTACAAGACCGTCAATCCGAAGATGCTATTCGACAAGATAGTATATCAGGCATGGGAGTCAGCAGAGCCGGGCGTGATCTTCTTCGACCGCGTGAACGAGTTCAACCCGTTCCTCGAACATCTCGGGCCGATCGTGACAACTAATCCATGCGGAGAAGTTTTACTTTATCCAAACGAGCCGTGCAATCTCGGCTCTGTCAATGTCTGGGCTTTTGCCAATGAAGACGAAGACGGCAATACTTACATAGACTGGGACGATATGGCGCGCGTAACGAAGATAGCGACGCACTTCCTCGACAACGTCATCGACGTCAACAAATGGCCGCTCCAGCAGATAGAGGACATGGCACTGGCTACAAGGAAAATCGGGCTGGGCATCATGGGCGTCGGAGACCTGCTCTTCGACGTGGGGCTGCCGTACAACGAGGACGAGGGCAGGATATTCATGGAAAAGCTCATGGAGTTCGTGAACTACTGGAGCAAGGTCAAATCAATCGACCTTGCAAAGGAACGGGGCTCGCTGCCTTACTATGACAAATCATTCTACCTGCAGGGCAGACTGCCTTTCCGCGGCTCGCTGCAAAAAGACAAATGGCACTTCGAATGGGACGAACTGGCAGAATCGGTCAAGACTGCAGGAATACGCAACGGCTACACGACAATAATAGCGCCGACAGGCAGCATCTCAATGATAGCAGGCTGCAGCAGCGGCATAGAGCCTGTGTACAGCCTGGTCTTTGAGAAGAACGTAAAAGTAGGCAGCTTCTATTATATTGACCCTGTCTTCGAGAAGGTCATGAAGCGAGAGGGACTCTACGACGAGGATCTGATGAAACAAATAGCAGAAAACAGGGGCAGCATACAGAACGTCCCGTACATACCGCAGCACCTCAAGAACATATTCGTGACGGCAATGGACGCGACGCCGGAATCGCACATACGCGCGCTGGCTGCGTTCCAGGTGTGGGTTGACAGCTCGATAAGCAAGACGAACAACTTTCCAGCTAATGCCACTGTAGAGGACATGCGCCAGAGCTATCTGCTTGCTTACCAGCTTGGCTGCAAGGACGTGACTGTTTTCCGCGACTCCAGCATAAAAGAGCAGGTCTTGGTGGCTCCGAGCAAGACCAAGACAGAAGAGCTCAAGAAGGAGCGGTATGTTTTGCATACGCCTTCGGAAACAGTGACAGAGACAGCATCAGGCACGCTGGTCCAGCACGTAACAAACGGAAAGATGCAGTACAAGGAATGCCCGACGTGCAGCTCAAAAGCACTGAGCTTCAAGGAAGGCTGCCTGACCTGCGAGTCATGTGGGTGGGGACTCTGTGCTTGAGCCCTTTCTTCTTCAAAGAAGAAAGCCCTCAATTGGAAAGAAGAATTATTAACGGTGGCTCGCTGGTGCTCGCTTCTTTTTTATTTTAAATTAAGCTTAGCGCATCTGTCCTGAACTGCCCATCATGATAGGCTTAAATTTCCTTCCGCGAAGTTGAGTGACATGCAGCCGAAGAAATGGCCCGGGGATGCCGGAAAGACAAGGATGCTGGGGTCGGCAGAGATAGACAAGGACTCGCTCTCCGTGGAAGCGACGGGTTCCGTAGATGAGATTAATTCTTTCGTAGGACTGGCAGCGAACAAGCTTGAAAACCGCGACGTGCTTGCGCTTCTCCGCGACATCCAGAAAGACTTATTCACCATAGGCGCGGAATTAGCAGGCAGCCGGCGCAGGGACGACAAGGACACCCAGCTTGAGCCGAGCCATGTTGTAAGACTGGAAGATGAGATATTCAAGCTGGACAACTCGCTCCCTGCCTTGCAGAATTTCATACTGCCCGGAGGCAGCGAGGCAGCTTCGCTCCTGCACGTCTGCCGCTCGGTAAGTAGGAGAGCGGAGAGGCGTGTAATAGCATTAAAGAAAGAGAGAATAATAAACGAGGACATTGTCAAATACCTCAACAGGCTGTCGTATTTGTTCTTCCTTCTCGCGCGGCAAGCGAATGAAACAAGCGGACTAGAAGAAACAAAGTGGTAAGCCCATTTCTTTCCTCGAAAGAAAGTAGCTTGTAGTCAAAGAAAAATATTAGAGCGTACACCGATATTCGCATTCCATGCCCTTCAGGTAATCGGTCTCGAGCATCGGGGCACAGCTCATGACGCACGATATGCACTGGTTGAACCTGGGCTGTTCCTGGATGGTCTGGCATGTTGAATTCACTACGGCACATTTCACGAAGCGCCGGCAGTTGTCGCCATACTGGTAGACCAGTTCACACTGCGCAGGCTGTCCGCACTGCACGTCGAAGCCGTGGCAGTTAGTCGGACCGCATGGTATGCTTTCTTCCTTGATGCGCTCCCACGGCGGGATGCTGATCCAGTAAGCAGCTGTTGCAATTATAATGACGGCGACGGCAAAAATAATTTTCTTGTTCATTGAGAAATGTTTAGCCGTACAGTTTAAATCTTCTTTTCCCAAATATTTCTGATGCAAGTAGAGCACCGAGTGGCATCTTCCGGAAACCAATCCAACGGCGAATTCTTCATAATCGTGAATGGAAAAAAGGCACTTCTGGACTACACGCTCAACGGGGAGAAGATGGATTTATTCCACACGTTTACCGACCCGGAACTGAGAGGTCAGGGGCTTGCGGAGCAGCTCTGCACGGCTGCGTTCGAGTTCGCGAGGAAGAACGGCTTCAGGATAATACCTACGTGCGAGTACGTGCGTGATTCTTTCCTGAAAAAACATCCCGAATGGAACAGCATCGCCGAGCACTGGTGATTCGTGATTTCTTCGTGATTGAAAATTTCTTCTGTTCGCCTTTAAATTAATTTTAGCTCAATTGGAAATCAATGGCGAAGCAACTCAACTGGGAGCCGGGAACGACTTACAAGGACTGGCTCCTTCTTCCCGGGCGGATAAAAAGTGGTGTTGGTCCTGATGATGTGGATCTCAGATCGCCCATAACCAGGTACTCATCGCCACAAAAAACAGAACTTGATGTAAATGATTTGCCGGAAGATGTTTTTGTCCTTAACGTACCTTTGCTGAGCGCGCCAATGCAGTCCGTCACAGGAGCGGATATGTCTATAGAGCTGGCGAAAACAGGCGGGTTGGGAGTGATTTACTGCAGCCAGCCGGTGGGTGACGAGGCAAGGATGGTAGCAGAGGTAAAGAGATACAAGGCCGGGTTCGTCACGCCTGATGTTTTTTCCCCAAAAACCCCGATACCTGTCATCGCGCGGCATACGCATGAAAAGGGCTACTCGACATTTCCAATAACCCACAACGGAAAGCCGGACGGAAGACTGCTAGGTCTGATAACGAGAAAAGATTTCTCAGAACAAAAACATGCCAATCTGACTGCCGGAGACCGGATGGTTCCTCTAAAAGACCTTGTCGCTCCTGAAGAGAGCAAAATAGGGGGAGACCTCGGGAAAGCAAACGACATACTTGAAGACAGCCATCATGGCGCAATGCCGATCGTAGATCGTCAAGGACACCTGAAATACATGGTTTTCAGAAAAGACATCGAACATCACAGGAAAAACCCGCTAGAGCTTGTTGACAAAAACAAGCGGTACAAAGTCGGCGCTGCAATAAACACGAAAGACTACAGAAGAAGGGTTCCGGCGCTGATAGACGCGGGCGCGGATATTCTTTTCGTAGACTCTTCCCAGGGATTTTCAGATTACCAGGCAGAAACGATGAGATATATCAGGCGAAACTTTCCTGAAATCCCGTTCATCGGCGGAAATGTTGTGACAGAGGAAGGCTTTTATTTTCTTGTAGAAAACGGCGCATGGGGGGTGAAAATCGGCATGGGACCGGGCTCAATATGCACAACGCGGGAAAAATTCCGCATGGGAAGGGCACAGGCCACGGCAGTGATCAAGATCAACGAAGCGAGAATGGAGTATTTACAAAAAGAAGGAATCTATGTCCCGATAATTCCCGACGGCGGAATAGTCACTAATGATGATATCTGGGTCGCGGGCGCACTTGGCGGGGACGCCGGGATGGCCGGACGGTTCTTTGCGAGATTCGAAGAAAGCCCGACAGAAAGGATTGAGCTGAAAAAAGTCAGGGACGGCAGGACATACACGGCTGACATGAAACCATACTGGGGCGAAGGCTCTGAACGCGCGAAAAGATGGAGGAAAAAAAGATACGACCAGTCGGATGAATCCGAGGGCATTGAAGGCTGGGCCCAATACGCCGGGGATCTTAACGACCCAAAAGGCATGCCACGCGTAATAAACAGCATCAGAACCGCGCTGCACAAAGGAGGGTACGCAAGCATGCAGGATCTTCATAGAAATGCAGTCCTTGAAAGGGAATCAGAAAGTTCCAGGGCAGAGGGGCGGCCTCACGATGTTGGTGGCCCGGAAGAATGGTCAAATTATACTGTGTGGTGATTGAAAATGCCGGGAGTAGCAGTGATAGGCGCCCAGTGGGGCGACGAGGGAAAAGGGAAAATCGTTGATTATTTCGTGGACAAAGGATTCGAAATTGTGTGCCGCTACAACGGCGGGCCGAACGCAGGACACACCACCTATAGCAACGGAAGAAAGGTGGTTCTCCATGTTCTTCCCTCTGCAATAAGCCACGCAAACGTCCAGTGCGTCATAGGCAATGGAGTGGTGATAGACCCTGCGCTGCTGCTTGATGAGCTGACTGATGTAAGATCCGCAGGGATAAGCACGCAGAACGTCATCATATCCGAGGACACGAAAGTTATCACGCCATATGAAAAGGCGCTGGAACG
>JAGVVU010000016.1:0-3289 GCA_018304605.1 Candidatus Aenigmatarchaeota archaeon | reverse complement strand
GCTCAGCCCTTCGGCGAGAAAGATAGGGACAACAGGAAGAGGAATCGGACCGACATACATGACACATGCGGCGAGGGTCGGCTTGTTCGTGTCTGATTTCTATCGCCCTGCAAGTTACGTCATATCACGATTGAAGGATCTTGACGAGGAGTTTTCGGTTTCCGAAAGGCTGGAAAGGTCAGGCGAACGTCCGATAGACGCACGCAAAGTATGTGAGGATTATGCTGCAATGTTCGGCGTTTTGAGACCGCATGTGAAGGATACAGTCTATTACCTGAACAGGGAGCTGGACAAGGGAACCCGAATGCTTTTCGAAGGCGCACAGGGGACTTTCCTTGACGTGGACTTGGGCACGAGGCCTTTTGTGACATCATCCCGGCCGATTTCAGGAGGCGTTGCCGCGGGACTTGGCGTACCACCTTCTGCCGTGACGGAAGTCGTTGGCGTGATGAAGGCCGGGTACCTGACACGGGTCGGTTCGGGACCTTTGCTTGCAGAACTTGGCACGGAGCAGTCAATAAAAAGCGAAAAACGTCTGAAGCAGGCATCTGAAGAATTCATGGACCTCAAGAGAAAAGTCGCGCACGGGACTGCAAATGATTTTGAGACTGGAAAATATCACAGGAACGAAGGCGATGAATACGGGGCATCGACCGGCAGGCCAAGAAGGGTTGCATGGCCTGATATTCCCCTGATAGAATACGCGGCAATGGTAAATGGCATAGACTGGCTTGCACTGACCAAGATTGACGTGTCGGATTTTGTGACAGAAATACCTTTCATAACCGCGTACGACCTGGACGGCAGGCAAACGAGGGAATTCAGGGGCGTGAATTATGAAAATTACAAGCCCGTTCTTGGCAGGAGAGTCAGGGGATGGATGCAAAGCACAAGAGGAACTCAAAACTACGGAGACCTGCCAGAAGGCGCGAGAGAAGTAGTAGAAATATGGAATTCCATCAGGCCCGTAGGAATAGTCTCAACCGGACCCGAAAGCCACGAAACTATATTCATGAGATAATCCCCTTTTAAATTTTCCATCCAACGCTTCGACTGTGACGGTTTTTTCGGGCGCGGCTTTATAAGTTTATTTGAAATAGGCATTTGATGGGATTACTCGAGGATTTATCAGGACTGGAAACGCCCGAACAATATGCGGACTGGCTTCTGAAAAATCTTGAAGAATTGCATCAATTACCTGAAGACCAGGTACCAACAAAGTATAAAGTTAATCATGAAAGTCAATTATGGCTATTCACTCTGTATAATCACCTTGAAAGCCCACTAGACGCTCTAGAAAAAGCGTATAGGAGCATTCCAGAAGAAAGACGGCAGCCATTTCGCCAAGCAATCGGAATTGCGCTCCACAGGTGCGCAGAGATTGAAGATCCAATAATTCTTCCGGTCGTTGAATATTTAACGTATTTAATCGGCGCTGCCGGAGCAACTGAAGCTTTGGACGGTCTTTTGGAGACAGCGTCAAATGAGTATGTTGCAGAAAATCATCGAAGCATCTTTTACGATGCTATATCATCTGTAATGACATTGGCTCCAGATGACAGGGTTTTTGATTTTACCCATAATTTAGCCAATAATCCGTACTTCAATGACGGCCTGCTGTTTGATGCTATGAAAATCATGATCGAATGCAGGCCCGATGATTATCGTCAAATAGTCGGTGAGAATGGACAAAGGATTCAAAGACTCTATGGCACAGTGAAAGGTAAAGAACCAGAGCCGCGTTATTGGAGAAAAGTCGACCTTCTTTTCGAAGACTATCCGGATGTCAAAGGAATGATACGCGACTTCTCAAAAATGTGAAGAACCACTGTCTAAAGACTGAAGATTTTATAAGCCACTTGTATTACTACAGTGGTTCTTACATCCAGAATTCCATTCTACCACTGTTTAAAAACAGTGGAATTCTTAGATTTAAATTCTCCGGTCAAACTCGTCAGATGCAGCTAAAGGAAATCCACGAACAGAAGCGCAATGCAATAGAAACCCGTTTACAGGAATTTCGCGACGCCTATTTGCAGAGCGACGAGGTTATATTCGAAGAGCTTTGCTTCTGCCTGATGACGCCGCAGACAAAGGCGAAGAGTGCGGCAAAGGTCATAGACAAGCTGAAGGAAAAGAATTTGCTTCTTACTGGCAGCGCCGGGGAGATAAAAAAATGGATGGCTCCCATCAGGTTCAACAACAACAAATCTCAGTACATAGTGGAGGCGCGGAGGCTGTTTTCTGATGAAAAAGGCATCAGAATAAAGAGCAAGCTCGATAGTCTCGGCGATCCAATAGCTATGCGATCATGGCTTGTCAGTAACGTAAAAGGCTACGGCCTCAAGGAAGCCTCGCATTTTCTCCGAAATATCGGCTTCGGGAATGACGTTGCTATTCTAGACCGCCACATATTGAAGCATCTTGTGAAGAATGGCGTGATAAGCGAGGTGCCAAAGTCGCTGACAGACAAGAAATACCTGGAAATAGAGGAGAAGATGAAAAGCTTCTCAGAAAGCATAGACATACCGATGGCGCATCTGGATCTGGTCTGGTGGTCCGAGGAGACCGGGGAGATATTCAAATGATATTATTTTACATCCAACTTTTTCATTAATTCCCTGGTTATTCTTTCTACACAATCTGGCTCGTATGTAAAACCTATTGTTTTGTCCATTTCCTGCGCAAACGGTTCCAAGTGCCTGCGAACAACGTCTCTAGCGCCTTCATCCGTTACATCTACAAACAGGGGGTCAAATCCGCGGTCATAACGAACTGCTACAACGGTTCTTGAAGACTTTTCCTGTCTGGACGCCAAACCAAATAAATATTTTTTCTCAACCGGGGGGCATTCTTCGAGAATAGCATCGCAAATCTGATCTGGATATGTCCCACCAAAGCATCCTACCCTCTCTAAATTGTAATGATCAATAAAGAGCCTTCCTTTGTATTGGGGCTGCAACTCGTCCCTCACCACTCGCAATACTTCACCAAGAGGTCCAAACATACTACTCAATTTTAATTACTATTAAGTAGTATATAAAGATGACCACTTTATATACTTTGCTATGTCTACTTTAATTACAGTTAGGGTAGGAAGGTAGATGGAAGGTAAAGACGCATTTGGCGTACCGGCATTGAAGGCCTATTTTCTAACAGTAATAAAATAAGGGGTAATGGAAATAAAGGTCGACTCCAACAACAACAAAAACAACAGACCTATCTATATCCCTTAGAAAACTAGGTGTATGAGAATGTACGAACACAGAGAAAGAAGCGGAGGCGGACG
>JAGVVU010000015.1 GCA_018304605.1 Candidatus Aenigmatarchaeota archaeon | reverse complement strand
GATGAAATCTGCAGCGCCTTCAAGAAAAAATACCATATCATTCTCAGGAAAAAAGTGAAATCTTTTTCGCCAAAAAAGTGGCATGTCGTTATTGACTTCGCTATAGTTTGAATCTCTTCCCGGCATATGGCAAGCCCGTCTCTTCAAGCCGCAGCAGCTGGTTGTATTTTGCAGTCCTCTCTCCGCGCATCGGCGCCCCGAACTTCGCCCCGAGCGCTCCAAGACCGACTGAAAAATCTGCAATGAACGTGTCCTCCGAGTCTCCGCCCCGATGCGACACGATAATCTCCCAGTCATTATTTCCTGCCAGCGTCGCCGCGCCTACGGCTTCCGACACGGTGCCGATCTGGTTCACCTTGACAAGGAGGGTGTTGCACGAATCCTTCTCTATCGCCTTCTTGATCCGCCCCGGGTTCGTTACAGTCAGGTCATCGCCTACGACCAGCAGCCGCTTTGCCTTCTTCCGCAATAACGCGAACGAATCGAAATCGTCCTCGCTGAAGGGGTCCTCTATCGACACAAGAGGGTAGATTTTTGACAATTCAATGTAGTAGTCAGCGAGCTGAACAGCTGAAAGACGTTTTCCGTCAATATTGTAATTTCCGTTGAAAAACTGCGTAGCCGCAGAATCGATCGCTATCTTCACCTCTTTCGAATATCCCGCCTCCCCTATTGCGCGTGAGATCAGGTCAAGCGCGACCTTCGTGTCGCTTATCTGCAGCGCGAAGCCGCCCTCGTACCCGACATTGGTGGTGCCTTTACCGTATTTTTTCAGGACCATCTCCTCTAAAGTGTAGTAGATTTCAGAGACTGCACGAAGCGCCTCCTTGAACGAGCCCGTCTTCAGTGGAACGACCATGAACTCCTGGACATTCAAGTCATTGCCGGCGTGTGCTCCGCCCTCGACGATAAGTGAGAACGGAACAGGTATAGACAGTTTTGAGCCGGACATTTTTCCTATAGCAGCCGAAACATCTCCAACCGCCTTGCACGCTGCCATTGAAACTGCGGTTGTCGCGTTGCCCCCGAGCTTCCACTTCCTGTCGCCGGCCAAGCTGCAAAGAGTCCCGTCAACCTTACCCTAATCGAGTTCCATGCCGACGAGCTTTCTGGAGATTATCTTGTTGATATTATCCACCGCGTGCTGGACGCCGAGCCCGTGATAGCGCGAGCCGCCATCCTTGAGCTCGACCGCCTCGTATTTGCCCTTGCTGGCGCCTTCGGGAGATATGGCGCGAAAAAATTGACTGACGTTCGGAGAACGCCCTTCGACACTCACCTCCGCCTCGACAGCAGGCAGGCCGCGGCTGTTAAGCACTTCGCGGGCATGCAGGGTTTTTATTTTTGTCATTGAATCAGCTCGAAATCTATCCTATATTTGTGCACTCGCGGGCCGTACGGCAACACGCGCTGAACTCCTATGAATCTTATTTTTTTCTTGATCGACTTCGCTATATATAGTATTTTTTCCTTCTTTTCGTCAAGGTCGTCACCAGAAAAGCAATAGAAATAGCAGACGCCGCCCGGCTTCAGGCACTTTATCGCGTCCGGAAGGTATTCCACAGATTTCTCAGGCAGCGGCATCAGGACGCGGTCGCATTGCCCATAAAACTGTTCTACGTTGCCGGTCACGTCTCCCAGCAGGACCTCTATCTTTTGGGATTTGTTGAGCTTGATGTTCTTCCAGAAATATTCGACCGCAACAGGATTGATCTCGACCGCTATAATCCTTGACGGCTTTGATTTCTTCTCGATGACTATCGGGAACGGCCCGACGCCAGCGAAGAAGACCATAACAACATCGCCTTCCCTTACCTTCTCGGTCATGCGAAGCCGTTCGGTTGACTCACGGGGGGAGAAGTACACCGTCTGCGGGTCAAGAAGAAAACGGCAGTCGTTCTCGGCATGCACGACTTCTGTCTTCTTGCTGCCGCGCACAAGGACATAGTCCCTGGTGCGATAAATGCCTTTTATCGGGGAAGCCTTCTTGAGGACGCTCCTGACATTCCTGTGCTTCTTCATTATCGCCTTCGCTATCACATCCTCTTTTTTCTCAAGCTCCTTCGGGATGTCTATGACCGCAACCGCCTTTTCCTTGTTGCCCATTATGTCGAAAGAAGTTGGCAGGAGAGCAAGCTCCTCAGGAGAAAGTTTTCTGGCAAGAAGTTCCTTGATCGTCATGGGTACCTGATTAGATTTAAATTCATAATATAAAAAATGACCATATGGGAATAATCTGCATAGCAGGTCTGATCGGTTCCGGGAAGGATACGGCAGCAGATTACATATCAAAGAAATACGGTTACAAGATCATTGATTATGCCAATATCCTGCGCGAGATCTGCAAAAAAGAGGGCCTGGAATTGAGCAGGGATAATCTCCAGAATCTCAGGGTAAAATATGGGAACACGTTTCTTGCTGAAGAGGCTGTAAAGCGAATAAAGGATTCGGGCAACAGAAAAATCATACTAACTCCAATGAGAAGATCGGAGGACTTTGAGATCCCGAAAAAGGAATTCGGAAGCGCGCTTACGCTTATCGTTGTAGATGCCGATCCCGAAACAAGGTTCAAGAGATTGAGCACGCGCGGGAGGGAAAACGACCCTAAAGATTTGAACGAATTCCTGAGGCAGGAGAAAAGGGAAAATGAGATATTCAATTTCGAGAAGACATTCTCATATGCGGATTTTACCATAGAAAACGACAGCGGTTTAAAAGATCTGGAAACAAAAATAGACAACGTCATGAAGGTAATAAAATGATGTTCAACAAACCCGAGAAAGTTCTCAATGAAATAGAAAAGGCCGCGGCTGCCCAAAACATGCCGGGCAATGTAGTGCTGCCAATCATAGGAAGGGAAAAGGGCTCGGTTCTCGAGAACGTCGTAAAAGAAAACCAGCCAAAGGCGGTGCTGGAAATAGGGACTCTGGTCGGCTACTCGTCGATACTTATGGCAAAGAACCTCAAGAAGGGCAGGATAACATCCATCGAGGCAAACAAGAAGAATTCCGAAGCAGCCAAACTGAATATCCAGAGGGCTGGACTTTCGAATAAGATAGAAATCATCAACGGTGATGCCCTCGAAATCATACCTGGACTGGATAATAAATTCGACATGATTTTCATAGATGCAGAAAAAAAGGGCTACATGAAATACCTGAAAGCGGCAGAGCAAAAAATGACTAAGAATGCGGTCGTTGTGGCCGACAACGTGAAAAGATTCGAGAAAGATATGAAAGATTTCCTGGATTACGTCAGGAAGAGCGGCAACTACAGGAGCGAACTGCATGATTTCGGCGCGGACGGCGTTGAGGTTAGCAGAAGAATAAGATAGTGCTTTTAAGTTTGTTGCTGCAATTGTTCCTATTTCTTTCTTGTAAGAAAGAAAACCCTTAAGGGAAAAGAAAGAACACGGCTCTAGGTTGGTTAGGATTCGTGGTTAGGGACCATTTTCTTAGACCAGGCAGGCGCTAAAGCGTCATTCGGTTTGGGAGAATTCCATATGTGGCCCCGGTTCAAATCCGGGTGAGCCCATCTAACTCTTGGGTTATAGATATATCTCTAAAATTGAACGCTCTGTAGGTTAATTATCAGTTTTAGAATATTCCATATAAATTGTTTATATGGTTTCAAAGCACAATAGAAAATCTCAACTGATTATAGAACGATTAAAACAGGAACAGCAGAAGGCAAAATTTGAATTTGAACAGTATTCTAATTATTTCATCGGACTCTTGGTAATGATTGCTACAATTGGAATAACTGTCTCGATAACATTACCTGATATACAAGCAAAAATAATTATAGGGATAATTTTTACAATATTTTTAATTTTTGTTTATTTTGTATTTAGGTCTAAACTTAAAATAAGTGCAGATATCTTTTACAAGAAATCAGATAAAATAATTAGCATATATGACAACCTAATTAAAGACAAAAATATTAAGCAGACTAAAAATTTAATTACTCGGAATAAATCCAATCATAATAGAAATATTATTTTATTGATTATATTTTTGATAATTTCTACTATTACGTTATTCAATAGCATCAACAATATATACGGAAAGGATGTAAAATGGCAAACTTATACCACATATACATATTCAGAAAATGAATGTTTCAGGTTTTCACCATCATTTTACTCAATTGACACGCAAGAGAATTTAGTTTATATAGAGTCGCATTTTTTAAAAACCTGTGATAACTTTAATGCATATTTTTATGCAGCTTTTGACCAAAGCAGACACATCATTGATTACGATATAGTCGCTGATACGACATCAATTAAGTATTTATCAAATTTAGTAAATAACACAATATCTATAAAATTGGATAATAAAACATTTAATTTGTCTAACGCATGGCAACATTCAAGCAGTATAAGATTTTATATTAAACTCAATGATACAAAATCTACATATTATCAAGTTAATTTCGAACAAAATAGCCTCCCTTATAGAATCCATTTTATCTATAATACATTAGAATATTCTTGTGATGAAGACTGTTTCATAGTATTAAATGGTCAGACTTCTAACGAAATTCCTATATTCCACAGATACAATAAAGCTGTAAAAGAAATTAGTGTAGAAAATCCTAGCACATTGTTCCGATTTAACCCTCAAAATACGCCCTATGTTTATTTAGTCCCATTTTTAATGAGTATAATATCTGGTATTTTGGTTGGTCTAATAATTGAAATATTTAATCCCAAAAATCAGAATTAGTTTATTCATTCCTTAACTTTCTTCACTTCTCTTAGAATATCCTTACCTTTTTTGGTAATCTTGTAAAATCGCCATTTCCTAACCTCAGGGTCTATAGGCTCGACTAGACCTCTTTTCGTCAAAGCCCCTAGCTTTGTACTGACATTGGATTTGGCTATATTTGTTTTCTTTGAGATTTGGAGAGGTGCTAAAGGTTCTTTTGAATCATTCAGGCACTCAAGAATTTTCTTGCTTAGAGAACTGCCTAACAAGAAACTTACGTCATTCCACTTCATAATGAAGAATTAGTTATGATAAAGGCATTGAATTGCCATAAGTTCAGTTATATGTTAGTTATAAGCTTAAATATTGTGTTTTCAATGAAATAAAAGATGATAAAAATGAAAGACCCTGTTTGCAAGGAGCATAAAACACCTAAACCTTGTATGATTTGTCAAAGGTTTGGTAATCAAATGAAAAAATTAAACGTGGGCTGTGGCGAGAAACCGATGAATGGCTATGTCAATCTAGATGTATGCAAGTTCAAGGGCGTGGATGTGGTGCATAACCTCGATAAATTCCCATATCCCTTCAAGGACAATACGTTTGACGAGATAAGGGCAGAGCAGGTCATTGAGCATGTGAATAAATTCCCCGAAGTCATGAGAGAGCTATGCAGAATACTGAAACCCAACGGAGTTCTAAAGATATGGAGCGTAACGGCGCATACAATTTGGGTACAGCCATTCCATAAAAGAGCATTCATGCACAACACTATGGATTTCTTCTGCAATTATCCGACAGAACACGGCACTTATGATTTCAAGGCTGTGCGTGTAAAGAAGTACATATTCGGCAAGAGGTGGACATTCTGGAACTACCTAATTGAGCCAATAATGAACAAAATACCGACAGCTTACGAATGCTCATTTCTGTACTACCTGTTTCCAGCACGGGAAACATACTTTGAATTAGTGAAATAAATTTTAAGCATATAAAGCTCTTTAAAAGAAAGGAACTAGTATATCCATGTTCTATGTGTATGTCCTGAAATGCAGGGACGGATCGCTTTACACAGGCTATACAAACGACCTGAAGAAAAGGCTGAGTATGCACAAAGAAGGAAAGGCTTCCAAATACACGCGAAGCAGGCTGCCCGTCGAGCTTGTCGCCAAATGGTCCTTCGCTACAAAATCAGAAGCTATGAAGCATGAGATTTCTTTTAAATCGCTGACACGAGAAGCGAAAATAGCTACTGCCAGGAATGGTTTTTAAGTTTATCATAGAACTATATTCTAATTTTAAGGGCTCATAGTCTAGCTAAGCCCTTTTCCGCCTTCGGCGACAACAAAAAGACGTGCTTCGCACGTCATGCTGCTTTCGCTTGCGGAAAAGACTCTAGGATGGTTAGGATTCGAGGTTTGGGACCTTGGGGCCCAGGATGTCGAAAGTCTTCTGGCTTTTGATATGGGATTTCAAATCCTGGTGAGCCCATAATTCTTTTTTAATTGCTTCTGTTTATCTGATTAGCAGCATGACGCTTTGCGTCTTTCGATTTGGGCCCGTAGTCTAGCTTGGTAGGATCCTACCTTGGGGTGGTAGTGGCCTGTGTTCAAATCACAGCGGGCCCATTCTGCGCCTTTTTCTATTTTACTAATCAAGCTCTATTCATGAAAATCATGCTTGCGACGCAGAAAGATTCCAAGGAAATCGCAGACATAATCAAGAGGCATGCGCAGGACGATTACATGGGCTATGCAACGTTCAGCGAGAGCTACATAAAAGGCAAGATGAAGAAGAACAACTTCTTTTTTGTTGCGGAGGATAATGACAAGATTATAGGTTGCGTACGCGCCTCAATCGTGGATATTGACCTGACAGAGATAAGGACGCTCTGCGTTGACGAGGCTCACAGGAAGAAGGGCATAGCCACCGATCTGCTCCAGAAAGCACTTGATTTCCTCAAGGGAAAAAATATGCGAAAAGTCGCGGCGCGCTGCAAGGCAGACAACAAGGAAGCGATAAGGCTGTTCGAGAAGACAGGCTTCGAGAAAGAGGGCTACTTCAAGGAGCATTACCGGAAAGGCATAGACGTCGTGCAAATGGGGAAGTTCCTATAACTAAACCCCGGTCCGCTTTTCCAGGCGACCCATAATCTTCTGCTTTTTGCGCAATCTTCTCGCAGATTCGCCTATCTCCACAAATCCGACCATAATAAGCAGATAGCCGATTAACTGAAATGCCGTATCCTTGAAAAAATTTACAACTATGATTCCGACTCCGATGAATGCCAGCGCAGTTCGCATGAATGAAAGTATCGTTCGTTCCTTGGAGAGCAGGACTTCTTCTTCGGCTATCAGAAGTTTCTTGTCTTGCCTGCGTTTCTTCATACTCAGTTAATAATTCGGCCACAATAAAAAGATTCTGATCGCTTTAAAAATATTCCTATTAAGATAAGATGAGTGAGTCAAATGACTGGTGGACGACTTCCTAAACAATAGAAAAACCGTCTTGTCTGGTCTTGCTTCTTCTTGTTCGGCGTCTTTATTTAGAGAAAATAACCAATTAGAACAGAGGTGTAATCATGTCTGAAGAAATGGGGATTTCAACGAAACGCGATGAGGACTTCAGCAAGTGGTACCTGGACGTTGTAAGGAAAGGCGGCTTCGTTGACCAGAGGAGCCCGATGAAGGGCTTTGATGTCATACTTCCGTGGGGGTACGCTGTCTGGGAAATGCTCCAACAGCGGCTTGACAAGAATTTCAAACGCCACGGAGTCCAGAATGCATATTTTCCGATGTTCATTCCTGAAAGCCTGATAAAGAAGGAGGAGAAGCATTTTGAAGGCTTCAAGGCAGAGGCCTTTGCCATAACAGAAGCAGGCGGCGAGAAGCTGGAAGAAAAGCTATTCGTCAGGCCGACTTCTGAAACTATAATGTACCATATGTATTCGCTCTGGATAAGGAGCTACAAAGACTTGCCACTGAAAATCAACCAGTGGAACAACGTAATAAGATTCGATACGAAAGGCACCAAGCCTCTGATAAGGCCGAGGGAATTCCTGTGGCAGGAAGGCCATACTGTGCATTCAACAAAGGAAGATGCGGAAAAATGGCTCAAGATTGTAGTTTCCATGTACAAAGACATGTACCAAGCGCTCGCAATCGAGCCTCTCGTCCTTGTCAGGCCGAAATCCGACACGTTCGCAGGCGCGGACTATTCTATCGTATTCGACACGCTCCTCCAGGATGGCAAAGTATCACAGGGGCCCGGCAGCCATCTCCTGGGCCAGCATTTCTCGAAGCCTTTCAACATCAAATTCCTTGACGAGAGCGGGAAAGAGCAATACGGGTGGCAGACATCCTGGGGCACTTCAATACGTCAGATCGGAATAACAATCTGTCATCACGGCGACGACAAAGGTGCCGTGCTGCCTCCAGAAGTCGCGCCTTACCAAGCAGTCATCGTGCCCATACTCTTCAAGGGGAAGGAAAAGGAAGTGCTGGAGAAAGCGGAATCCGTAAAAGAGCAGCTGCGCCAGCTCGGCTTGCGCGTTCACCTGGATGACCGCGAGCATTCGGCAGGATTCAAGTTCAACGAGTGGGAGCTCCGGGGTGTGCCGCTTCGCATAGAGATCGGGCCTAAAGACGTAGCAGCCGGAGAGGTGACCGCTGTTTCCAGGCTGGGCCAAAAGGACAAGATAAAAATCTCCGAGCTGTCTGAAGCGAAAGCACTGCTCGAGAACATCCAGAAAGAGATGGCGGCAAGGTCGGCAAAATTTCTCATTGATAATATCAAAGATGTCCATAATATGGATGATCTTAAAGAAAAATCAAAAGCAGGCGGATTCTTGCGCGGGAACTGGTGCTCATCAGGAGAGTGCGAGGCGAGCATAAAGGCAGAGTCAGGGCATGAGATACGGGGCACGCTTTACGGGAAAGAGGAAAAATGCTTCGCCAACTGCCTGTGGTGCGGCAAGCCCGCCAAGCATGTTGTATACGTGGCAAAGGCATACTAATCATATTTATATTGAGAGCCGCCAAGTATTCATAATCATGAAGCTAACAGTTCCGAAATTGACAAAACGGGTGAAAATCTACCTCCTTGCTGTGGTGATCGTTATCGTGATAGTTCTTGCTGCCGCATACCAGAGCGGCGCATTCCTGTGCAGGCTCACCGACGGAGGGTATATAGGCCAGGCTGTCGACGGCGAGCAGGCAATCATGAAGCTTTCAGCTTACGCTGGGGCGGTGAACAGGACAAACAGCCCGCCGCTTTCCCTCATGGCCTTCAACGAATCAAAATCAGAGCGCCTTGAAATAAAAGCCTGGCTCAATGACGAACAGGTCATGATGAAGGGCTTTGTCCTTGACGCACCATACCGGAACGGCGACAGGCTGAATTACGGCGATGCTTACTTCATCTCAGATGCCGGGTACATTTACAAGCTCAGTTCTCCCAAATGTTAACCCTTTTTCTTGGAAAGAAAAAGCCCTACTGTAAAAAGAACATATTACAGAAGGTGGCTCATTAATCATTCGCGAACGCCACAAGCAAAGCATGCTTTGCTGTGCAGCATCTCATCTTCCTGCGAAGATGGCATTCAAGATCAGAAATTTATCGCGATCAGATTATCGAGCATTCCTGCATGATTGTCGAGTATACTTATGCCCGGATTTCCTTTTTTGTCAGCCGCTGCCTTGAACCCGCACTTGCTGTGGAACTCGTGAGTGAGGCAGTGGACCGTCCCGAAGCTGCCTGCAAAGCATTCGAGGCCTGTGGAGAGATAGGGGCATTTGTTGCGCATGGATATCAAATAGACTATGCCTCTTTGCCAAATATATAGATAACTGCGAAACCTGACGGCTATTACTGGCAGTTTACCATATAATTTTTGCGACTATGGACAGACATGGAATCCAACAGATACGCCATGACCGAAATTAAGTTTAAATACTTCACCGCAATAGTGATAGTTAACTTATTTGGTTTTTTCAGATTCTAATTTGTCAATCAGGCGAAAATTATCAGGTGAACCTTATGGAAATGCACCAAGAACAAAAGATGAAGACAGGCACGACAACCGTGGGCTTTGTCTGCAAGGACTGCGTAGTGCTCGGTGCAGAGAGCAAGTCCACGATGGGCTGGCTGATCGCAGGAAAAGAAGTCCAGAAGATCCACCAGATCGATGACAGGGTCGCGCTCACTATATCAGGCGGCGTGGGCGACGCGCAGGCCCTGATAAGGATACTCCGCGCGGAAATAAACATCTACAAGCTGACAAGGAACACGGAAATAACGGTAAGGGCAATATCGTCCCTCCTGTCTAATATTTTATCGCAGTCAAGATGGTACCCGTACATGTTCATGCCAATAATCGGCGGCGTGGACAAGGACGGGCTGCACATATACAGCATAGACCCGGCAGGCGGCGCGGAAGAGGACAAATTCACATCTACAGGAAGCGGCTCGCCGGTTGCCTACGGCGTCCTTGAGGACGGATACAAGGAAGGCATGACAAGGGACGAAGGGGTCAGGCTGGCTGTGCGCGCTATCAGGTCTGCAAGAGAGAGGGACGTCTTTTCCGGCGGCAAGAAGATAAACATCCTCGTCATCGACAAGAACGGCCTCGAATGGGTAAAGGAAGAGAAGGTCGCGGAATTTTTGAAGTAATCAGGCTTATTTTTATTTGCTTTCTATCTGACGGGTATTTGTCTAAGACTGGTATCAAGGTGAAAAATAACCAAACCACACTGGGCTAATTCTGGTGAGCACATGATAATAGATGCGATAAAAGAAGACCTGCCAAAGAACGCGATGATCTCGGACATAAGCTACGAGGGCAGCGAGATCATACTCTACACAAAGAACAAGGAATTCTTCAACAACTCGACTGACCTGATAAAGAAGATAGTCGGCAAGATCAAGAAGAGGATAGAGGTGAGGGCCGACCGCTCCATAGTCATGGACGAGGAGGATACGATAGCGCTCATAAAGAAGCTGATACCGGAGGAAGCCGGCGTCAAGGACATCTATTTCGAGCCGGAATTCGCCAAAGTCGTGATACACGCCGAGAAGCCGGGGCTTGTCATAGGAAAAAGCGGCGAGACACTGCTGTCAATAAAGGACAAGACCTTCTGGACCCCGCACATATACAGGGCGCCTGTCATAGACTCGGAGCTGATAAAATCAATAAGGAAGATGCTCCACAAGGAGGCAGGATACCGCAAGAAATTCCTCAACAAGATAGGCGAGAAGATATATTCCGAAGGCAAGGAGGTCGAATGGATAAGGCTTACAGGACTCGGCTCTTTCCGGGAAGTTGGCAGAAGCTGCATGCTCCTGCAGACGCCGCAGACGCGCGTCATGATGGACTGCGGGATGGCTGTCAGCCTGACCGCGTCGAAGCCGTATCCGTACCTGGACGTTTCCGAGTTCAACATACAGACGCTGGACGCCGTCATACTCACGCACGCCCACATGGACCACGTAGGCATGGTGCCCTATCTTTTCGAGTACGGCTACAGGGGCCCGGTCTACTGCACAAGGCCTACGCGCGACATAGCAGCATTGATGCAGCTTGACTACATACAGATATGCCAGCGCGAGAATCGAAAGGCGTTCTACAGCTCAAAAGGCATAGAAGAGGCAATACGCCACTGCATAACACTCGAATATGGCGAGGTGACCGACATCGCTCCGGACATGCGCATCACTCTTCAGAACGCAGGCCACCTGCTCGGCTCGTCAAGCGTGCACCTGCATATAGGAGACGGCTTATACAACATCGTCTATTCTTTAGACTGGACTGTTCCAACTGTTTTGATAAATCCAGAAGGACATGTCATCATAGAGCCGATTGGAAAGGTTATAGACAATGCCATGAATTCTGAAACTACTACAACAGACGGCTTCGTGGAAAGGGCTGAGAACAGCAAAGGATGGAAAGCAGTAGCATTCAATCCGTCAACACTGAAAGCTGAAATTGTTCCTATAACTTCATTCATGCGCCATCCGATAAACGAAAAACTCTATCGCATAAGAACGTCCGGCGGAAAGGAGACAATAGTAACAGCTTCGCACAACGTATTCCAAGTTGTCAATGGCGAGGTCAAATCTGTCAAGACCAAAGATCTCAAGCCTGGAGAGTTTATAGTTACTGCAAAGCATGTTCCCGTCGAGGAAAAAGAACCTATAGTTGACCTGACGCCTTACAAGCATGAATTAAGGCTGCAGCACGCAGAAGGGGAAATACGGCAAAATCTATATGAGATAAAAGAACGGGCACTGGCACTATTCCCAGAAAATCATGAAAGGGTCCTGGCTTGGGCATCTGAGCACTATTCAGGACTTTTCACGCATGAGATAGCAAAAAAACACAAAGTCAGAGCGAGGGCAGTAAGGGAGACACTTGACAAATTAGGCATTTCAAGGCATCCCAGAAGAGGGCACTCGCTTCCTTCAAAGCTAAAAATAACGCCGAAACTGGCCCGGTTTCTAGGCTACTTTGTAGCGGAAGGTTCGTCAGGGCGGAACGCAGTGAGGATATCAAATTATGACAGGCAAATTTTGGACGATTGTATAAACATAATCAAAACAGAACTCGGGATAGAAGGAAAAATACATAAAAACGATGCCATATTCAATTCAAGACAGCTAGAATTCCTCCTGAAAAATGTCTTGGGATGCGGCGATGGAGCTTATTCAAAAAGGGTTCCAAAACCCATACTAAATTCTCCGCAGGAAATCGTATGGGAATTCCTGCACGGATACTACGAAGGCGATGGTTACTTCAGGGCGAGGTCTGCGGGCGTCTGCATTAGCGCGAATTCGAAAAGCCCGGAGCTTATAAGAGAGATTTCCCTGCTTTTGGCGAGATTTGGGATCGTACCCTCCATAGAATTCAATACTTCATCAGAAATGTACATGGCGCACGTCAATTCAAGAGAACACATAGAAATTATGCTGGATAAACTTGACATACAGAAATGGAAAGAAATAGGTATTCCAGCCGCAATTAAAACAAGAGCAGGAATGAACGGACGGCTGCCGTTAAATGCCCTTTCATACCAGGCACAGACCAAAATCCAGAAGTCATCTTACCAATCTGCTTCAAGCGCCGGCCTTCTCATGCTGCAAAAAATAGCTGATTTGCAGGAGACAGACCAAAAGCTCATGAACTCGTGCTTTGCATTCGCCAAGATATTGTCGATAGAGGAGGTCGAGTCAACAAGTCAGTACGTATACGATCTTTCTATAGAAGGGTATGAAAATTTCCTGACAGGGCAGGGCATGATTTTTGTGCATAACACAGGCGACCTGAAATACGAGAACACGAAGCTGTTCGAGAAGTCGTTCACCGACTACACGAGGGCAGAGGCAGTAATAATTGAATCCACATACGGCGCCAGTGAGGGAAAGAAGCCGACGCACAAGGACGGTGAAATAGCGCTGGTCCAGAACGTGAAAAAAGTGCTGGAGCGCGGCGGGCGCGTGCTCATACCAAGCTTTGCTGTAGGCCGAAGCCAGGATGTGATAGCCATACTGGCTGAAACAGACATCGATGTGCCAATCTACCTGGACGGCATGATATGGGACACCACAGCCATACACACGGCTTACCCGGAATATATGTCCAAATATATCCAGACGCTGATACTTCACAAGGGCAAGAACCCCTTCATCGACGAACGGCACAGGACCGGCGGTCATAATCTCCACGTCAGGCATGCTCATGGGAGGGCCGGCGATAGAGTATCTCCAGGCGATGGCCGGGGACGAGAAGAACATGATACTATTCGTAGGATACCAGGCAGAAGGCACGCCGGGACGGCGCATACAGAAGGGATGGAAGGAGATACAGCTGGACAACGGGAAGACGATCGAATTGAACCTGGAAATAGCAACGGTATCCGGGCTGGGCGGGCACAGCGACCAGAACCAGCTACTTGACTATTTGCAGCATTTCAAGAACAAGCCGAGAAAAATCATAATCAACCACGGCGACGGGCCTGTGTCTGTCGACTTTGCCAGGACGATACACAAGCTCTTCAGGATAGAATCAGTCGCGCCAAGGAACCTGGAAACGATACGGTTGAGGTAGAACTGTTAAGTTTTTACATAGACCCTATCGGTTGGTTGAATAACTATTCCAGTAACAAAGTCGTCTTCGGATCTTAGAATTAATACCGACCCTCTTTTACTTTCTTTATCAATAAAACCCTCCAAAGTTAGATAGCCCTTTTGTACTGTCAAATGGCCAGCAGGTACCCTATACAAAAAGCTGGCTCGTTCGCCAATGTGCTTCGGCAATTTATCATACGGAACAAAAGTATATACCACAATCATATGATAAATCCAAACTTTAAAAATCTCAGTCGATTTTTAAACCTTCGCATCAAAGTAACTAAGGTAATATTCATGGTAGTAGGATACGGAAAGAAACTGAGGGTAAAATTGAGGGAAGTGAACAAAAAGGCCAAGAAAAGCTACAAGTGCCCTTCGTGCTCGCGGACAAAGGTCAGGCGCACCGCCAATGGCGTGTGGGCTTGCAAGAAGTGCGGCACGAAATACGCATCGGGCGCCTTCGAGTTCAAGTCGTGATGAGAATGATTGGTAGTCTTAGATTCACATCTGAAGGGGACCTTGCCGGACCGTCTGAGATGGAACACCAGAAGGAAAGAATAGAATACCATGAGGGAAGATTGAGGCTGGCCGAAGATGGACCGTATTCAATGTCGTCATTGACATCGGCAGTCTACCATGGCTTATGGCTAAGACACCACAGAAAGCATTTCGCTCGCGCCAAGCTTGAGGAAATGCGAGATACTTATGGAACACTCAGGAGTGATTAATAATGTACGTTTGTCTGAAATGCCGCAAGGAATTCGAGCTGGAAGACAGGATTCGCTGCCCGTTCTGCGGGTTCAGGATCATAGCAAAGGCGCGCGTGCCGTTCAGGAAGCGCGTCCAGGCTAGGTGATTAAAATGGGAGAACTTGAAAACCTTATCGGACATTTGCAGATGCAGAACCAGCAGCTGCAGGGTGTGCTCATGCAGAAGCAGGCGCTCAGCATGCAAAGCCGGGAAATAGAAAAAGCCATTGAACATCTGGAGAATGCCACGGATGACGTTTATCGCACTGTCGGTCCTATATTAGTAAAAATACCTGGAGCAGACGTGAAGAAGCAGCTCGAAGATGACAAGGAAGAGGTCGACCTCAAGCTGAAGACGATAGAGGTCCAGGAGAAGAAGCTCCGCGACAGGCTGAAGGAAAACCAGGAAAAGATACAGGGCATGATGCCACAGGGCCAGGGCGGCTAACTCTATTCTTTACGAAAAATACCGGAAATCCCGAAATTAGTTCTCTATGGATTACCCTGTTTATTTGCTTGGTTTACAATAAATCCATCCAGGCATTGAACAAGTTTCCAGGAGCTGCTGCAATGGCATCTATATAAAAGAAAATGGCGGGCGGGGGCTTAAGAACTATAGAATGAAGCTGGATAGGTCAGGGAAGCCAAAAATAATATTTTTATACTTAGCCGGTCAATTATCGAAACGCGGAGGGGTGTAATATGCAAATAGTGAATAATATGGAAATGGATGAAATCAATCAGTTTCTTGACGAAATCAACGAGGACAGGACAGTTCCCAGGAACATAAGGACCCTGGTGCAGGAAGCGAAGGGTCATCTGAACGGGAAGCAGGAACTCCCGGTGCGCATAAACTCGGCGATATCGATACTCGACGAAGTCTCGAACGACTCCAATATCCCGATCTACACAAGGACCCAGATATGGAACATAGTCTCCATGCTGGAAGTAATGAATGAGCGTGCAAAGGCTTGATTTATGTTCTCACGAATAAACGAGGCGGCTGAAACAGCGACTTCGAGATTCAAGAGGCGGATGTACGATCCGCAGATGAACGTTCCGGTCATGGCAGAACTCTATCTTCTAACAAACCTAACAAGATGGCCAATTGATTTTGCGAAAGAGTACATTACAGACAAACGTCATGAGCTGCAAGACCGGGCACATCATCCCTAATAGGGGGTACAGGAATATGCGCATTGTAGACTACGAGCCTGAAGGCAAACATAGCCGGCGGCGAGAAGAAGATTGTTGAATGATATGCTCCTAATATCCCACACCTAAAGGTGTGGGTTTCATGGGAGCATGGCATCCCGAATGCGCCCTTAATACATGCTGCCTAAAGGCAGCAGTTTTGGGCGCATTCAAGATAATTACACCTGTGATGCGACTGATTCTACGCCTCACGTACCTAAAAACTTATATAGTGAACGCGCGATTAATGGAAACTAGCAGGCATGATTAAGAGGTGACTTGGATGGCAATAAAAGACTTTGTTGGAAAAATGAAAGGCAACGACGATGAGTACATGGAACTGGACATGGAAGAGGAGCATGCCGACAAGAGGCTGCTTGTCGAAGTCGAGAGGCTTGACAACTATGCAGACTCGGACAGGCTGCAAAGAAAGGTGCGCGAGGGAAACATACTTCTCGTGAAAATAAAGGACCTGAAATCGAAGGACATGGAAGAGCTGAAGAGGTCCGTTGAGAAGCTCAGGAAGACGTGTTTGGCAATCAATGGCGACATAGCAGGGCTTGGCGAGGACTGGTTGGTGCTCACCCCGTCGACCGCGATGGTCCACAGGGAAGCGCAGGGCGGCTAATCCTGTTTTTTATTTGACTCATTAGGCGTGGCTTTAGAATCCCTGGTGATGTCCACAAAATATTTCTGGCGTATATAGTCTGATAGTGCAGCGTCTTTTTTCACCAGCTTCCAGAATTCATGATGCTCGGCGACTTTCTTTTTCGACAGCTGTGGGGCGAGATACTTCGGCACGCCCCTCTCCGCCAAAACGGGCGGAGCCGCGTTCAGGAAGTCGTTGATGAGCGAGACTGCAGTCTTGTGCCTTCGCGGCACCTCTGCGATCCACCTGTTCTCGTGCACGTAAAGGAAGCTTTTGGAGTACTTTGCCAGAAACTCGCTCGTATGCTTCTCGCTGAAAATCGGCGGCCCGACCATTTTCTTCACTGCAGGCAATGACCACACTTCCAGCTCGAAGATTATTGTCGGCTGCCTTTCGGCGAATTCCAAGGCGCGCAGAACGTGGAATTCATCGTGCTCGAGCAGCTGCACTATCCGGCTCATCGTCCGCCTGAGCTGGGGGTAAAGTATATCATCTATTATCTCCGGGTGCTTCATCTGGAGGGCGATGAATTTGGTCTCGCGATTTTGCAATGACTTCACCTGATTTGCGCTCAGCGGCTTCCTTGCATCAGGGAAAAAGAATCTGGCGGACGGCCTCTGCTTGTAGCGCTTCGCTGCTGACACGAATTTCATGAAGTTCTCGCCGCTCACCACTGCAGCAACGTTCCTGCCCGGGTCGACGGGATCGATTATCACCAGCGGCTGGTCCTTGAACTGGTGCAGCGGCACGCCAAGATGACGTTCGCTATTTATTATATGAGGCGGTTTCCAACTGCTGGCTGATTCCATGGCTGCTTCGAAAGAGCCGTACTGCAGAACAAGCAGCTCGCAGATGTAGCCGGAGAATCCCTGGTTTTTCGCGTCGCTGCCGTACACGCCGATCCCCTTGCAAAATTGCTTCAGCAGACGCACCTGATCGAGCATTGCCGGCTTGATGTAATCGAGAACATGCCTGAGGTGCAATGGAGATCGGTCGACGGCTGACTTTATCTTCTCGCCGTATTTGATGCGATAGCACGGCACGATGTCCACGTCGTATCCTTTGATTGTTGCGCTGGTATACGGGTGCTCGGCATATTTGACCTTCCACTTGCCCCCCAGCTCTTCTACGACCCTCTTGCCGTATTCAAGCCCGAGCCTCTCCAGCTCCTCTCGCGGCACCGAAGAATCGAACATGATGAACAGGTCAATGTCATGGTCGCCGGCGAGCCAGGTGAACTTCCCTATGGAGCCGACTATGACGGAATCAAGCCCGGAAACAGTCTTCGACACGCCAAGAAGCTGCTGAACGAAGCGCTTCACGCGCTCGGTCTCCTCATGGGACGGCTTGATCTTCTTCAAAACATCTGTATGGTTCGCATTTTTTAACTTTCCCATGGATTCTTAGATTATGCCTTTCATCACCCACCCCTGGATAAACCCGAATACCATAGAAAGCCGCGCCTATCAGGAGAGCGTGGTGAAAAACGCGCTGACTGCAAATACCCTTTGCGTGCTGCCTACTGGCATGGGAAAGACATCGATAGCCGCGCTCGTTTCTGCAGAAAGGCTCCAGAAGAACATGAAAGGCAAGGTGCTGTTCCTTGCGCCGACGCGGCCGCTCGTTAACCAGCACAAGCGGAACTTCGAGAAGATGCTCAAGCTTGGGGTCGAGCTGCATGTGATAACAGGCGAGCAGAAGGCCGAGGAGCGCTTCAAGCTGTACAAGAGCGGCGACATATTCTTTGCCACACCGCAGACAATACGCAATGACATCAAGTCGGGCCTGCTGGACCTGGCTGATTTCTCGCTGATAATATTCGACGAGGCGCACAGGTGCATCGGCCAGTACTCATACGTTTACATAGCGAAAGTCTACATCAACCGTGCAAAGGACCCGCTTATACTGGCGCTGACAGCGTCGCCCGGCGGGCATAGGTATAAGATAAACGAGGTGCGCGACAGGCTTTTCATAAAAAACGTGGAGATAAAAACGAGGGAGGACGAGGACGTCAAGCCGTACGTGCAGACCGTCGAAAATAACTGGGTAACGGTCGATATGCCGATACCATTCAAGTCGATACACGCGTACCTGAACAGCATAAAGAATGCAAGGATCAAAAAGCTCATCGGCTGGCGAGTAATCAACAGCCCGCAGACCACGAAGAGCCAGCTGCTGAAGCTGCAGGAAACACTGGCTGCAAAAAAAACAGGAAGCGCATACGGGGCGATGTCGCTGATAGCCGAGGTGATAAAGGTCGACCATGCAATGCTGCTGCTGGAGACGCAGTGCCTCTACGCGTTGCAAAGATATTTCGAAAAATTATCTGGAGAAGAGACAAAGGCTTCTGTGAGGCTCATGGCAGAGGAGAACATGAAGAATGCAGTTCGCCTTACTGGCGAGCTTGTCAAAGAGCAAAAGGAGCACCCGAAGCTCGAGAAGCTTGTAGAGATTGTTACAGAGGAGCTCAAGAACAAGGATGCGCGCATTATAGTCTTCGCCCAATTTCGCGATACGATTTCCAAGATAGCAGAATCTCTCGCGGAGATAAAAGACGCGGCCCCCGTCGAGTTCATCGGACAGGCGAAGAAGAAAGGAAAAGGGCTTTCGCAGAAGGAGCAGATACAGATCCTGAACGAGTTCCAGATGGGCTTCTACAACATCCTGTGCGCGAGCCAGGTCGCAGAAGAGGGACTGGACGTCGTCGAGACGAATGTCGTCATATTCTATGAGCCGACTCCTTCGGCTGTCAGGAAGATACAAAGGTCAGGCAGGACCGCAAGGACAAAGACGGGCAAGGTGATAATAATGATGACAAAGGACACCCGCGACGAGGCGTATCACTGGTCGGCGCACAACAAGGAAAAGCAGATGAAGAAGACGCTCTATGACATGCAGCGGCGCATGGACCAGAAGACAATGAGCGAGTTTGGGAGGGGATAATGTGGGAAGCTTCATAGAATTCAACGACACCCTGCAGCTGACAACTGCCCAGGGATTTCCGAAAGAGCTGGACTTGGAAAAGCACAGGAAGAAGCCCTTCACAGAGAAGGATTTCAGGGGGCGTATATTTGAGTTCAAGAACAAGCCAAATATGCGGCTCTACCACCCGGCTCCCACAAGAGTTTTTCTCGTTCACAACATAAACGGGAAATGGCTCTTCTGGGGACATGCGCATGTAATCGAGCAGACAATACATGCTGACACAAAAACAACCTCCGGAAAATTCAAGATCGCGAAGATTTATGACCCAGAATGCCAGAAACTAATGAGCATGAACGAGATGAGAAAAGGTACGGAGTTTTTCAAATAATGAAAGCAAAATCAGTGGGATGCGTAGTATTCAGAGAAAAAAACGAAAAAAGAATCTACTTACTTCTCGAAGCGGAAAGAATGAACGGCAAGCTCGGCAGGCACACGTTCTGGGATTTTCCTAAAGGCGCTCCGGAGAAAGGGGAAAACGAGGTGCAGACGGCGCTCCGCGAGACAAGGGAGGAAACAGGCATATCCGGCCTGGAATTCATCGACGGGTTCAGGAAAATCATAAGATATTTCTTCAAAAGAAACGGGACTCTCGTCAGCAAGGAAGTTGTTTTCTACCTCGCAAAAACAAAAAGCATCAAGACAAAAATATCCAGCGAGCACCTGAAATGCCAGTGGCTGCCTTACGAAAAGGCGCTTGAGCGCCTCACTTTCAAGAATTCGAAAGGCGTGTTGCAGGATGCGGAAGAATTTCTGAGCGCGCCAGATAAAAAAATAAAAGCCGTCATCTTCGACTGGAACGGAGTCATCACGGATTAGAAAGGGGTTGAAGGTGCCGCAATCCTCCTCATTCTATGCAAACATGTTCATCGACAACGTCTTTGCCTGCCTTCAGCGCATCGGGTTTCATGTGGATGATGAGGGAGAAGAGATATACAGAAGACTCTACATGGAAGGCCTTGCCACAACCAAGCCATTCAGTGGAATAAAGAAAATGCTCACCCGCCTGAAAAAGATCTACAAGCTTGCTATCATAACTTCAAACTACAAGACCGCTGTTACGAAATTCTTCAAGAATCATGGGATACGGGAATTCGACATCATACTCAGCTCGGACGTCAACAGGCGCAAGGAGAACAAGATAAAAATGTTGCTGGACAAGTTTTCAATAGGAAAGAATGAAGTAATATTCGTCGGCGACACAGTCGGCGACATAGAAGCCTGCAAGAATGCCGGTATAAGGATAATCGCGGTGAAGCAAGCCGCAGGATATAGCCAAGATACTGGAGAAGATGGAAAATGGAAGAGCCTAGGGTAATAATTTACGCAGACAAGAGAGAAGGCAATAGCAGGATACTTGACATACTCAAAGACAGGTGCGATTTGAGGGAAAAACAACTGGCGGTAGCCGACTATCTCCTGAGCAAGCGCGTCGCGGTAGAGAGGAAAACATGCGGCGACTTCATTTCAAGCATAACAGACGGACGCCTGTTCAGGCAATTAAATGAGCTAAAAGAAAATTTCAAAATGCCGCTGATGATACTCGAAGGCAACGGACTTTTCAGCGGCGAGCGCAAGGTACATCCAAACGCGATAAGAGGAGCGCTCGCTTCAATTACCCTTGATTATGGCATACCTGTAATAAAAACCGAGAACAATCTCGATACAGCGGAAATGCTGCTAGCCATAGCGAAACGTGAGCAGCTGGAAAGGAAAAAGAACATAAGCTTAAGAGGCGGCAAGAAAGCAAAATCAACGAATCATCGCCAGGAATTCATTTTAGCAGGTCTCCCTCAAATAAGCACACAGACCGCAAGGAAGCTCCTCAAGCACTTTGGGACGCTGGAAAAGATTTTCACCTCGACAGAAGAGGAATTGACAGGAATAGAGGGCATCGGGCCGAAGACCGCGAAGATGATACGCACGCTATTGACAAAAAAATACGAGAAATCCATACTGGATGACTAATATTTATCCCTTTTAGACCTGTAAGCATCGTTGGATTTATATGCCGGGCTCAGTGAGCCGTAGAACATGCTTGTTCTTTCGCCAAGCTGATTCATAGTTCCTTCTATCTGGTATCCTTTGAGCGTAGAAGTCGGCCTGAATTCAATTGGCCGCTGAATCGGCGCTTTCAGGTCTTCCGTGTGCGGTCTGGTTATAAAAGACGGGTAGGAAATAGACGTGGCAAACTTCCACAGGAGACTTCTTTCTTTGATGGACAAGGCATAAAAATGCCCGTCCCATGATCCGAAATAAACAATATCATTATGAGCAATAGGCGACGATATTATTTCCCCATCTGTGAGGAATCTCCACACTAATTCGCCGCTTTCAGAGCTAAGAGCATAAAGATTGCTGTCAGATGATCCGACAAATACGATGCCGTCTGAAACGAACGGGCTCGGCACTATTTTATTTCCTGTCTGGAACTTCCATCTTATATTTCCCGATGTGTCCAATGAGTATAGCTTGCCATCATAAGCGCCTATAAAGACCTTTTTGTCATAAAGAAAAGAAGCAGAGCCGCCGACCCAGTTTGTAAAAGTTTTCCAGACTAATTCCCCTGTTTCCATGTTCATGCATCTAAGAAAACCATCCCCTGATCCGAAAATTACTTTGCAGCCCTGAGCTTTTGGAAATGTTTCAAATGAACGTTTTGTGAAACTGCTCACTTCATTATTGTTTCTGTCAATAATAAGGGGATTGGAAACTGTATAGTTCCCTGCCTGAAATTTCCACAGTATTTCCCCATCTTTCGAAAGGCAGTGGACAGAACCGTTATAATTGCCTACAACCAAAGAATTGTTTACCCCTGCCGAGGAAAACCAAAACTCATTTCCAAGATTCTTCCTCCATATTTCATTTCCGTCTTCCAAGGATAATGCACGGAAGATGCCATTCGCCGAGCCGATATAAACCAGTCCGTCGATTATCGTCGCCGTCCCGTAAACCTTTGCCCCTGCATTGAACTTCCATTTCAATTCGCCGGACAAATCCAGACAGTAGACAAACCCGTCATTCGAGCCTGCAACTACATATTCGCCGAAACAGGTCGGGGAAGAGAATACAATATCATTTGCCTTGAAGCTCCATCGCTTTTCGCCATTCATATCAAGAGCATAAATAAACGTGTCATTGCACCCGAAAATAACCAAATCCTTAGACACAGATGGCGTTGAAAAGATGCTGCCCCCAATGTTAATGCTAGATATGCGATTCGTTGGCTTGAGATGCTCTACATTAAAATCCGAATCCATTATACCGACTTCGGAATCTGGGATAGGCTTTGTTTCGTCGTATTCCATAATCAACCATTTCTATCAATTTTTATAAAGCAAATGGAATCTCATATCTTCTTTAAGAATATTTCAATTCATTCCTAAACTATGAAAGCGAAAGATGCCAGGAACCTGATCATATCACTGATAGTCGTTGCCATAGGAATAAAGCTGATAACTATTATTTCCGCAAGATACACTTCAATCGCGGGCGCAGAAGGTTTCTCCGAGCTAATATCGGCATTCCGGGGACTCGGAGACCTCGCCATGTACGGGCTTATCGTCCTGGCAATATTGCTCATTCCTTATTATCTCTCGAAGAGGTCCCAGGAGCGTGCACGATAATGCTGTACTTGATCGGGCTCGGACTGTGGGATGAAGGCGATATTTCGCTGAAAGCGATAGGCATACTGAAAAAATGCGAAGAGGTTTTCATTGAGACGTACACGAACAAGTGGCTGGGCAACATCACCAGTCTGGTTTAAATAATCGGGAAAGAAATCAAAGTCCTGAAGAGAATTCAGGTCGAGAG
>JAGVVU010000029.1 GCA_018304605.1 Candidatus Aenigmatarchaeota archaeon | reverse complement strand
GCCGGCCTCTGCGGTGACTGTCAAGAAGGTGGTGCAGCATGAGAGTTCATCTGCTCGAACTCGATATGTGGCTGTGGCGCGTGCACAAGAGTCAGTTCAACGGCGCGCGGCTGCGTGGCCATCAGCGCTACATGCTCCGTGCCCTACGCTGCGCGTTGCGCGGCGCATAGAAGGAGGAGCAATCCATGAATGAAAAGCGACTTAGAAAAATCAAAGAGAACGACGCGGAAGTCAGGGTTCGCGCGTTGGTGGAAGAAATGAAGTTTGTTGTCAGTGGAATTTCTGCTTCTGCACTTGCAACGTGTAGAGGAAGCCATGAAGCCGTCGGTACCGCTGAAGACGAACAGCAAGCGGCGCACGTCTGGTGCCAAACCGCGCGAGGACGTGAGTGTCCGAATGAAGAAGTAGCACATCCTCGCGGCAATGCGTCTCGTCGGGGAGAATAACTAACGGAGGGACCTCCCGCTAACTTTCGTTCCAAGAAAGGAGATTTCCGTGATCCGCAACCTGCTTCACTCGCTCACAAACGCGGGCGTCGCTACGATTGTAATCCTCGTTCTCTCACGGGCCGCGAACCTCGTCACGCCGGTCAGGCACCAGAAATGGATCACCGTCGTCAGAATGATCCTTCTGTTGCTCATCTGGACCCAGCTCGTGCTCTCGGTGATCCACCAAATCATTAACATGATCCTGTTCTAGGAGGCGTGATGAACACAGTTGACGCGACCAACAGGGTCCGCGCAGAGTATCGGGAGATGCCGGGGATGCAGCTGACGCTGAGGCAGGCAGCCAGGCTCTTCGCGCTGGAGATCGAGCACTGTGAGACGGTGCTTCAGGAACTCGTTCGCTTGGAATTCCTCGCATACACTAACGGGGTTTTTCATCGCAGGTAGGTGCACTATGTGTCGCATCACGTCGGACATGGAGCCGCACATCGTCTCGAAGGCATTGTTCCACGGCGTGCGCGTCAGGATCAAGCGCCGACGGCGTCCGCGAGCGCGACAACACAATCACCGTGCCGTGCTCCGCCTCGTCGTCAAGACGACAAGCACGTCCAGTACATAGGGCAGCAGCGATTCACTGGACCGAGCTGTCAATTCGGTCCATAACATCAACACTTCTTTGTGAAGATGTAGGAGTTCATGCCAGGGCCCCAGCCGCCCTACAAGTTTCTGGAGGGACATATGGATCAACAGATTCCACAACGCCGCATGCTGCCGAGCGAACGGCAGGCGGTCACGCACAAGTTCGATATCACAGGACACGAAGGGTACATCACTGTCGGGCTCTATGAAGACGGCACGCCCGGCGAAATCTTCCTCGTGATGGCAAAGGAAGGCTCGACGATCTCCGGCTTCGCCGACGCGTTTGCGCAGGCTGTCAGCTACGCGCTCCAGTACGGCGTTCCGCTGCGCGTGCTGGTTGACAAGTTCACCAACCAGCGGTTCGAGCCGTCGGGCACGACGAAGAACCCGCAGGTGCGCTTCGCGAAGTCGATCGTTGACTACGTGTTCCGCTGGCTCGGCGCGAAGTTCCTCACAACAGAGCAGCAGCACAGCGCTGGCATCAACGCGCCAGGAGCCGAGCAACTCAAGCCCGCTGCCACTGGTACGCAGAAGGACGCGCCGGCGTGCACGACATGTGGCGCGATCATGGTTCGCAGCGGCACCATGTGGAAGTGCCCCAACTGCGGCTCGGTGCAAAAAGGTGATGGAAGTTATCTTTTGTGACGGCAACCAGATCGGCTAGGCACACACGGAACGTGAAAGGGAGGGACACTATGCAGAAAACGAACGGCAATATCGAACTCAGCCCGAACTGGGAGAAGGTTCATGCGCTCCTGACGCGACCCTTCATGTACAAGGAGGCGCGATACGAAGCGCTCTTCACCCTGCTCAAGGGGTTCGAAGGCGAAGAGCGTGTCGGAGCCATGACCGACCTGATCCTGCTTCACGGCATCGAGCCGGACGAGGGTCGGCATGACAGGACAAAGCCGACCATGACCGACGCGGACAAGGCAAGCCTGACCATGGGTCTCATGGGTGATATGTTGGGCGTTGTGGAAAAAGCGCTCAGCAGGGAATCCGATGATACGGACGAATCAATGGCGCCCAGCGAAATGCTTGACGGAACCACATATCTCCCGTGCAGGCACTTCCACAGCAACAAGCCGGCTCACGAGGTCGCCAAGAACCTGCTGGAGCAGATCGACGGCCTCGAGAAGCACGGTCAGGGCGCGCAGGCATTCTTCCTGATGCAAACGCTCAGAATGCCCAGCCACACACCCTACGTGCCGGAGACCGACTTTGCCGGCATGGTCGACGCGGACGAGGCGAACATGCTCAACAATCAGGCGCCGGCGTTCGTGGCGAGGACAATGGGCGTCGTGAAAAGAGGTGATTCAAGGGAGATCGCCCAGTTCCTCGCCGACGAGGTCTCGCAGCTTGAGCCCAAGCTGCGGCAGAGCATCACGTGGCTCGTTGTGATGAACGTCGTTGAGAAGGCCAAGAAGGGGCGGGATGTGATGGAAGGCGTCATGAGTGTTCCGGAAGGCATGGACATTGAAGACCTGCTCCGTATCATGAGGCGCGGCTGAACGGTCCGCGACCTCGTGATGTAGCGGGCTTTTAGTGCAAGAAAAAAGAAAAGGAGGAACGCAATGCCAAGCTGGCTGACGCTTCGCGTCGTTCGGTTTGCACGCAAATCTCCTTTTCTTTTTTTATTTGTTGTCAATTTATCGGGATATGATAATACTGGAAGCGAAATCCGGGAACTTTTTTGCTATTAATCTTTTCTTTCCAATCTTCTTTCATGACTACAACAAAAGAAATATCATTCGTCATCAGGACTCTGAAGAAGCACCGCCACGAATTCATAACTCCCGCTCTGACTGAAATTGCAAAGCAGCGGGATCCGTACAAAGTCCTGATCTCATGCATACTTTCCCTGCGGACGCGCGACGAGACCACTGCTCGCGTATCTGAATCGCTTTACAAAGCCGCGGACACTCCGAAAGACATCGCGAATCTTCCGCTCAGGAAACTTGCCGCTATCATCAGACCTGTCAACTACTACAAGACAAAAGCAAAGCGCATCAAGGCCATGTCAAAACTCATCCATGAAAAATACAACGGAAAAGTTCCGAATGACATGGATGTACTGCTTTCAATAAACGGCGTCGGGAGAAAGACGGCGAACATAGTCCTTGTTTACGGATTCAATTCCCACGGGATACCTGTCGATACTCATGTGCATCGCGTCAGCAACAGGCTTGGATGGACAATCACGAAGACGCCGGAAAAAACCGAGGCTGTCTTGCGAGAAATTCTGCCCCGCCGCTACTGGATGGACCTGAACGATTTATTCGTCCAGTTCGGGCAGAACATATGCACGCCGAGAAATCCAAAATGCGACAGATGCCAGCTCACAAAATATTGCAGGTACTACAAGGAAGTCTATACGTCCACAAATTTTAGGCATTAAAAATTTGTGCCGCATATTTTATGATTATGAATTTTCCGATAAAATCCGTCTTGGATCTTGAGAAGATATCACATGCCGCCAAGTGGCAGTACTTCGAGCTCAATTTTTCTCGAATGGCGAATCATCTTTCTAATCTAAGTTTTTCATATTCTTCCAGTTATAGTTCTCTAAGGAATCAATCTTGATAGGTATCAACCGCTTACAGAAGTTTGACAAATTCTTCAACAGTAAGTCCTGCTTCTTTTATCAAATCCCTCAATAAGCCTTTTGAAAGCTCTTTGTGATTTGGCACAGAAAGTCTTCTATGAGGTTCATTTACATGCCTTAATATCATGTGACTGCCAGTCTGGTGGTCAGGCTGATAACCTATTTTGCTTAAAGCCTTGGCGGCTTCTTTGCCAGAAACAACAGGCAACTTAGGCATGTATTTCAACTGTTTCTTCTTCTATGGAAGGCGGTATTGGCTCGTTGTGTTTTTTCAAACTTTCTATATAACCTTCAATGGCGTCCTTTATGTTTTTCAACGCTTCTTCTCTTGTCGTACCTTGAGAAAAACAGCCAGGCAATGCAGAACATTTCGCTACAAACATGCCATCTTCATCCTGTTCTATAGTTATTCTATATCTCATAATTATCACTTACCGATATTTTTCTTTGCCGTATCCTTGCCCTCTTCAATCATAGCCGTATTTTGCTTTCATTAGATATACATCTTCTGCCAAAGTATTAAAGACGGCGTGCCAGTGTATTGTCAGAATCTTCTCGAAATAACTTATACCGTTTTATGAAGTTCTATATATGCTTTTTCAACGCCACTATACTCTGGTACAAATTCTTCCAATGCAAAAAGTTCAACACCGTTTCCTAATCTTTGCCTTGCCAAAACCCATTCTGGACCCCGAAATCCTATCTCTTTGCATATCAGAAGTAAAATCTTAAAGTATTAAAATAGAATTTTGGTATGCAATTTCCCATCAAAACAATAGGCAACCTCCAATCGATAAGTTCTGCAGCAAAATGGCAGTATTTCGAGAAGCTGGTGGCATTTATTTTTGAAGAGAACGGATTCGAAGCGAAACAGAATGTCATAGTAAAAAACCCCCCGCATAAGAGGCAGTTCGACGTCATCGCGAAAAGATACGGAGCCACTTATCTTGTCGAATGCAAGAAATGGAAAAGCAAAAAGCAGCGCGCGTCTGCGCTGAAGAGCGCTGTCGCAAAGCATCTCGAGCGCTGCGCTCTCTACGGAACTTTGCATAAAGAAGGCATTCCTCTGATCGTCACGCTTCTCGAGGAAGAAATCTCTGAACATAACGGAGTCATGATCGTGCCAATCATGAAATTGAACTGGTTCATAAATAATCATGAAAGCATAGAATCATGATGCAAGAAATAAAATACTTAACCAAAGAGGAAATAATCATAATACTTAGAATAGTAAAAATGAAATAAGCAGGAACTTAGTGAGAAACTGGATCAAAGAAATTATAAGTGGTTAAAATGGTAAGAAAAGAAGTGATGAAGATCGCCAGAAAAGGCATGAAAGATCATAAGGAACTGCTTCTAAGGCTCGCCAAGAAGTAAGCAGCCTAATACCTTATCTAAGCAGAACCAGAAGTAAAAATAAAAACGGAAAGAAAGAGCTATACGATCTTTATCATGCCTGCCGTATAGCACAGCGGGCATTTCATGGTCCTGTAAGACCATTCAAACGAACAGTCCTTGCATTTCCATGTTTCGATATGAGTTTTTACATATTTGCTTTTCTTTTTTCTTGCCACTTTTTCAACCACCGAACAAGGCGATTAACGCCGTGACAAAATAGCGCCAAAGCGCCTGTCAATCCTGCGTCACGCCTGATCTGAGAACTCAATTCAGTAATCTATTATATATGTTGCAGTGGTATAAATAGTTTTTTCGCAGGCAAAATTCCAGAAAAAATGCTTTTATATTTTGTCATGCAGTTGTTGAGTTAATGAATTATGAAAATATCCTGAATAATTCTTCCTTTCTTATTCTAAAACCTCTCTTTTCAGATTATGGTGCTTCTTCATGAAAATAATAGTCGTAGTGGGCGGAGTGATTTCGGGCGTCGGGAAGGGCATAGCCACGGCGTCCATCGCGAAGATATTGCAGCAGTCCGGATTCTCGACGACAGCAGTGAAGATAGACCCCTACATAAACGTCGACGCCGGCACGCTCAGGCCGACGGAGCACGGAGAGGTGTGGGTGACGGACGACGGCGGGGAAATAGACCAGGACCTCGGCAACTATGAAAGATTCCTCGGCTATGATATACCAAAACGCAATAACATGACGACAGGGCAGATTTACAAGGAGCTGATAGACAGGGAGAGAAGAGGAGAATTTCTCGGGCGCACCGTCGAGGTGATACCTGAAGTCCCCAATGAGATCAAGCGAAGAATCAGGGAAGCCTCGAAAAAAGCGGACGGCAGCGAATATGATTTTGTTCTTGTAGAAGTCGGGGGCACAATAGGCGATTATCAGAACATGCCTTATCTTTTCGCGACGAAGAGCCTCGAACTTGAGATGGGGTGGGAAAATGTAGTTCATATTCTCGTGTCATATCTTCCTGTGCCGGAGAGCATTGGAGAGATGAAGACGAAGCCTACCCAACAGGCTATATACATGCTGAACGAGATGGGAATATTTCCAGATTTTGTGCTTTGCAGGGCAAACAAGCCTGTGGATGAGCCGAGAAAACGAAAGATACAGCAGAATGCGAACGTCAGCGCCGACCACATAATATCTGCGCCTGACATAAAGACAATCTACAGGGTGCCCCTCAATTTCGAATCCGAAGGCCTGGGCCAGAAGATCCTGCACCGAATGCGCGTGCAACCAAAGAAAACCCCGGAATGGACGAACTGGAAGAGTCTCGTTGAGAAGATAGAAAATCCGGCGCACGAGATAAAGGTCGCGATGGTAGGGAAGTACATAGACATCGGGGATTTTTCCCTTACAGATTCCTACATCTCGGTGAACGAGGCGCTCAAGCACGCCGGGGCGCACAACAATGCCAGCGTAAAGATAGAATGGATAGACTCGAAGCAGTTCGAAAAGGACCCGGCCAGCCTTGAGAATCTCTCCAACTACAGCGGCATAATAGTGCCCGGAGGATTCGGCTCGAGCGGAGTGGAAGGAAAGATAGCCGCGATAAGATACGCGAGGGAAAAAAAGATACCGTTCCTCGGATTATGCTACGGTCTCCAGCTCGCCGTTGTCGAGTACGCAAGAAACGTGTGCAACCTCAACGACGCCAATTCGACAGAGATAAACGGGCAAACAAAGAGCCCTGTCATCGACATCATAATCACGCAGAAAGAGATACTGGAAAAAGGGCAGTACGGCGGGACGATGAGACTGGGCGCATACTCTGCCATGCTCAAGGAAAAGACGAAAGTTCTGGAGCTCTACAAGAGGACGGGAAGGATGGACAAGGACAGGACCAAGCTCAAACTGATAAAAGATAATTCACGCCTCGGCATCCTGCGCGGAAGCAACGTGATACTTGAGCGGCATCGCCACAGGTTCGAAGTGAATCCAAGATTTATCGACGCCCTCGAGAGGAGCGGGTTCGTTTTCTCAGGACACCACGAACGCGACGACGGAACGAAGCTCATGGAGTTCGGGGAATTGCCGAACCATCCGTTCTTCATAGGCACACAGGCGCACCCGGAATTCAAGAGCAGCCTGGAAGACCCGTCTCCTTTGTTCTTCGGGTTCGTGGAAGCGTGCATGAAGGGCAGAAAATAATCATCGCAAATTTAAAACAGCTTTAAATACTTGCCGTTTGGAATGAAGAAACAATCGGACGTACAGCGCAAAAGCGAAGCGGAGCTTCGCATGCTGCGCGACAATTCAAAAGAGGTGAAAAACCGTGAAACAATGGTACGGAGATGACGAAGAAGACGACGACGAAGAAGACGAATGGGAAGACGGCGACGAAGAAGGCGGAGACGGCGACGAAGGCCTCGACGAATAAGTTTTCTTCGAAAAGAAAACTTGGCAGATAAAAATCCCAATCGAAGGTGAATTTTTTCCCTCGACTGCTTCTATTTTTTTATTCCCTTGAATTTTTCTTGGAGCGGACAAATCTCAGAAGGACCGAAAATATCGGCTTCTGACAAATCCAAGCAGAAAAAGTGACCGGACATGAAAATAAAATCAAGCTGCCAGAGGTGCGGATTCAACAAGCAAAGCAATTATGACAACGAGAAGTGCCCGAAATGCGGCTCGTTCCTCCGGGCAGTGCCTGTCCTGATAAATGGCCAATATTTCTGACCACATAATCCTTCTTGCTCTTAAACGGTTAACTATATATACTACTTGAGAGTAACTAGTATGAGGTGTGATATGTACCGGCAACCTAATCGCAGGGGATTGTATCTCGCGGGAAGCCCAAGGCTATCCAAGCCGCGGTACGCCGACAGCGTGTCCGGATCCATAGTCAGGGCATATTCCGAACTTCTTGATGGCTTGACAGAATGCAGCATAGCAAGGGCCATAGCTGAAGGAGAAAACCTACATGGACGCTTTACTTCGATTGAGGATGCCCGATTCGAGACCCTCAGGAAACTCGAGAGGAACTTCAGAGAAGAAGAGATGCGGTACATGATGAAATCAAGAAAATACACGACGCACAGGGGCCTGTTCGAACGATGGACTGCCAAAAGCCAGAGCACAGCAGCGCCTGCGCGCGAGACGGGATATGACATTGATGCTGTTGAGAGAAAGAGGCATGAACTTGCGGTTTTCTTCGCAGAAAGGCGCGCAGCCAGTCTCGAAGGCCGCATAGATATCACTACTGCATTGGCCAACGAGGTCCGGGCGATGAATACAAAAAAGCCCGAACAGATCATTAAAATGCATAGAAAATATCTTGAAATCCCGGCAGATACATTCCTGAAACCAGGTTACTTATTTTAAATAATTTCCAGCTACTTTTGGAGCATGGACGAGAAATTTCAGTACAGGAGGCTCCCCGCTGTTCCCAAGAGTATAATCGACATAAATCCGGAAAAGGACGTGCGCATCCGGATCCTTGGCAGGATGCGCATCCGGATCCTTGGCAGGATAATAGACAAACAGGACGGGACGATCGTGATAGACGACGGCACGTCCACGGCGCAGATCATAACAGACGCGGGTCTGATAGATGCAGGACAGACGGACGCCAAAGGCGTCATACGCTCCGGCGCCGTACGCTCCTGCGAAACAAACGACTTCGTGTGCGTATTCGCTCGCGTGCTGCCGCTCGAGGACGGGTACGAGCTCCGCGGCGAAATCGTGCAGAACAGGAACAACATGGACATGGACCTGCACAGAAAGATCTACGGGTGACGCGATGAGGAATGCAGCACACTATGGAAGATGTCTTCGCCGCGCCATGCAATGGGACGGCCACGGGCATGGGCTTGCGCAGCATCAACTGCATAGCTCGGGGCTTGATCACATGTTCTGATATACCCACACCTAAAGGTGTGGGTTTGTTTTGAACATGGGATCCCGAATGCGCCTCTAATACATGCCGCCTAAAGGCGGCAGTCTCAGGCGCATTCAAGATGACGATCCGGGGTTCGAGATATCCGTGTATCCGACGCTTGCCGACTTCCGGGCCGCGCTGGCTGAACTGGGTATTGCGCAAGAGCAGTCAGAAACGTATGAAAGATGCGGTGTCATGCTCCAGGCTCCCGGCAAACGCGTTTATATTTTTAACAGTAATGGTAATTATGGAAGGCTTGACGTTGAGCAAAAACAGATGTCAAATCTTGGTCTGCTGAAAGACAGGCTCATGGAAAGAATTAACGGTGCAAGACATGTTCGAAGCTAAACTTGATGATGTTTCTCTACTCAGGGACAGCATAGCAACGGTAGCGGAGCTCATAGACGAGACGGAGCTCCACATAAAGGAGTATGGGATACAGATGATAGCCTCCGACCGTGCCGTCGTCGTTGTCGTCGATTTCTACCTTGCCCGGGACGTCTTCAAGGAGTACACGTACTCTGAAGACGTCAGGATTGGCATCAACCTCCAGAACCTGCTGCAGATACTGAAGAGGGCGGGCGAAGGCGACACACTCGCCATAAAGCTCTCGGACGGCAAGCTGGAGCTGACGCTGAAAGGCGTGTCAACGAGAAAATTCGTGCTGCCGCTGATTGACATCTCCCGCGAGGAAACGCCCCCGATAGACAAGCTCGACTTCTCGAGTTCACTGGCAGTGGACAGCGAGATACTGAGCAGCGGCATAGAGGACGCGGAGCTGATAACGGATTCTGTGATATTCACCGTAAGGAAAGACCAGCTGACGATGAAGGGGGAGAGCGACTCGTCCTTCACCCAGCTGGACCTGATGAAAGGCGACGGCAACCTGCGGATAACGGAGATGAACGAGCCGGTGAGGGCGCGATACTCCCTGGACTACCTGAAGAAGATAATCAAGGCAAAAAAACTCAGTCCGAGCGTGAAGATATCGATGTCCAATGACTATCCGATGAAGATACAGTTCGAGGTGCCGGGAAGAGTGATATCATGCTGCCATCCAATACGCTGGAAAGGATTCGGCTCGCACGAGATAAACTTAACGGACTCCCAGAGAAGGACCTTCGCGCGTATGCAGGCTGCTTGAGCGGCGAAATACCGAAAGAATACATGCCCGTTGACCAAAGGCTTGCAGGTTTCACCCCAACTGAGAAGGCTGTCCTGGTAGATGAAGTGTTGCAATCATACGCTTGGCAATAACTATTTCTGTGATTCTTCATGGCAAAAGTGCTGAAATTTTCATATGAAGGTCACGGTTACAGCTGCTGCGCTTATCGTCATGGGTCCGACATACTGCAAGATGCCCTTCGTGAGGAGTGATGCGGCAGAAGAGCAGCTGCCGCCAGTTTTTGCATATGCGGCAGGCAAACTCTGGCTTTCTAACCTTTATTTACCCCGAAAATCAATATTCTATTAATATTGAATGGAGGTGCAGAAATGGCAGCAGCAAGACCAGCATCAAAATCTAGCAAATGCAATTGCAATCTAGGCCTCATGGTAGTAGCCTGGATCCTGTTCGCACTGGGCCTTTGGGCACTCGTAGGCGGGTTCGCAACGCAGTTCGCAAGCGGAGCTCCTACGGCGGTAAACGGTGCGGTATTAGGCTGGTACTTCCTCGGCATCCTGCTTTTCGGAGTAGGAAAGATGGTAAAGTGGAAGTCCCACGGCACATGCACTGTGCACAAGATGAACTGAATGAGCAATTTTGGTGCCGTTCGTTTTTTGCGGCATTTCTTCTTTTATTTATGACTGAAAGGTATGACTCTTCCCCTATTTTCATCTATTAGGTTCAATAAAAACAGCATCCCTTGGCAAACGCCTGTCTTCGCCTGTCAAAAAAGTATATTTTGTCCCGTTCTGTCTGACATGGCTTCTCATGCTTCAGATATCCGACAAATGCTTATAAAACTCGCCAGTCAAACGTATAACATGAAGCTTATTTTTGCAGTTGCCGGCATCCTGTTTCTTGCAGTAATATCGGCTATCTTTATCATCCCCTCGGAGGCCGCGACCCAATGCTCATCATATACAAGCGAAGCCGGCTGCGAATCGACTGACTGCACCTGGTGCGACCGGTGCAGCGGAAAAGACATCAACAACTACGGGGCGGACAGGTGCGTTGACAACAACCTGCAGTGCACTTACAGCTGCTCGAAGATCTGCGGGGCGGACTGCACGGCTGACAACGACTGCAATGCTAACTTGACAGACACGACATGCTTCTACGCCGGACTTTGCGGGGGGTGCAGCTGCACCTACCAAAGCGCCAGCTGTCCGCAGAACGGGACCCTTACCGGCACAGATAACCAGGTGTGCTATTACGGAGCGCGCTACTGCACCTCTTCGGGATGCTCCATCAGCAGCTGTGCGCTGCGCGTGGGACAGATATGCGACCCGGTTGACGGCTGCATCCAGTGCGAAGATTGCACGGGCGATGAGTTCATAATAAACAAGAAATGCGCAGGGAACGACATTCTTGGCAGTCAGATCACGTACTCATGCGGCGGGACTAATGGCGGGCAGTGCAACGTGACCAGGACGGAAGTGCTGGTGGAGAAATGCAGGAACGGCTGCCAGGACGCGAAATGTAATGATGAGCTCTGTAATATAGACGGCGTGAACACGAATTGCAACCAATATGACGGCTACTACGGCGAGACATACTGCAAGGGCAATGACGTCTACAAGGGCTATCATGACTACAGCTGCGAAAGCAACGAATGCACCTACATCAACATAGAGACTAAACTCCAGCCGTGCAATGAGTGCCAGAACGGCCGATGCTACGATCCGGGAGCCGCAGTGATCGTGAACGTGACAGAAAGCCCGGATGAGGACCAGCCGCTTCCAATCCTGCCAAACATCACCCAGCTTCCAAATACGATAGCCGGCGGGCGAGTCTACAACGGCGTCCTCTTCGGATCCAACGATATTAGGATAAATGCAAACGGCAGGAGCGGGGAAGTACGCTTTAAGGTCATAAGGTCCAACGGACTCGGGACGCTGACGATAGAACAGGAGAGGCATGCCGTATTCAGGACCAGGAATACCGGGAATTTCACCGTCTCGTTCAGCGGCAGCCTGCGGATGTACACGACGGGCTCGGGCTGGCTGTTCTTCGTGCCGGCTGTGTATGATATTGGAACAATAGCGGTTTCTTACGACTAACTATCTTTTTATTCATGCCCTGATATTTTATCTCAGCAATGGGGTCATCCACTGATGTGGGACAAACAAGCGTTTGCACAAGGTCGTAGTATAACCTGGTAAGCTTTTCCGGGTTTAAGTGGAAGGGAAAGTTTGGGGAATTAGTACAGCAGTCTCCAAAACTGCCTATGGGGGTTCGAATCCCTCCGACCCCACTTATCATATTACCTTTTTTGTCAACTATGGCATTGCCAAAGCTGCCCTAGCTATCAGCGAGAATGCTTCTTCCGACTCTTCGCCATACCCGTATCCTATGGCTTTTCTGATAAGGATGCACCTCCAGAAGTTTCGACCATTGAGCTTCTGCATGGTTATCTCCAGCCTGGCTTCGTCGCTGCCCAGGTACTCGGGCACAGGCAATCCGGCGTTATTATAGGACAAAAGCCTTTCGCGCTCCTACATGAACCTCTCCAGCCGCCTGGAATAGGCAAAATCGCCGGCGACGGAGTGAAATCTCATTATGGCGTCGCCTGCCAGGTATATGTCTTTGCCGCCCTGCCGCCCTCAAGCCTGATCCCGTTCATTGTCGTCAGAAAAAGCCTCTTTTCTGTAACTACTGATAGGTGATTCTCATGCGTCAAGTATATAAAACTATGCTTCGGACGCAATGCTTAAATACTGCGCACAAACTAAGGTTTGTTAGGGTGTAACAAAATGAAAACTTCGAAAGCAGGAGAATGGGCATACCTTGTATCCGTTGTCATCGCAGTGCTTGCTGGAATAGCAGCTGCTGCAGGCTTCGGGGCATCCAGCTGGGTAGCTGTGTTGCTGGTAATACTCGGTGCTGTCGTCGGTCTCCTTAACATCTCTGAAAAAGAGACTACAGCTTTCTTGGTTGCCACAGTAGCTTTGGTGGTTGCCAGCTTGGGCGCTAACGTCAGCGGTACTGCAGGCACATTCAGCGTGCTGAATGTCGTTCCTGGTCTTGGTACTCTGATAAACGCCATAGTTGCCAACATCGCAATATTTGCAGCTCCGGCCGCAATTATTGTCGCAGTCAAGGCTATTATGAACTTGGCAGGCAGGAAGTAAGCCCTTTTTGTCGCTTCGCAAAGTCGAACGACGCCAAAGCGTCGGTCTGTTTTGCGCTTGCGGAAAGAAGGCGATGTAGTTGATCGACTACCGAATTTGCAAATTTTGCTTTTTCTTTCTATTTCATTTTTAACTTGATTCTGTCATTTTTGTAGGTTAATAACATCCAGATAAATTGTTATGCATCCAATAACTTCTCGATAATTATGGTAAACTATGCTGCAAAAGCTGCAAGAAAAAATTACACTGGAAACGGGCTTTGGGCAAAACCAAGGCGTTTCTACCGGGCAGAACCCGGCGAACATCCGGTTTATCAAGGCGTCAATCCCGGCAAGTGCCAGCTTTCTGACCTGCTTGCAAGGTACCTTCCAAAATACGAAGGACCCGGCTCACATGAATACCCGCCGCCTGCGTTAGCCAGACCAGATACGTTCCTGAATTATGCCGAGCTTGACAAGCTCAAAAAGCGGCGCTCAGGCAAATATCCCATCTTCCTTATATCCCACGACTAAAGTCGTGGGTTTGTGGGAAGATGGGATCCCGAATGCGCCTCTAGTACATGCCGTCTAAAGACGGCAGTTTCAGACGCATTCAAGATCACATCCACTAATCCTACATTTTTTTACTTGTAGAACAAGCGCGTAGCTATGGTCGTGTACAGGACCGTAGCCAGGATGACTATGAAGACTATGTCCGAGAACAAGGCTGCGCCGGGGATGCCGTAGGCAGCAGGCAACTGGGCGAGCACTGCTGCGGCCAAGCCGCGTGGTGCCATCGTCCTTAGCACATTCTTCTCCATGCCGGTCAGGTTCATCTTGTAGATAGTCAGCTGGACAGCCACTAGCCGTGCTATTATCAGGGCCGCGGAGATCGCCAGCCCATATACCAGGTAAGTCGTGTTTATAGTCACGATTATGCCCAGATAAACGAAGAAGAATGCGCGGATGAAGAAGGACACCTCGTTCTGGAATGTGCGAAGCAGCTTGCTGAAGCCGAACCGCCTTTTCATGCGAAGCATCGTGGAAAATGCGCCGCCGTTGCCCAAAACAAGGCCGAAGGCAAGCGCCGCGATTGCTCCGCTGCCCGAAGCAGACTCGACAAAGACATATATCAGGAACAGCACGGCAAGGGTGAGCATATAGTCGAACGGCCTGCCCTTCAGCTTGTCGAGCACGAAGAGCCATACGAGGCCGGCTATCAGTCCGATGACAGCGCCTATCGAGAAGGCAGACAGCACGCCCTGTACAGGCGAGACCTGCGTGCCGCTATGAGAAGCGATGTTGAGCAGAACTATGGAGAACACAATGACCACGGGGTCTGTGAATATCGATTCGAGCGTAACAAGCATCTTGGGCTTCTCATGCATCCTCAGCCTCCTTACAAGCGTCGTGACTATATCAGACGACGTGCCGCCGACGATGGTGCCGAGCAAAATGGACTGCAGCATGCCCAGCCCGATGAAATAATAGGCGATGAGGGAGGCTGCCGCGGCAGACAGGACCATGCCGAGGACCGCGAGCAGGATGCTGCGGGGGAAAGAGCGGAGCATCTTGTAGAAATCCATGTTCAGGCCCGCGTCGAAAAGTATTATCAGCAGGGCAAGCGCGGCAAGGAACGGGGATATGGACACGAAAAGCGCCCGGTCGACAAGATTGAGGACAGGCCCGACCAATATCCCGAATATTATCAGCCAGAAGACGTCGGGAATGCGCGTCTTGTCGAAGAAGAGATAGCCGATGTAGCCGACGATTATCGTCACGCCGAAGAGCGCCAGCAGGCTGAATGAGTCAAGCATGATTTAATTTGTCCATGCATCATATATATAATTTGGGAAAATTTTCCAGACCGGATGCGCATTTCCCTCGCATCCAAACATAACTTTTTAAGCAACCATGAGAAAACCATAGACGAGACATGCCAACGTAGCTCAATCTGGCAGAGCATTGGTTTTGTAAACCAAAGGTTGGGGGTTCGATTCCTCCCGTTGGCTTTTTTTATTTACAGTAATCGCTGTTCTTCCCGGAGATGCCGTCTGTCGCAGGCAGCGATTTTACAATGCTTTCCTGCTCCGGCGGCAGCATATTCAGCCAACAGAGCGCATAATACGCCTGGGACATCTCGTCCTTGTGCGCTTCCCTGAAAACCGGGTCCTGTGATGCCGCGTTTTCTTTTCTTAAATCATACACGCCCCAGTCGAAGCCGGCACGATGCTGGATGTCCGTCGCTATCGTCTCGCCAAGCTCTACGAAGACAGGCGGGTCCACAAGAAAAGTACGGGAATCCCTGAACCCTTTTGTTTCGTTGAAGATTGCATCAAGCTTTTCCGGCACGGCATTGAGATGCCCCAGCCTGTACATTATCCCGCACGGATGCTGGATGTCAAAGGTATAATGAAGCCCGAACTCGTCAGTGAATTTCGCAGCATTCCATATGTAGCCTGCCATTGGCGCCGTCACCTCAACAGGCCCACTCACGTCGTCAGTCCTAAAGCCGCCATGGGGCTTGAAATCGCCTGACCTGACCTGTCCAGGATAAATGATTGACGACACGATGCTGAGGTCGACAGGAGACTGGAAGACAAGCTCGGGACAGTCCGGCGGGTTTCCTCTTGGCACCCATGCTCCGTTTTCCATATTATGCCATATTACAACCTTCGGTTCCTGCGGCTGATTTTCCGGCTGCTGATTGGATTGATTATCTATCTGCTGCGATGGCACCTCCCCTCCGCCGACGCGCAGCATGGAGAGCAGCTGCATAAGCTCTGCAACTTCGTAGCCCTTTTGCGCGAAGCTGTTTATCCTCGATCCAACGTCATCATAATATTCCGGCGAGACGCCCTCGAACTGCACGCTTCTCTCAAGCTCTGCCCGAAGGTTGGCAAAATCTTCCGACAGGCGCGGGCTGCTTTCATTTCTGGATTCGGCAAGCGGCGCAACAGCAGGGGCATCGGACACGCAGCCGGCAACCAGGACAACAGACGCAATCAGAATCAGCGCGCTTCGCATGAACTTATTTTTCAGGTGCTATAAAATATCTTTGTAGTCCCGGTTTTTCCATTTTTATTGCAATGAATGCAGCTAGTTTAATACTACAGCATCTATGCCGTTCATGCTCAGAAAGCGAAGCTTTCTGGCATGCCAAAATTGCTCCGCAATTTTGAGCATATTACGGCATTCTTGCAAAAATACTGCGGGCTTAAGCCAGCAGATATTTATATCTTCCATCCAAGATAGTTTCATGAAAGTGCTAGCAGGACTATTTTTAATAATACTAGCCCTGGGATGCGTGAACAACGTGGCAACGGTAGCTAAAGGAGACAACATAGCCGTCGACTATACTGGAAGGCTGGAAGACGACAGCGTATTCGACACGTCCATAGGGCGGGCGCCGCTCGAGTTCGAGGCGGGCGCCGGCGAGATGATAAAGGGCTTCGACGACGCCGTGATAGGCATGAAGCTGAACGAGGAGAAGAACATAACAATCAGACCCGAAGAGGCTTACGGCGCTTATGACGTGAATGCGGTGATAGAAGTCACGCTGGCGAGCATACCGAACGGCACGAAAGCGGGCGACACGCTCTACGCAGGCGGCAGGCCGGTGAAGGTTCTTGAAATCAGGAACGAGACAGCCGTAATAGACACGAACCATCCGCTCGCGGGCAAGACGCTGATATTCCAGATAAAAATCGTCGGCATCCAGAAAACAAATTCTACGGGCTAATTTTTATAGCTCTACAAGGAAATAATTCGGATACTACTTCCTTGTGAGCTACAAGGTGAAGCTTTGCTTCACCTGTACAGGAGAATAGAAGATTCTCCTTGTATCTGTGAACCAAGTCATAACATGTCCGAAATTTTTACTTGGTTCACTATAATCACTTTAAATATTTAGTTATACATTAGTTATACTTGTGAACTTATGGAAACTATAGCAAAGCCAAAGAAATGGGGAAATTCAATCGGAGTAATTATCCCAAAAGAAATCATTGAAGAGCAGAATATAACATTAGAAGACGAGCTTGTTCTTCACATCGAAAAAAAGAAGGACAAAGAAAAAAAGAGATTACTAAAGGAAGGATATCTGGAAATGAATGCGGATTCAAAGAAAATAAACAAAGAATGGGAAACAGCTGATGCAGAATGGCCGGACTAAAACGCGGCGATGTTGTTCTCGTCAATCTCGATCCTGTTGTCGGCTCGGAGCAGGGCAGAACGCGGCCCGCTGTTGCAATACAAAACGATACAGGAAACGAAAACAGTCCAATAACAATAATTGCGCCTATAACGACGAAAATATATTCACGACAATTTCCTACTAACGTGGAAATCGACAAAACAAACTCCCCATTGAAAGAAAAGTCGACAATTCTCCTAAACCAGATACGTGCAATAGACAAGTCAAGAATAATAAAAAATTACGGAAAAATCTCAATCAAAAAAATGAAGGAAGTGGACGAAGCCATAATGGTAAGTCTTGGATTGGATTAAAATGATATTATTCAAGATCACAACCCTGACATAAATCTTTTCCAAGCCTTGTATTCATGCAGCTCCAATGTTACCTGTCCCCTGCCTGCATGGAACCTTTTCTTGGGAAAATGAATATCGCAGCTTATTCGCGGCACGTTTACCTGGTTCATGAACATATCCTCTGCTGTTTTCTGCAGGCCTGGAATGTCGCCGATTGCGCGCCGCATCGAATCCTCTATCTGTTCCCTGGTCATGAAAGGCATCCTGTAATCTCTGGCATTAACTTCAATTGTGTCATAGCCCCTCAGGTACTGAAAAAAATCCCTCAGCCTGGCTTCTGCGTGGCTCAGGAAATCTCCCGCCCTATGCGACATTATGTGAGGATGTACGCTACAATGGCTTACCGTCCGCAATGGGAAGTGGGAGGCGGCGGCGATGTGTGTGATGAGTCGAATCAGCCTGTATACGACGAAGATTCCAAACGCCTTGTTTCAGTCGATACCGGCAAGGTGCTGGAACCGCGAATAAAGAACTCTCCTGTCATTGGGGCTGTGCGTGCGCATGTCGTAATCCGAATTGACAGGGTCCGGTCCAATATGCTCCATGAACTTATTCAGAAGAGCTTGGAGCGCCGGCTCTCTTTTTCCGCCTATATAGAATCTTTCGAGAAACTCTGACGCTATCGTCCTGGCGATATCCGCCACGGCATTGTAGTCCCACAGGTCGCCTTCGACTGGAACCGTAACATAATCAGACATCTGGCATCGATTATACAATACTGAAAAAAGATTAAAACTCACTTACTTGTTTAGCTATAAGCTTTTCTCACAAATTACATTCATGATAACAAAGGAACAGGTAATAGAAGCGCTAAAGCAGTGCAATGATCCCGAACTGGAGATGAACGTCTGGTTCCTCGGGCTGATTTACGACATAAACGTGGAAGGCGACAACGTCAGGATAAAGATGGCTTTTACCACCCCGTTCTGCCCTTACGGCCCGTCGCTGCTCGACATGATAAAGACAAAGGTGAAGGAAGCGGGCGCGACGGACGTGGAGATAGAAGTCGTGTTCGAGTCGAAGTGGGAGCCCAGCGAGGACGTGCGACTCGCGCTGGGAGTATAACTTATATACTTTTACTGCAAGTCTAATTCGATGAGAAATTACATGGCAAGAATATGGCTCAGTAGGGACACGGCACGTCATATTGTCGAGGTTCCTGTAGAATCGTATGCGCATGATTCACGACGCTATCCAAACGGATACCCGTATCGCGAAGCAAGGAAGCGCGCCACAAGAATGGCAAAAAGAATTGCACTGAAGACGAAATCCGACGGCTACATGATGCAGGTTTTCATGAAAAACGAGGAGAAAAATATCCATCATGAATGGTCGCCCGGAGACTGGTACATATTTCTAGACGGAAACTGGCATGCAGTGGGTGAAAATAATGGTTAAGCAAGGCGACAAAGCCCCAAGCTTTTCTTTGAAAGACGGCAACGGAAATGTTGTCCGCCTCTCTGATTTCAAAAAAGTTCTTCTTTATTTCTACCCGCGCGACGATACGCCCGGATGTACCAGCCAGGCGTGCAACCTGCGTGATAACTTCCCAAAGCTAAAAGGCATAACGGTAATTGGCGTAAGCATGGACACTTCAGATAGCCACAAGAAATTCGCGGAAAAATACAGCCTTCCATTCCCGCTACTTGCCGACACTACAGGCAATGTGTGCAAGAAGTACGGCGTCTACGTGCAGAAGAACATGTACGGGCGCAAGTACTGGGGAATCAAGCGCACCTCTTTTTTGATAGAAAACGGAAAAATCAAGCATATATTTGACAAAGTCGAGGTCAGCCGCCATGCCGAACAGGTACTGAAAGAAGCTTAATTATTTTATTTTGCCTTAGAGGCGCAAGCGACAATATCGTTCGCCAAACGCATTCTTTCGCCTGTTATCTGTGAATCCTTCGGGTTCTCGTTGCCGAAGAATGCGTCTCCATCCATGAAGAGCACGTCTCCGGCATCCCCAAGTTTCAAGCCGACCGCCGTCAGGACGCCGCGCGGCGTTCCATATGCAAAGGCAGAAGCCGCGTCAGGAGCCTTGTAGCTTGGATGTTCCTGCGACAAGCTAAACCTCAGCGTGCTGTCGTCGGGCCTTTCAATCATCACATAACCGTTGAAAGCGTTTCCCTTGAGGTCTGTCATGCGCGAAGAGCAGTACATTTTTTCTCCCTGCTTTACTGAAACAGAAGGAATGTCCTGGGCAAAAAGGCTGGCGCCCAACGCAAGAGAAGCAATGATGCCTCTTCCAACGTATTGCATGACAATGGATTGTAAATGAATTTATTTAACCCTGATAAGAAATCACGCGGAAATCACGGGCACGATGCAAATATATCACATCGAATTTTCCTTTATAAAACTAATCCGACAACTAATTATTCATGGTGACCGAAGCCGACTGCATC
>JAGVVU010000028.1 GCA_018304605.1 Candidatus Aenigmatarchaeota archaeon | reverse complement strand
AGGAAAGAGGACGAAATCCAGAAAGCTTCCCAGATAATTTATCCGTGCATGCAGTGCGCAGACATCTTCGAGCTGGAAGCCGACATTACCCAGCTCGGAATGGACCAGAGGAAGGTGAATATCCTTGCCAGAGAGCTTGGACCATCGCTCGGTTTCTGGAAGCCTGTGGTAGTGAGTCACCACATGCTTATGGGACTGAACAAGCCGCCGGAAGGAGTCAATGATCCCGTGGAACGCGCCATAGCGATGAAGATGTCAAAGAGCATTCCGGACAGCGCAATATTCATGACAGATTCCGCACAGGATGTTGAGAGAAAGATATCGAAGGCGTATTGTCCCGAGAAACAGACAAATGACAATCCGTTGATTGAATATATGCAGTACATAATTTTTGAGAGCTTCGACGAGGTTACTATGGAAAGGCCGGAGAAGTTCGGCGGCGACATCACTTATGCAAACATAGGCGAGCTTTGCAGGGATTTTGAAGCGGGGAAGCTGCATCCAATGGACCTGAAAAGCGCAACATCCAGCCGCGTCAACGACTTGCTGGAGCCCGTCAGGAAACACCTTTCCAAAGGGAAGGCAAAGCAGCTAGCGGATTTTGTCAAAGCGCAGCAGGTCACGAGATAATCAGAGTACTTTGTCGAAATAGTATCCGCCTTTCTCATAGCCCATGGATGCGTAGAATTTGTGCGCGCCTTTCCTGTCCTCGTGTGATTCAAGAAACATCTTCCTGCAGCCAAGTTCTTTTGCCTTCTTTTCCGCCAGCTTCAGCAGGCTTTTTCCCACACCTTTTCTCCTGAAATCCGGCGAGACGTACATTTCATCAATTTCCATTATCGGCTTGGAATACCTTACCACCTTCCTCACGCAGAACGTCACAAAACCTATCAACCTCTTCTTTTCCTTAGCCACGAATACAAAGCTCCTTGAATCCCTTAACATTTTTGCAAACGAATCGTTGTCCCGCCTAGAGTACCTGTCATCCCCTACAAAATCATTGAGCAGAGGAATCAATCCTTCATAATCCGACAGCCTCGCGCGTCTTATTATCATAAAATCAGAACCTGTGCAAGTACTTCGCCAAGTCAACCCTTTTGTTCCTTATTTCTATCCCGTCTTTTTTCAAAAGCGATATTTTCTTATCAACTTTGCCGCCCTTCAGGCAGCCGCCATAGCCATGAATCCTGCCGTTAGACGCGACGACCTTGTAGCATGGGTATAGTTCCGGATGCTCGTTGCGGCGCATTACCTGTCCGATGGCGCGAGGACTGGACCCTGTAGCCTTTGCCAGTTCCCCATAACTCGTTACTTTGCCGCGCGGGATTTTTCTCAGCAGAAGCAGGGCTTTGTGCATACAATTAATTGCCATGATACATTTTAAAAAACCTTGGCATCAGACTAACTGTATGCAAGACGCCATAGAAAGGACAGAGGAATATGTGAAGCAGAATATGAAAGAGTACAAGGACGCCACGCATGACTGGTTCCATATAGAGCGCGTCTGGAAGACTGCAAAGAAAATAGCGCAGGAAGAGGGTGCCGATATGTTCATAGTAGAAATGGCGGCGCTTCTGCATGACATAGACGATTTCAAGTTCAATGAAAACGGGACTACACTCAAGTCAAAGTCATGGCTCGAATCCCTTGGACTTGACTCAGATACGATTGATAAAATAGTGCACATAGTAGAAAACATATCCTTCAAGGGCTCGGCAGAAGAAAACAAGATTCAGACGCTTGAAGGGAAAGTCGTTCAGGATGCCGACAGGCTGGATGCCATAGGCGCGTTCGGCGTAGCATGTGCATTCACCTACGCAGGCTACAAGAACATACCAATTTTCAATCCAGCCGTAGAGATAAGAAACAACATGAGCTTTGACGAGTACAAGAAAAACGAAGGTTCCGCAATCAATCATTTTCATGAAAAACTTCTTCTGTTAAAGGACAGGATGAATACGAAGGCAGGCAAATTCCTTGCCGAAGACAGGCATAATTTCATGGAGACATACCTGAAGCAGTTTTTTAAAGAAGCAAATGGTGAGAGTTAGTTATGCTTGACATAAAACTCATAAGAGAAAGACCTGAAGTTGTTCTTGACAACCTTGCAAAAAGGAACGATCCGTCTGTCGTGCACATGCTTCACGAGTTCATCGAGACCGACAAGGAAAGGCGGGATATTCTGCAGGATGTTGAGAAGCTGCGGCAGAAAAGGAATACGATAACTCATACTGTAATGGAACTAAAGTCTCAGGGAAAAGATGCGTCCGCATCGATGAAAGAAGCTGTCGAGCTTCCCGGCAAAATCAAAAAATTAGACGAGCGTCTCGTCGAGCTTGACGCTCTTTGCAGAAAAATGCTTCTTCAGATACCAAACATGCTTCACGAAAGTGTGCCGGTCGGGAAGGACGACACAGAAAATACGGAGGTAAAAAGATGGGGCGAGCAACACTTCGCCTTCCAGCCGAAAAACCATCTCGAGCTCGCGGAAGGGCTTGGGCTGCTTGACATTGAACGGGCAGCGAAGATAGCCGGGCACGGATTCTACTACCTGAAAGGAGACCTTGCGATGCTTGAGCTGGCTCTTCAGAAATTCGCGGTCGATTTTTTGGCTAAAAAAGGATACACTCTGATAAGGCCGCCTTACATGATGTCAAGAGCAGCGTACGAGGGCGTGACAAGCCTGGCTGATTTCGAGGATGTTCTCTACAAGATTGAGGGAGAAGACCTTCACCTTATAGCCACGAGCGAGCACCCAATGGCTGCGATGTACATGGATGAAACAATTCCTGCTGACAAGCTCCCGATAAGACTCATCGGCATATCAGCATGCTTCCGGAAGGAGGTAGGTGCTCATGGCAAATACACGAGAGGGCTTTTCCGCACGCACCACTTCAACAAGATAGAGCAGTTTGTATTCTGCCTGCCAGAGGACAGCTGGAAAATACATGAAGAGCTGCAGAAGAACAGCGAGGAACTGTACCAGGCGCTCGGCATACCTTACCGCGTGGTCAACGTATGCACCGGGGACATAGGCATCATAGCCGCGAAGAAATACGATACGGAATTTCTGATGGCTGACGGTCAATACCGTGAAATCGGCTCAAACAGCAACTGCACCGATTACCAGGCGAGGCGGCTTAACGTAAAATATCGCGAAGCAGAGGGAAAACCTCCCGCCGGGTTCGTGCATACGCTCAATAATACTGCGCTCGCGATGAGCAGGACGCCCGTGGCAATAATAGAGAATTACCAGCAGGAGGACGGGACGATAACCGTGCCAAAAGCACTGCAGCCTTACATGAACGGCGTCAAGGTCATCGGGCCGTCGAACACTTTTTAAAGCTTTTTGCTATATTATATGCCAGATGAAGCAAACAAATGTTTGTAGATGATTATTCTCCGGTGGAAAAATGAGCTATACACTTATTCTAACTGAAAAGCCGAGCGCATCAAAAAGCATAGCAGAGGCACTGGCAGACGGAAAGCCGAAGAAGATAGGGGAAAAGGTCTTCTGGTACGAATTCGAAAGGGACGGAAAGAAGTTCGTGACAGTCCCTGCGGTCGGCCACCTGTTCACGCTGAAGCAGTCCGACAAGGGCTGGGCTTACCCTGTATTCAATGTCGAGTGGGTCCCGACCTTCCAGGCAAACAAGTTCGCGAAATTCACGGAGCCTTACTTCAGGAACATCGAGCAGCTGGCCAAGGATGCGAAGGATGTAATAATAGCAACTGACTACGATGACGAGGGAGAGGTAATAGGATTCAACATACTAAAATTCGTCCTGGGAAGGAAGGATGCTTCTCGCATGAAATTCTCGACGATGACAAAGGAAGAGCTGCTCGACAGCTATGCGCACCCGACGAAGCTGAACAAGAACCTCATCGAGTCCGGCCTGACGCGGCACTACCTTGATTTCTACTGGGGAATATCTTTTACTCGTGCATTAACGCTCGCAGTGAAGAGCAGCGCGAAACGCTTCAGGATAATCTCCACAGGGCGCGTGCAGGGACCCGTGCTGCACATGCTCACCAAGCACGAGAAGCGCATAAAGGCATTCAAGTCCGACCCGTACTGGGAAATCCAGATGCAGGTACAGATCGGCAAGCAGCTACTGACAGCTGAATACGGGAAAAAAATATGGGACAAGAAGGAAGCCGAGCTCGCAGCCAAGAAATCCGGCGTGAAATCCGCCAAGGTAAAGAACATCACCAAGAAAATAATGACGCAGGCCCCGCCGAAGCCCTACAACACGACATCAATGCTCGCAGACATCTATCGTTATTTCGGATACTCGCCGCAGCAGGGACTGAGCATCGCCGAGACGCTCTACCAGTCAGGGATGATCTCTTACCCGCGCACGTCGAGCGAAAAGCTGCCGAAGGATATCAATTACAAGAAGATAATCACCCAGCTTGGAAAACAGAAGAGTTATGAAAAAGAATCAAAACAGTTGCTTGCCGGAGAGCTCAGGCCTGAAGAAGGCAACAGGACTGACGCCGCGCATCCGGCCGTATATCCTACGGGTGTATTCAAGAAAATAGGCGACAAGCAGCAGAAAGTCTACGACCTTGTCGTGCGCAGGTTCCTCGCGGTGTTCGGCCAGCCTGCCAAGCGGGAGTCAAATAAAATTGAGCTTGATGCAAACGGAGTGGTATTCAACCTTAGCGGGAAGAAGACCATCGAGCCTGGCTGGACTTCGCTCTACGGCAAGTACGCCCAGCGCGAGGAGATCATACTCCCTAATATCAAGATTGGCGACACTGTGCCGGTAAAGAAGGTCGAACTGCTCTCAAAGGAGACCCAGCCGCCGGCAAGATTCTCCCAGGGATCTGTGCTCAAGGAGATGGAGCAGAGAAACCTCGGAACAAAAGCAACACGGGCCCAGATACTTCAGATATTGTACAACCGGGGGTACCTTCTAGGGAAAAGCATAGAGGTGACAGAGCTCGGCGAGCAACTCTCGGACATACTTGAGAAGAATGTGCCGGACGTGGTATCTGAAAAACTGACCGGTCATTTCGAGGAAATGACCGATTCGATAGAGACTGGGAAGGCGAAGCGCGAAGATGTGCTGGACGATGCCAAGAAAAGGATAACAAAAATATGCGAGGCCTTCAGGAAGAAGGAGAAGAAGATAGGAGACCTGCTCACAGAATCTGTCATTGCTACCCAGGACAAGCAGTCAAAACTTGGCATCTGTTTGAACTGCGGCGGCATGTTAAAGGTGCATAAGAACTGGAGAACAGGGAAGCGATTTGTCGGATGCTCAGGATACCCGAAAGGATGCCGGACAGGCTTCCCGCTGCCGCGCGAAGGCCTGATAATGTCCACGGACAAAAGCTGTGACAGTTGCAAGCAGCCGATCATACAGGTGCAGAAGGCCGGCTCAAGGCCTTTCAGGATGTGCCTGGACCCGATGTGCAAGACAAAGGAAGACTGGCTTGACAAAAACAGGCTGAAGCAGGCGCAGATAGCCAGCAGAAAGGCGAGCAAGGAAGCCGCCGAGCTTCGATGCGAATGCGGGAAATACTTCAAGACGAAGCGATCTCTCACGCTCCATCAGAAGACGCATAAGGAAGAAGTGAAATCTAATTCTTAAGCTTTTCTGAAATACTTCGAACATGTACTTTGGCAAATCCCAGCAAGTGAAGCGTTCCTTTACACCACAAATTCTGGACAAAGGCGGGGCAGCTTTTGCAGGAGACATTGAGCCATTCGGTTTCGGCCAGGTCCATCTTTACAGGACTGGCAGGACTTCTTCCGGGCTTTATGTTGCCCTGAGAATTTTCAGGACAGAATTATATAATGACTGGACTCTATGCAGCCAGATCAAATGGTTTGAGAATTACTGCCTCAATGCGGAAGAACTCGATGCTGAAGGCAAAGAGGTTCCCGGATTTTGCATAGGAGTTATTTGCGACAGGCGGGCAGGGATTTTTACAGAGGACATGACAGCAGGCGGATCGCAAGATTTAGAACATCCTGCTGACGAGGCTTTTGCTTATGTCGGGCCCGACAGAAGAGTTGTTTATCTTGACATAGATCCGGTGTTCAGGGAGAAGAAAGTAGAGTCTTTGAAATATTTTTCTCTGGGAAAAATGTTCCGTCTTAGCCAAGGAACCCGCGTATGAATCCTGCGCGGGTGATGTTCTCCGAAAGGACCTTGTGATTTTTGTGCATCAGGTCGTCTGCGATTATTGATGTCACTTTCTTGTGCTTCTCGTCAGCTTCGAAGGGGAACCTGCTGCACGTTTCTTCTATCGCTTTGCCGACCTCCTCGGGAAATATCCCAAGGTTGTCCTTGTTCAGATAAAGCATCGAGTCTTTCAGGTCATTGCCAAAATTCGGATAGATGTCTTTTATGTAATCAAGATTGCTCTCGCTGAGCGCATTCAGTCCAAGGAGCTCAGGCGGCAGTCCGTAGGAATACATGGCTGCGCAAAAAGTTATAGCTCGCGGCAATCTCATGCCGTTCAAGCTTCTGGAATAACCGAACAATCCTATGTGCAGCTTTCTTTTCCTGCGGGACGGAATGTAGGGCGAAATATTGTTGACAGCGTCAACCACAAGCCTGACCTGCCGCTGGTATTCTTCTATCAGCTTGTCAATTATATCACTTAGGCGTGTTTCATCGACTTGTGTGGGCTTGGAAGGCTTTGAATTGTTGAGGTGCTTTACGGCTGCCATTACGTCATCTATCTTGTAGTCGTACTTGAATGCAGACTGAAGCGTAAACGTATAGACGCTCGGATAACCCTCAAGGCAGTTCTTGATGTTCGTCGGCTTGAAATTTCCGCGAAACGGCGCGGAGCCGCAACCCAATATAGGAAGTATGTCAATAGACGCTTTTTCCTGAAGATCATGCAGCCGCTGGAAAGCGATCTTGAGCAAAAGCACGGTCGCAAGATTCCCGTAGTTCAGGGCAGGATCGCTCCTCGCCAGCCAAACACGCTGGTAGTCGCTGATCTTTTCCTCGTTGATGTAGCTTTCCGTGATTTTGTCAGCCCCGAGAATGGAGTCTTTCTCCTCCATTAGGGGGATCAGCCGCAGCGATTCAGGCTGGAATTTCCCTATCCATTCGGCAATCGTGACGTTGCCAAGGGTGTTGTGCTGCTTCCCGACGACGTGCTTGCGATAGTATTCGGCTATGCGCACCAATTCCATGTGGCTCGTTGTCATCGGGAGGGCTATTTCGAAAATTGGAGCTATGTCGTTCTCATGGAACAGCTTTGCCGTGTCAAAATTCCTTGGTATGCTCTCCAACGTCTCGAGAAGTATTTTCGCCTCGCTCCTTTCGACAGCAGGGTTCGGCACTCTCAGCGTGAGGAATACATTGTCGCCAAGCCTGTTTTTCGAGAAATAGGGCTCGTATTTGCTCAATAATTTCTTCACCACGAAGTTGTCGACTTCCTTGCCTTCGCAGTCCCAGAGCTGCTCACGGCATGATAGATGGGAGAACGCATAGAAGACCTCCTTTATCTCATCCTCGCCGCCGAGCTCTGAATTGTCGGAAAAAAAAGGCTGCGTCACATTGTCAGGATGCTGCGTTGACATGGCGCGCGAAACGTTGTGGCTTGGCATCGTCTATAGAATTTTCCATATAGTTTAAATCCTTGAATGCTGCCAGATATTAAATCCAGAGTTTTTGAAGTTTTCTTTCATAATGACTGTCATGAATTCGATAGAAATCGGCGACATAACTGTGACATGGTTCGGACATGCGTCCTTTCTCATAGAAGGATCCAGGAGAGTTTACGTCGATCCTCACGTGCTGCCAGACGAGACAGAAGATGCTGACATGGTTCTTGTAACGCATGAGCATTTCGACCATTGCAATGTCGAGAACATCAGAAGACTCAGGGGGGAACGCACAAAAGTGTTCGGGCCTCCCGGGGTCATGAAAAAGCTCGGCTTCGGCTCCCCGATGAACATAGACAAAACAACCAGCGTCAACGGCGTAAGAATCACCGGGATCGATGCCTACAACATAAACAAATTCAGGTCTCCTGGCAACCCGTTTCATCCCCGCGGCCTCGGGATCGGATACTTGATGGAGATGAACGGGAAGGTGATATATCATTCGGGAGACACCGACAAAATACCTGAAATGGCATCAATCGGCCATGTTGATCTGGCCCTTCTTCCTGTCGGCGGCACTTACACCATGACGATTCAGGAAGCTGCAGAGGCTGCGAAGGTTGTCAAGCCGGCGATTGCGATACCGATGCACTACAACTCGGACAAATATGGAATAAGCGGCATCAACGCAGACCCGGAAGAATTCGCCAAGCTGCTCGAGGGAAATGTAAAAGTACAGGTACTGGAACCGTTAGTATGACTATTTATTACTGAATCAGAAAATTGATTATATGACTTCGGTTGCAATAATCTGGATGAGTTCCGGAAATAGCTATTTCAAGGAAAACATAATAAGAGAGATTGCAATCTTTGCTTCTAGGAAATTCTCCGATGTAGTCATTATTTCACCTGACGAGCCTGCAGATCATACTTTCAATGCTATTGGATACAATGTTCCTGAATCAAAAAAGAAGGCAAGACTGAATGCCAACCTACTTCTCAATCGTGCAAGAAGGGCTATCTCTGGATTAGACGGAAAAATAATTATAGCCGAATGGAAGGATGTTGCTTCAAACAACGCATATCGAACTGAATACAAAAATATAATAAGTCTTTATAACAAAAACGAAATCTTCAGGCAAGACGCAAGAAACGCAACAAAAGAAGTCCTTACAGGCAAATCAAAGAAGGCTGATATGGAAAGTGCAATTGACGAAGGAGTATTTTATCTGCTCAAGGAATTGGCATTTCTTCTGGCGAGCCCCAAGATTTATGATTCGGAGGAGGTTACTTACATATATCATAAGAAATGGCAGATATTTCAGAATCTGATAAGTGGCTTATACGACAATCATTCCAAGAAACAGCTGGAATTCCTGTTGCATAACTAGTTCTCAGAAAATATTACTTTGTTTTCGTGAGTATAAATTAGTTTTGCGCGACAGCTTCTTTATAAGCTGGAAGGACGAAGTAGGGTAGGGTTTACAGAAAACCTGAATTCTCCCCTCCGTAAAAATGGAGGGATTTTATGACTGCAATAACAGAGACAAAACGAATTCTATACAATCAGCTCGACCACCTGAAGCAGACAAACAACAGGCCTGCGGTCCTGGCAAGCATGGAACTCGCTCCCATAGCACGGATCGAGTCAACAGCGCTTGCAGCTGCGAGGCACTACTTCGAGAAGGAAGGCTTCACAGAGGTCACCGTGCCTCACATAACAAAAGTTACGGGCGCATGCGAGAATATAGACACGCTGTTCGAGGTCGAGTATTTTGGGGAAAGCGGATACCTGGTCCAGACAGGCCAGCTGTACCTGGAAGCGCTCATCCCGAGGCTCGGCAAAGTTTTTTGCATCGGCCCCAGCTTCCGGGCTGAGGGGGAGATAGACGACCGCCACCTGACCGAGTTCACGCTGGCGGAAATAGAGTTTCCGGGAGATTTTGAGCAACTGCTGGTCCACATAGAGAACATAGTCTATGAAATGATACACGCAGCCGCGTCATGCAGGGAGCTCGCAAATCTCGGGATAGACACAAACAGGCTGAAGGCAGTCAGAAAACCTTTTGCACGCATGACATACGACAGGGCCATCGAGAAACTCCAGTCAAACGGAATAAACATTTCATGGGGAGACGACCTGAAGAGCATGCATGAAAAGCTCCTGGCAGGCGACAAGCCGCTCTTCATAACGCACTATCCGGAGAAAATAAAATTCTTCAACATGAAAAGAAACGGCAACCTTGTGAACAGCTGCGACCTGATCCTCCCGCACAGCGGCGAGGCTGCCGGCGCGGCGGAAAGGGAGCATGACTTCGGCCTGCTGAAGGAAAAGCTTCTCAAATCTGAAATGTACGAGAAGCTGACCAGAAGAGGAAAGGACATCAAGGACTTCGAATGGTATCTTGACATAGTCAGGGAACACCCGATACAGCACGCGGGATGCGGCATTGGCCTGAACAGGGTCATGCAATTCATCCTCGGCAGCGACGACATCCGGGTCTGCACGCCGTTCCCGATGAACCGGGAGTCGCTGATGTAATACTCGGCCGATTTGAAAAAGGGGGTATAGAAATGAACAATAATAACAACTAGACATAGAACTAGACCGGAAAATCCAGGCAATAAGTTTTTATTTTCTTTTTTACAGAAGGCTTGTGATGCCCTTGAACAACAATATCAAAATCAGGAATATTTCTATCACGCCCGGAAGATTGAAATTATTGAAAAGTATGACAAATGCAGAGACTATGTCCACCAGCCCGTAGAGCCGGAACCGTAAGGAAAAACAAGGTTATGTTCGTATAAATCGCAAGCGCGGTCACTATGTCTATTATTCCAAGCATCTTGACGGCAAGCATACCTAAATGCTAACAAAAATGCTTATAAAATACTGAACTTGCCCACCTGCTTCAGGCCATCCTTGGCTATTACAAATTCTATTGAGCGGCCCTCCTGGATGCTGCGATGTTTCCTGAGGATAGCCAGCCGATGACTTTCCTTTTCGGTGCGACGAAGCTCCACGAGCGTCTTGCTCCAGTATTTTGCTATCGTACGGGATGTCAGCTCGACCTCGCCGCTCTTGCCGTAGACCTGGTTGGTTATGATGACCGGTATCCTTTCTGTCCGGGTGATCCTCGATAAAATGGAGTATTGCGTCGCTAACTGCTTGTTTATTTCCTGAAAGTTCTTGTCGTCCATCTCAAGCCTGTAAAGGGCGACCATTGAATCTATAACTATCAAGCCAACTGTCTTGTCAACAGCCTTTTCAAGCTCCTTGAACGCACGGTGCTGCTCGCTCCATGAGTACACTTGCACGAATTTTATATTTTTCAGATGCTTCTCGGTGCCGCCTATTTGTCCAAAACGCTCAAGCGAAAAGGAGCCCTCGGTATCAATATAGATCACCTTTTTGCCCGACTCGCAACACGACAAAGCAGTGGAAAGAACTATGTTCGTCTTTCCGCATCCCGGAGGGCCGTATATGTTCGTGATTGCTTCGTCCTCTATGCCCCCGTCAAGGAGCTTGTCAAGTGGCGTGCCTGTAGAAAGTCGCATAGAAGAAATATCCAGCGAGAGGATTTAAGGTAAAATCTTTAGGACAACGTCATCCCTTGCATTGTTAAATATATGGGTGTTTCGTATTGGGTGTTAAGGAAAGGGGGTTTTAATATTTTTGAGTATAAGCTATTGAATGGTTCTGTTTTTAGACGATCTTATTTTTTGGTCGAATTTTCTTAGTAATTTATTGGCTACGATAATAGGTGCAATAATCGGTATTCTTGGTGCAATTTTTATAGACAAAAGGATCAAAAGACATAAAAAATCCCAAGAAATGTGGGATATACTAAATTCTCTAAGGGACGAAATAGGGAAAAATATAGAACTATTAGAACAGATTAAACGTGAATTGGCTACTCCAAACTATGTAATTTACTATAATTTACAATTAAGCACATGGGAAGCCGTTTCTTCAAAAGGCTTGACAACTTTAGACCTTAGTTTTCTTAAGAAAATAAATCACCTCTATTATGAATATGAACTAATAGTAAGAAAAATAAATATTCAACTTGATATGAGTTTCACACCGTTGGTTACTATGCCCCAATTTACTCAACTGAGGTCTTTAATAGTAGGTTCTATTCTACAACAATGTGACGTATTGATAAAAGAGAGTTATGAGGTTTTATGCGATATAAAGATTTTGACTGAGTCTAGAAAAGTATGATTTTTAAGGATTTTACTAAAAGGGAGTTCTTATGGAAGAAGATATTTTGGCTAATGCCGAATCCGAGATTGTAATAGATATACCAAAACCTACCGGAATGGAAGAAGAGGAGTTTGTAAAGAGGAAAATGGAGAAAGAGACAAGTCTTAAGTTTTCTAAGAGGAAATTGATTATTGGTACAAAATCTGATGGAAAACCAAAATATCACGAATTTGACTTGGTATCGGTTGATAAGAGTATTGTTATTGAGGTCGCTGGTGGAAAAGCAAAAACGTCGGCAAATTCAAATGTACGTAAATGCATTGTAGATTGCCTTTATTTATCAAAAATTAGATCAAAAAGGAAAATATTGGCATTGACTGATAAAAACCTGTATAAGTTTGTTAAAGACAAATGCGATGGAATTTTCTCAGACATAGATATAAGACATTTTGATATGCTCGAAATACAGTAGTTTAATAAATTTTTCGAGTAAAGGATCTTCAATGAAAATTGTCTACATAATGGGTGCTGGGACTTCGAAAGAAGCTGGTGCACCACTATTAAAGGAATTTTTCTCTGCAGCTGAAAACCTCCTAAATTCCAATAAAATTGATTCAAAGGCTAAAGAAAAATTCAATCAT
>JAGVVU010000061.1:2292-5272 GCA_018304605.1 Candidatus Aenigmatarchaeota archaeon | reverse complement strand
CAGCTTTAGCCTTTCCAAAGTCTTCGCTAAAAGCATGCTGTCCTCGCGGGGCTCGTAGACGCTTTCAGGCACTTCAAATTCCATTTTTTTATAATAAAATTTCATAATACTCATACTTGGACGCCATTTTTTCTTTTGATTAAACTTTTCTTTCGATTTCTTTTGATTAAACTTTTCTTTCTAAGAAAAGTTTACTTTATCGCAATGAAAGTAGTTTAATACTACGACCTTCAGGTCGTTCATGATATTCTACTTTCATGCGAAAATACCGCGGGCTAAAGCCCGCAGATATTTATAGCGCTCTAAGAAAATATTTCGGATATTATACTTTCTTGAGCGCTATAAGGTGAAGCGAAGCTTCACCTGTACAGGAGAATCTTCGATTCTCCTTGTATAAGTTGACCCAGAAACGTCTAAATTTCTTCTGGGTCAACTATATATGTTCTGCTGACAATAGATAATTAAATAACTAGACTTATGACTGAAAAGGTGTTCATTCTTGGACGATTTGATCAAGAAATATACATTAATCAATGCAGTTGAGCATGAGGGTACAGCACAAGCTAAAAGCGTCGTGGGCAAGCTGCTGTCTGAATACCCTGATTTGCGTGGCCGGGTCCAGCAGATAACGGGAGAAATAGAAGTAGCAGTCCGGGAAATAAACCGCTTGTCGCTGAATCAGCAGAAATCCGAGCTCGAAAAACTCGGCGGATACACGCCGGTCAAGCGCGTGGAGCGCAAGGGACTGCCGGATCTTGAGCTTGGACGCGAGCGCTTCGTCGTGAGGTTCGCTCCGAACCCTGACGGTGCGCTGCATGTCGGCAATTCACGCCCTGCTTTGCTCTGCGATGAGTATGCAAAGAAATATCAGGGGAAGTTCATTCTGCGCTTCGACGACACGGATCCCAAGATCAAGGTGCCTGAGAAGAAATTCTACAAATGGATTCGCGACGACCTGAAATGGCTGAAGATCAAGGTGAACCAGGAGGTCGTCGCGTCAAAGAGGCTCAGCATATATTACAAACACGCGGAAGACCTGATCAAGCTCAATGCTGCTTATGTCTGCACCTGCGGCGAGAGCTGGAAGAAGCTGAAGAACAACAGCCGCGCGTGCCCGTGCAGGTCAAACGACGCCAAGATAAACATGCGCAAGTGGAAGAGGATGCTCTCGCACGGCTTCAAGGAAGGCCAGGCTGTACTCCGCATCAAGACCGATCTCGATGCGAAGAATCCTGCGGTCCGCGAGTGGCCGGCCTTCCGCATCGTTGACAAGCCAAGGCATCCCTTGGTCAAGAAACACGTCTGGCCGCTGTACAATTTCGCCTCTGCCATAGACGACCACCTTCTTAATGTGACTCATATAATGCGGGGCCAGGAACACAGCACCAACGAGGTCAAGCAGCGCTACCTTTACCAGCACATGGGATGGAGCTATCCCGTCGTCGTCACCCTTGGAAGGCTTTCCATGAACGACATGGTGCTGAGCAAGAGCCAGATCCGCGAGGGCGTAGCCCGCAGGAAATTCAGCGGCTGGGACGATCCAAAGCTCGGGACGCTACAGGCGCTTCGCCGCCGCGGCTTCCAGTCCGACGCATTGAGGCAGATCATAATTGACATAGGGCCGAAGCCTTCTGATATAACGATATCTTTCGAGAATCTCGCGGCTTACAACAGGAAGCTGGTTGACAGGGCAGCCGACCGCTATTTCTTCATTCCAAACCCGAAGCGAATCATGGTAAAAGGCTTCAAGATAAAGAAGGCAGCCATCCCGCTGCATCCCGAGGAGAGGCATGGATATAGGACTTTCTCTCTAAGCAACACATTCTTCATTGATGACAAGGACTTCGACGCGTACAAGGGGCTCGAAGTGCGGCTGAAGGACCTCTGCAATATAAAGCTCGGCAATGTTTCTGAGTTCACAGGGACTGAACTGAAGGCAGTCCCGAAGATCCAGTGGGTCCCGATCAGGCATCTTTCCGTGAGGATAATAATGCCCCGCGGGGAGATCAAGGGCTATGCGGAAACGAACCTGTCTAAAGTCAGGCCAGGCACGGTAGTGCAGTTCGAGGCAATGAATGCAGCTAGTTTAATACTACGACCTTCAGGTCGTTCATATTAAACTGCATTCTTGCAAAAATACTGCGGGCTAAAGCCCGCAGATATTTATCTGCTTCTGATTTAATTCACTGTTAGGTGATTTTATGGGAAATGAGGTAGTATCAAGAAAAGATGCTGAAAGTCCAGCGTTTAAAATACAATTATTCAACACAAAAACATATAGAATAGTTAGGGAAAACTCTGTAGACAAAGATACAAGAAAAAGCCTGTGGTGCGGTAGAATACAACACATTCAAAGTGGTAGAAAAAAGATGTTCAATACTGTTGCACAAATGCTAAAGTTTATAGAGGATAATAGAGTTTAACCCACAAAACCCATTTTTCAGCAGAATTAATCATTATTCAACAGAAGGGCTTTTTTCAACAAAGCCTCGCAATAAAAAATCTTATTATAGCCCTTACACATATTTCTTCTATGTCATTCGAGTGGTACACCGACTTTGTCAATGAAAGCTACAAGCCAAAGAAAACAGACGTTGTTTGCTTGTTCTATTTCGAGCCAGCAAAGGGGATCTCAGTCAAAGAGGCAGCTGGCCGGATTGCATCAGAAAGCTCTGCTGGAACGTGGACGACGCTTGCGAGAATGCCGAAGCGCATCAAGGGAACCATGGCAACCGCATTTGACATCCGAAAGTCGGGCGGCGGGTATTATGCAAAGGTCGCTTACCCCATCGACTTGTGGGACCCGGGCAACATGCCGCAGCTGTTGAGCGGGATAGCCGGCAATATCTTTGGCATGAAGGCATTGGACAATCTTAGGCTTGTTGACGTTTCTCTTCCGCCAGTTTACATAAAACATTTCCGCGGCCCGCAGTTCGGCATCGACGGCCTGAGAAAGATGCTCAATGTGAAGAAGCGCCCT
>JAGVVU010000061.1:0-2241 GCA_018304605.1 Candidatus Aenigmatarchaeota archaeon | reverse complement strand
GCCCTATAACCGGAGCGGTGCCCAAGCCCAAGATAGGGTTCAGCGCCCGTGAGCATGCGGAAGTGGGATACGAGACATGGATGGGAGGCTTCGAGCTTCTCAAGGATGACGAGAATTTGACAACAACATCATTCAACAGGTTCGAGGAGCGCATCAGGCTTTGCGCCAGGATGCGTGACAAGGCTGAAAAAGAAACGGGGGACAGGAAGTCTGCGCTGCTTAACATAACCGGACCGACTCACACTATGATCAAGCGCGCGAAGATGCTGCACGACCTCGGCTGGGAATACGCAATGATTGACGTTGTCACAGCAGGCTCAGCAGGCGTCCAGACGCTGCGCGAGGTCTGCAACGATTATCATCTGGCGATACACGCCCACCGCGCTATGCACGCGTCATTTGACCGCAACCCCAAGCACGGCATCAGCATGCTGTTTCTCGCAAAGATGATGAGGCTTGTTGGAGTCGACCAGATTCATGTGGGCACGGTCGTAGGAAAGCTCGTGGGCGGCAAGGGCGAGGTCATGGACATTGAAAGGGAAATAACGGCACGGACGCTCAGGGGAGAAAAATCAAAAGACTCTTTCCCGATATTGCCTCAGAACTGGGGCAAGATAAAGCCGGTCCTGCCGGTCTCCTCAGGCGGCGTGCACCCGGGTCTTATACCTGATATACTGGATATACTTGGCACAGACATCTGCCTGCTGGTGTCCGGCGGAATTCACGGGCATCCGGACGGAACAAGGGCTGGCGCAAAGGCAGCGATGCAAGCCATCGAGGCTCACATGTCTGGCGTTTCTCTTGAAGAGAAGGCTAAGAAGCATAAAGAGCTCGCCGCTGCCATGCAGAAGTGGGGACATTCGAAGCCAAGGTAAATAAAAGAACCGAGTTTATTTCACTTTTCTCATTCTGCCATTTTTAATATCTTTTAAACTTTCGACGAACTGATACAATAAATCTCCGTCAAATTCTTTCGATCTTTCAGATTTCATACTTTATAATTCTTGCAGAAGAGATAAATTGATTATGAAAGTCGTCCTGACAGGCGGCAAGTTCAACCGCATACATCCCGGCCACGTATGGCTCCTCAAGAAAGCGAAGAAGCTCGGGTATCTTGTTGTCGTCCTTGCTCACGAAAAGCACAACAGTCGGGGCTACGCAGTGCCTGCGGCGAAGCGGAAGAAAGCTTTGCAGGATTTGGGCATAGCCGACAAGGTAGTCGTCGGTTCGTCCAAAAGCTTCGTGGGCGTCGTGAAGAAGCACAAGCCGGACATAATCGTTCTTGGCTACGACCAGAGGCTTCCGGACATCGAGACAGGCGACTACATACGCGAAAAGAAGATAATCGTCATAAAGATGAAAAAGCACGGGACGCATTCAACCAGAAAGATGAAGAGTTAATTTATTTTTCTCGAACTATGCTTGTATGAAAATCTCTGAAATGCTCCAGCCAGTTGCCTTCCCATTCGCCAATACCGAACAACATACGTGATAATTGGTCATCCGGCATGAAGATGTACGGTGCATCTGACGGCTCGCTTGTCTGGAGTTCAGGCACAAACCCGTTTATAGTTCTTTCAGACTTGTAAACAACAGGAGTCGAAAGTCCATCGCCGAATTTTTTATCTTTTAGTTCTCCCGGCACAAACACAAAAGTTTCCCTGTTTAGGTGCTTGTATTGTCCGCTTTTTTCAAACCAGCCCTCAGTATCTGCAGGAATTATATTTTCCGGGTCAAAATGAACATGGCATATTTGGTACAGGTTTATTGCCGCCTCGGCTTCCCACATTAGACTCACAAATCCATTGGTACGGCTAATCATTCTGCTGTCATCAAAAATTTCAATGGTGTCAGGACCATCTTGTTCATACTCAAAATTTGCCTCCACAGGATTGCCAGTATCAGCCCCTATCCTGTTTGCAGAGTCAATTGCTATGGCGCGGCCATTTGCCAGAAGTATGTTGTAAAAATCTATTCCAAATTTTGGATCGGCACGCATTCTTTCAGTAAGCGGTTTTGCATTTTCATCATAATGAAGCGCGATATGTAATCCTTTTCCGTCAAATTCAGCCAAGCCTTTTGAGGCAGGTAACATATAGATATTTCCCATGGTTATCACAAGAACTATAATCAAAGCGTTCTGGCTCTGTAGAAAACCTATGAGAAAATCAGCAGGGAGGGTGTTGTGAAAGCACAACACCCTCTAGTTACTAACCCTATTGTGTGTCCACAATAGGGTTC
>JAGVVU010000003.1 GCA_018304605.1 Candidatus Aenigmatarchaeota archaeon | reverse complement strand
GTCCGCCATCTCTACTGCTCTGGAGAGGCATCGCCTGAAGATAGTGTTGAGCACATCGAGCGCAATTTTTTCGTCCACCTTGTTCCCGTCCTTCCACTGCTTGACGATCTTTTTCGCATCTTCAACCTGGTAAAGTATGTTTCCCTTGAATTCTATTTGCCCGGCCTTCGGCTCGTAGGCGGTTGTGAACTTGAATTTCATTTCCACGGCTTCAGGTATGCCTATGGAACTGAGGTCATGTCTTTCAACGCTCTCGATGTTCGGAGAACTGTTGATGCTGATGTCTCCCTTGATGTTTTTCTCTTCTGAAACTGCATTGACCGCAGTAAAGTTGAAACCAATTACGCTCATCTTCTTCACCTTGTATTGATTCTAACATACAAACTTTTAAATAAAGCGCAGGAACACTATCTGATATTATGCTGACAGCAATTGAGAAAAAAATACTGAAGAAGGTGGCAGAGCACCAGCTGATTACAAGGCCGGAGCTGAAGCGCTATTTACAGGCAAACGGCGGCGGAGAGAATGCGGTGGACTCAGTAACCAAAAACCTGACGCAAAAAAATCTTCTGTCAGAAATAAATCCCATAGGCTCGACATGCTATGTGATTACCCAGAAAGGCAGCCGCATGCTCGATGAGATGAAGGCTTAGGATTTTTACTTTCTTACAGACTATTCTTGGGTCTGAAATGGCTATTTCAATACGTCAATGCCCTTTGGTGCATGTAAATTTTCGATGTCAGGTTTTCCGCGTGAAGCGCTTTGATAAAGAAGGCTTAAGAATTGTTAGAAAAATAAAAATATCTTGACAGCCCTGTAGTCTAGGCACCTTCCCAGTTTCATGCGGATGGTGGGAATATGGCCAAGGATAGCTGCCTCTGGTGCGACGCAGAGAAAGCAGCGGACCCAGGTTCGAATCCTGGCAGGGCTATGATGGAACTACTCACAGAACTTCGTGATAAGGACATAGGATTAATTCCGAAAAAATCCGTACAGGTAAAGCGCTCCGCAGCACGTGCTATTTTGTTGAAGGGAAATTTAATCGCTTTGATGAATGTTTCAAAACAAAAATATCACAAACTGCCGGGCGGCGGCATAGAAATCGGAGAAACAATAAAAGACGCTCTTGCACGGGAATTACTTGAGGAAACCGGATACAAGGCGAAAATAATTTCAGAAGTCGGAAAAATTGTCGAGCATAGAACTCATATTAATGAGTTACAAACATCTTACTGCTATATAGCAAGAATAACAGTTAAAGGAATACCATGTCTCGATAAAGGAGAGGTTGAAGATGGATTCAGGCTGGAATGGAAAAATATAGAGCGCGCCATAAAAGTTCTTGAAAAGGAGAGACCTAAAACATATGACGGAAAATTCATAGTAAAGCGCGACCTCAATTTCATAAAGGCTGCGAAGCGCCTGATGGAGGCGGAGTGACGCCAAAGCGTCCTGCACTGGCGACTTTTTATCTGCTCCAGACAGAAAATATACAGGACGTTCAAAGAACGTCTTTCAGTGATTTTTATGTTGCCGCGAATCAAGAAAGCAGAGCTCGGGAAAGTTCACATAAACGAAGAGGTTCTGACGGATGATTTTCTTCTGCATGCGAACGGGATTGAGAAGATGGAGAAAATTAATAAAATAAGTTCCAAAGAGCTTGACCGTATCCTCCTTCACGATCCCGACGCAGCTATTTTTGGCATAGGCTTCAGGGGCAGGGTAAAAATAGACCAGTCTGTCATAGATGCCGCAAAGAAATCCGGCTTGGATATTCATGTACTGAAGACGCCAGACGCGCTGAAAAAATTCCAGGAGCTCGCAAGGAAAGGCAGAAAAGCCGTCGCGCATATTCATGTCGGAGAATAGCTGATACTATGAAAAAATCGACGCAAAAGACGCTGATGGCGCTGGGTATAATCTTCATATTTGCAATGTCTTCGATAGCCTTTGTCTTCACAGGATTCGGCCCCCAGCCTGCTAATCAGCTGCAGCCTCTGGACAGGTTCGTTGTCGACGGGGAAATCAGCCCACAGCTCGAGAATGCGTACATACAGGGCGGCTTCACATTTCTGAAATTTTACTATGACAATAGCAGCGTTGACAAGAATCTTGTCTTGTTTGTCGAACAGGCACCCGAATTATTTACTACTTCAGCTGGCCAGGTCCAGCTTATTGTTTTGAAAATAGAATCACCGGCAACATACGGAAGGATTGTAAACATCAACGGTGCTGTTGACGTGCCAGACTTGAACAGGGAGAAATTGTTCGATTCGCTTTGCTCTTCATTGATAGCGCCGCCTGTGGAATGCGTGATTGGAAGGATTAATTCGACGGGCTAGCCTCAAGCTCCTTTTTCATTTCTTCTGTCTCTCTCTTGAATCTTAGCAGGGTTTTTGGTATGTCCCTGTCGCTTACGCTTAGCATTTCTCTTAGCTGCCGGATTATGTTTCTCTCTCTCATAGAGATCTCCTTAATTTTTCGATAAAGCTGTCAAGATTATCCTTGTCGTTGCAGATGCCCTGCGCAAGGGCCTTGGTTCCGCCGCCTCTTCCGGACAAATTCTCACATGCAAGCTTAACGATTTCCTCCGCATCCTTTCCAGTGTTGGTGCCTGCAGAGGCGAAAACGTATACCCTGTCTTTTATCCCGAACAGTACGATTGACCTGTCCGGAGCAGAGAGAGATTTTGATAAAGTCTGAAGCTGTCCAAGATCGGCGCCTTCTACCCTCTCAATAAGCGCGCCGTTCACCAGCTTCTTTTCCAGGTCAGATACTTTCATCTCGGCTTTTTTCCCTCTCTGAATTTCAATCTCTTTCTTGAGTTTCTTCCATCTTTCAAAAAGGTCACGTGCAGCGTCCAAAGTCTTCTCTCCTTTCACAGAAGTTATATTCTCAACCTCATGCATGATTGATTTCTGTCCGTTCTCATATCTTTCCGCAGCTTCGCCGGAAGCGAAAGTTATTCTTGATATATTATCCTGGATTCTCTCAGAGGAAATTATTACTATTTTTTTTGCTTCTGAAGTTTTGTCAAGATGTGTGCCTCCACATGCCTCGACGTCAACACCTTTTATGTTCACTATTCTTAGTTCCTTTCCCGGTACAGCCCCGCCCTGATAAATTCCAACACCGTACTTCTTCTCGGCCTCGCTCCTTTTCAGGAAACTCTTCTCTATTACAACCGACTGCTTGACTATGTCGTTTGATATTTTCTCTATTTTGTCAAGCTGCTCGTCACTTATTGATGCATAATGTGTTATGTCAAGGTGCGCCCTGTCCACATCCTTGAAGGCGCTTGACTGGTTGACATGGTTCCCGAGAACTTGTCTGGCTGCCTCGTTTATTATGTGTGTGGCTGTATGGTGTCTTGCAAGATTGAGGCGCCTTTGCGCATCAATGGAAACTTTTACCTGCTGACCTTCAACGAAAGACGGAGGGTGTTTCATCTTGTGAATTATTAATGGGCCTTGCTTGAAAACATCTATGAATTCCTCATCGTTTATGGTTCCTAGGTCATGGAGCTGCCCACCCGATGTCGGATAAGCGACGGTCTCGTCCAGCACAACATAATTTTCTTTTATTGACAAGACTTTCGCCGTATTATTTTGCCTTTTGTAATCGTCGAAATAAAGCGCCCTTGTTGCAGGCAGATGACCAAAATCTATGTCCACTTCTTTTTTGGTAGCATGCTTCTGTTCTTTCTTCTCATGGCGCTCTGCAACAAGCGCGTAGAAATTATCAGGAATGTTGATTAATTTACCCTGCTTCGAGGCTTCCTGCGCTATAAGTTCAGGTGGTATCCCTTGGGAATCGTAAAGCATGACTAAGTCCGAGGAATTTATATCCCTTGTCACTATCTTGCCCGTGATCTGCCGTGATTTCTCTCTAGTCTTCTGGTATTTTTCATTCTCGATGTCAAAAATATTTTCTACGTTTTCCAGGTTTTTTGAGAGCTCTGGAAATTGCGGTTTCAGGTATTTTGCATGGAGCTCGAAAAGTTTTTTTACATCCACGTCCCATTCATACCTGTCTATGAAGCCCAGCATTCGCCGAAGGATTATCCTGAGGTTGTATGAATCGCCGACATTCGAGGGCAATGCGCCGTCATTGAACATTATAAGTAGGGCGCGACTGTGCTCGGCGACAGAATAGATTCCAGCAAGTGGAAGAATATTCTTCTTCAGTTCTTCAACCCTGAAGCCCGTTTTCTCCGCAACGGATTTCCACGCAACGTCTATATCATCTATTTCATCTATATTGAGCAGACCGCCGTAAGGCACATATTTTGCAATAAGCTGTTTATCGAACCCGAATCCCGTCCTCCTTATCAAATGAGAAATGGTTGTCGGGAATGCGGCATCATACGCAGTATTCACTCCTTGCGAGAACCATGCATTGCGTTCCTGTCCCATTCCCATGTCAAGAACTTTGAGGTCAAGACCCCTGATGCCGGACTGACTGGCGTCAGTTCCACCAGTCTGCTCATACATCATGTAGACTTGATTGCCCAGCTCACATCCTCTCGAGAAATACTCCATGCACGGCCCGAGATTCCCGCCCCCAGCCCACGCATCTTCATGGAAGATTATTTCATCATTCGGCAGTCCAAGACCTTTTTTCAGCCAGTTGTGGATGTGCCCGAAAACCAAATTCTGGTCCCATTCCTGCGGAGGAACGAACATATGCTGTCCTATCATACAGAAGACAGTATTATGGCTCCCCGTTATGCCAACATTGTCTATGTCCACTGTCCTGAAGCATAATTGAGGTATCACCAGTCTCTTTGCAGGCGGCTCGACTTCTCCTGATATGACATAAGGCTGGAAAGCGGCTATCGATGCGTTTGTGTACTCCATAGTCGGGTTCCATCTTGCAACTATTGGATAACGTTTTATCGGAGTATATCCGAATTTCTTGAACATCGTAGAGAATTTCTTCCAGACTTCTATGTAATCCAGCGGCTTTTTAGCAGGCGTGTTTCCTATGAACGAAAAGGGTATAGTGCCGCAGGACGGGTCGCCGCAGACTTTCCTTGCATTTGTCGACCAGAAAGGTTTTTCACATTTGCTGCAAATTCCGCGGGAGAAACCTTCTTTCTTCAGGTATTCTGTTGCGTAATATTTTTCAGGGTTCTTGTAAAATTCGCTGATATATTTTTTCTTCGCTTCCTTGTCAGTTAGCATATTACCACTTTACAATAGGATTATTCTTGCTGATTAAGAATGTTCTGGTTTTTGCATTGCAGAACTTTCCAATCATGGAAGAAAGTTCTCTCAGTGCGACCTCAACAGAGGAATCAAAACCTTCTATTACTATGACTGCATTGCTCGTAGATTCTGTAAGTTTTGTTATGTCAGATTCCCTCCAGTTCCACCGGCGGCAAAGCACATTTCCTCCGTCATCACAATAAATCACTTCGCCTTTGTAGGGGTTGTCTTCTTCTGAGCTCCCTAATGGGATGAATTTTTCGAAACCTTCAGAAAATTTCAAATGCAAGCTTCCTTGAGCTTTGCCAAGGTCTTCGCCGCCTACGGGAACTACATATTTCAGCGAGATGTAATTGTAGATATCCACGAGCTTGTTGATATGCCTTATTCCCCTGCCGTTGAGGACGCTTCTTATCAACGCTTCGATAGAAGACCTGTAATCCCGGGGCTTCGAGCCAAAATCGTTGTAAATATTTCTCCATGTTGCTATAGAAGGATTTTCTATTAGAGTATTCAAGTCGAATTTTTCCTTTGTCGCAGCCTGGATTTCTCCAAGAAGCTTGGATACCTCTTCATTCACGCCTCTATTTTCAATATCGGCTGCTACAACTATCCCTATTCTAGTGTCTGGAAATTTCTCAAAAATTTCTTCAGAAACTGTAAGTTGCATACCTAGCTATAATTAGAAAAAACAGAGATTAAAAGGAAAACAAAAAACTCTCTAACCGAATAGGCTGGCAAGTCCGCCTGCGGCTTCCTCAGCCTTCTTTTCCTGCTCTTCTTCGCTTGGACCTTCTTTCTTCTCAGCTGCTGGTGCTGCGACAGGTGCTGCGGCAACTGCAGTCGGCATTGCTGCCTTGCTTATGACTTCTGCAATGTCCACACCCTCGAGCGCTGCTACGAGAGCTTTGACTTTGGCGTCATCTGGTTGTTCCACTGACGAGACAACTTTCTTGACGTTTTCTTCGCTCACTTCTTTGCCGGCGCTGTGAAGCAATAAGGCCGAATATACGTAATTCATTTTTATTCCACCTCAGTATGAAGAGAACCCTGTGGATTCTCTTATGCAGAAATACCACAACGGTACTTCTAGTATTACTGAACTTTGCTTTCAAGGGCTTTTGTTGCACGCTCCGCCTTCGAGAGCAGGTCGGTTATGAATTCCTTTTCTACTATATCTCTCTCGATGGCAAGCGCCTTCGTCTCCATGAAAGCCTTCTGAAGCATCAAAGGTATTGTCAGCTTGGTCGGGTATCCCGTGTTCACTGACAGGTTGACACCGTATGTCACGCATCTCGTGAGCTCGCCTATGTAATCATCGACACTGACATCCAGGACTTCTTTTCCGTATACAGTGCCGTCTTCCCAGACAAATGCAAGGTCAAGCCCTATTTCCATCGGCTCAATTTTCAACAATGCAAGAACGTCTGCAAGGTCCTGCGTTATTTTCTCGCCCGTCTTGCAAACTATTTTGTCCGCCATGACTGCTATCTTGCCTCCCTGGACAGATGTTTTGAGCCCGACTTTCTGCAGGGTTGATATTGACGGGCCAGGAGGAAGGCTTGTCGACCCTTTTGGAATTATTATGTTCTTTGACGCGACATCCCCGGGTTTTGCTGCGGCCGGTGTCCTATTTTCTTTTATCAGCCTGAACAGCCTGAAAGGATTTTCATTGGTGAGCAGCAGCGCAGGCTCTCCTACAAGCTTCTCCTCAAGACCCTTGACACTCTTCTTCGAGGTGCTTAGTGCCCTGCTTATCATGCCTTTTTTTCCCATTTTGATTACTGTGGTGCCGCGCATGCTTTCGCGCATCTGCTGCAGCGCACGCGCAGGCATCTTATGCATGTTCAGCACGCCTATCACGGAATAGTCATCTATCATCCCCGCGAGCTGCTCGACGTACTTAGGTTTATCCTGCTTCTTCATTATAAAACACCTATTTTTACTGGCTTGCCCATCGTAGTTTTGACATACACATTCCTGATCTGTGCTTTTGCAGGCAATGACTTTTTGATTTCTTCCAGGACTTTTTCGGCATTCTCTTTTATCTGCACGTCCTGCATATCCTCTGACCCTATCGCTATCTGTATCGTCGGAGTGTCCCTGATGTTTATTCTGATGGATTTTTTTGTTTCGTCAACTATGGACTTCGGGTCTTTCCCGGGAGGGAGCAGCCTCGGCATCTTGCCCTTTGGGCCAAGATATCTTCCTAGTATTTTACCCACCAACGGCATGAGGGGCGCTTCACACACGAAGAAATCATGTTTTTTTGTGAACTGTTTCGCAGCAGACTTGCTCCTCGAGAAATCTTCGACATCCGTTTTTGTCGTAGCCCCCGGGATAATGTCAGAAATTATGCAGACGCTCACGTCTTTCCCGCGGCCATGAGGAAGTATGACATCCTTTGAGAACTTATTTTCAGGCTTCTTCAGGTCAATGTTCCTGATGTTGACTATCAAATCAAAAGTCTGTGAGAACTTCCGCTTCTCGCCTTCCCTTGCTTTGACTATACCGTCTTCGAGCTTGATTCCTGCAAATTCTTTTCTCATTGCCATTGAAACCCTCCTGCCGCCGAATAAGATTATTTGACTGAAATGCAAAGCATTTCTTTTGGTTGTCTGGCTTCAGTGTGTCTTGCGACACGGGTTAATCTACTTTCAGAATAAAGTATAAAAAGGCAGGTGCCGCTTTCTTTGAGGCTCCGAAAGGCTTCGCTTTTCGAGAGAATACTGCGGGCTTTAGCCTGCAGGTATTTATTCCAAGCTCTCCTCTTCTTCCCTCTGCATGTCCTGTATCCTTTCGTCAAGAGAACCCACGGCTGAAGCCAGGCTTTGCTTTGATTCCTTCAGTCTTTCCTCCAGCTCACCAAGTCTTCTAGAGATATCGCTGAATGTGTTGCTTATTTCCGATTCGACGAAGTGACGCACATCCGCGACGCGGTTGTCGACAAATACGACCTGTCTGCTCAGGTCTTCCTTGAAGCTATCAGATTTTTTCGAGACCTCCTCGATTTTGGCAAGTATTTCACTGAACTTCTCGTTCTTTTCATCCCTGAAGGATTTTATCGAATTCTCAAGACCCGCCTTTTGGACGGCTATCATCACTATCAGAAGCACGATAACGACCGTCAGCGCAACCATGCTGAACAATTCAACGACTATGACAATCAAAGCAAGAATGTAGAGGGCTATCAATATGCCTTCGTATTTCATTGATTAGAAGTGCCTGGAAACTTTTTAAAATCAGACAAGTATTCCGAGAGAATACGAATGAATTACAGGAGAATTACTCTATCTTTATCTTCCCTTCGGATATTTCCCTGATAACGTCCTTGGGACTTTTCTCATCGACTAGTACGCCGCCGCTCTGGCATGTGCCGAGGACTTGCTTCACCTTTGACGTCATGCTCCCCCGGATTGAGTCCTTGCTTTTCGCGATTTTTATCACGGCTTCAAGAGTTATGCTTCCAGGACTCTTCCTTATCTTGTCCTCACCAACGGTGGCCAGTTTTTCTTTTTTCATCTCTTTCTTGATCATCGACGTGACAGGAGGGGTTCCAACGGTGACTGTGAACTTTTTAGTGTCGGTATCTACGACTATTTTCACCGGGACTTCCATGCCTGCAAACATAGCAGTCTTGTCGTTGATTTCCTTGACAACCTGGACCACATTGACTCCAAGCGGAGACAGTGCAGGCCCCAAAGGCGGAGCCGGAGTTGCCTTTCCACCGCTTACTAGCGCATCAATATTTTCTTTTGGCATATTTATCATTCCAATGTGCTGGAAAACTCTATCTCCTGATAAACTGTTCCAATGGCAAAACGCAAATCACAAGCAGCTTGATGATATAATTTTCCGAAAAAAGATGAACTATCCATCATCTTGCGATGATATTCTGCCATGACAAAATTATATTCCGCCTTTATTTTCGCCGGTGACAAATCACTCCAAGCATCCGCATTCACCCGTTCTATCATATTTTTATTCCTTCTTTTTCTCGTACATCCTTACGGAATTGACTGAGATGGTGACTGGTATAGGTATTGCTGCTTCGAGGAATTCTACCGTGATTTCCCCCTTTGTCTCGTCGACCCTTGATATCTTCGCTCTCTCGCCCTTGAACGGCGACCCGATTATCTCGACGACGTCGCCGACATTGAACTTGACCTCGCTTTTTTCTGCTATGAGGAACCGTTCTAGTTGGCTCATGGGAACATCCTTGTTGATGAATCCGCGGACATGAGGCACGCTTTTCACTGTCGTCTCTATCTCTTCAGGCCCGCCTTCTATGAAAATATAGCCGCGCAGCTCTTCAGGATGGAACAGGGACTGTATAGGTATGTTCTCGTTATGGATTTTTGTGGTAAGCGAGTCTATTACCACATTCTCCCTGCCGGTTGTCGTTCTTATCGTTGCTATGATACGAATCACCTATCGCTTGGAACAAGTTTGTAAGAGCCGTCTTCGTTTACAATAACCTTATGAAATCTCCCGTTTGCGTCAGGAAATCTTTCATAACTGTATCTTACATCTTGTCCTAAACCTAAAACCATAGCACCAGCTACAACAGCTGATACTTGTCTTGCGAAAGTTTCAGGTGGCATATATTTACAATCCGCCGATTAGCTGGACTATCATGAATATTGCGAATCCTATCAAGCCTATTAGGACGAAGCCCAGTCCTGTAATCTTTACTGTCTGCCTATACTCGCTTTTGTCCGGTTTTGAGGCAACAAGCAGAATACGGCGCATACGTTCTACAAGAGATCGCAACCCCATAGGTCTTTATTACAGCAAAAGATTTAAAAACAGACTTTAAAAGAGCTTCAATCAAAGCAGAAAAATGTCAGACCCACTTGCTTACGTAGTAGAAAAAGCCACTACTGCGGGCTTTTCCATTGAGGATCAAGGAATCGTTAGATATGCTCAAGTACAGTTTCAAAGAACTGATATTTACGGATTTAGCATAGATAGACGATGGAGAGATGCTTTTGCAGATGAGACATCTGAAGTATTCAGTTACAGACCGTCTGGTGACCTATTTCTTTCCTTATTTGTTAGCTTGTCTGCGGAAGGAGTGTGGAACCTAGCTTATCATGCTCCAGAAGGATTGGAACCCGACGAAGAGCCAAAATATTTTTTGAGATTTGAAAAGAGCGGCGATTCAATAGTACTTGTTGGCATGTTCTCCTTTTTTTATAGTAATGAAGTCCCTTCTACAGAACGCCTTCTTCTGGCCCCGACTCCTAAGTTGGCAAAGACAAAACTGGAGAGAAGGCAGAGCTCTAGAATTCTAGTAATGCCAGATGAAATATCAGAAAATGAGCCACGTTATGGATCGTCTATTGACAAATTAAGAACTAGAGCAGATTATAGGAGCGCAGTTGACGCGGTTTTTTATCAGTTTGCAAGCGACGTCAGAGATATTCAAAATGGTATGATGGATGGCGAG
>JAGVVU010000005.1:10296-27885 GCA_018304605.1 Candidatus Aenigmatarchaeota archaeon | reverse complement strand
CTCTATGTCATAGAGTCCCCTGACCAGCGTCAGTATCGTGCTCTTGCCGGAGCCGCTCTCACCCACCAATGCTATCTTTTGCCCCCTTGCGAACTGGAAGTTTATGTTGTCGATATGCCTTATCCTGCCTTTCTGGTCGTATGTGAACGAAACGTCCTTCAGCTCGATCTTCCGCCAGTTTTTCGGCAGCCTCGAGACTTCTTTTTTCTTTACATGCCTATATGCCTCGTCCAGCGGATACGCGCCGACAATCCTTGCGTTGCTGCGTATTATATTGCCGTACAGCTCGGCGAACTTGTAGAATGTGTCGCCGACCTGCGTCAGGTAGCCGTAGATCATGTAAAGCGTACCGACCAGGATTGTGCCAGTCAGGGCGAACTCTGTCGACGACCGGTAGATAAGCGCGATGACTATCATGGCACGGATCGCGATGCTGGACAGCGCCCATTTTGACTCGTCGATTGCCACGGTTTTTCTGAACGTGCTATAGCTTGCCATCTGCTTGGCGTTTATCTCCCTCGACACCATTTTCTTCAGGCGGAGCGTGATTATTGTGGAAACATTGCTGAGATAATCGAATACGGTCGCCGAGTACCTGTTGTTGTACCTGTTCAGGTCCTCGTACTTCTTTTCCAGGTTCTTGTCAATCCTGGAAATCGCAAAGATCGTGATCGACGAGAATAGCAAAACAAACAGCCCGATGGTCCAGTCTATGAAGAACATGATGATTATGGAGCCGAAGAAATTCACTATGCCATACGCGATCTGGAATGTCACGTGCCCAGAAAAGTCTTCAAGCGAGGACCCCGCGCGGTTGATCTTGTCGATGGTGTCACCAGAGTGATGGTCCTTGTGCCATCTTATCGGAAGCTCGAGCACCTTGTGTATCTTGTCATTGACGTAGTTTCTCCTGACGAAGAATCCGGTCTTCTGCTCCATCACCCTGCCTAGCCCGTGGAATATCCAGAAAAGGACTGTCAAAACAAGCAGCAGTGTGATCTTGATGTGCAAATCTGTGAGCTCCTGCTGGCTTGTGATGGACTGCTGGATGTCGTTGAATATCGTGCCTATCAGGAAGGGTGTGATGAGCGAGATCAGCCCGGCGACTACGAAAAAAGCCATGTAAACTGCGAATGCCCTTCTCCTGTTTCCCAGGAATTTCCACTCAGTGATAAGAGTGTTTATGATAGGGTGTGGCAGGGCCCGTTTTTTCGATGCCATGCATATAGTTAGGGCAAAATGAGTATAAAACCGGAAAATTTCGGGAGAATTTCCCGGGCCTTCGATCTCATCTGGAAAACTGCCCGAGGCTAGAACGGCAGAAGGTACCCGAAATAAAACAGGATAATGAGAAGCAGGACGAAAAGCACTATTGCAACTATCACGTTCTTGAGTATTTTCAGCCCTATGATAATGACGGCTATCAGGACTATTATCGACAGGATGCTCTCGAGAACTGCCATAGTATTCACCTGAGCCCTTTTCTGATTTCACCGCAAAAGCGCCTGCGGAAAAGATAAACAGCAAAACAGCGCTTATAGTGCTACAGGAAACAATCGGATATTACTTCCTGTGCACTATATGTGAATCCATGAGATGTAAGCAGTGGGTTCACTATATAAGTAATAGTGTCCTAAAAATATTAAAATCACGGGCTCGTGGTCTAAACTGGAATGATGCTTCCATGGCATAAACTTCTTTAGTAAAGAAGTTTAATCAAGAAACCCAGAATGGAAGAGGCTCCGGGTTCAAATCCCGGCGAGTCCACTTTATGCAACCGATAAGATACGTAAGAGCAAAGGAATTTGAACTGGCAGTTTATTTCAATCATCTCATTTACACTGACAAGCACGGCGAGGCAAGACTGGAATACTCCACGGATGGCAGCGGCGATTTTGCGGGCGAACATACGTCATTCGAGCATTTATACGACATCTTAAAAGAGAGACCTGAGCTGCGCATGGTCCGGAACGGGACCGCAATTGCAGCGACTTCATTTCAGGGTGATGAAGGTTTTCTTGAAGACGCCCCTGATGTAATTGGAAAAATAGCCCAGATATCAGACTGGCTGGGCATAACGACCCCTATGCAAGCTGATGTTTCATGAGAATCCGCAAACTCAAGGAAGGTGATATAGGGAAAATCGTAGCAATGATACACGACGTCATGGGACCTGGCGATGCAAAAAAGGCGCTGCAGGACATCAGGATAAGCCTTGACAAGCACACTTACAGGTTCGAGGAGTTCTATGTTGTCGAGATAAATGGCGAGATCGTGGCAGCAGGCGGGTTCTGGTCGCTGAAGTACGACCCGAACATAGCACGGCTTGACTGGTTCGTCGTGCCAAAAAAGCACCAGAGGCACGGGTTCGGCAAGATGCTGCTGAATTTCATCGTCAACGAGGCGAAGAAGAGGAAATTGAAGCTGATACTGGCCGAGGTGAGCGACGGGAAAGCGTATGCCACCGCCCGCCAGTTCCTTCTCAGGAACGGCTTCGAAAAGAAGTCGCTGATCAGGAATTACTGGGAAGACGGGAGCGGCGTGATTTGCTTTATAAGGCGGATTTAATAATTTACTCTATAACGTGATTCCATGAAGCTGAGAAAAAAGAAACCCATCAAAAAGAAGGGCATCAACAGCGTGCTGATCGTGGCCAAGCAGAACAAGGTTGGAGTGCATCACGCGAAAAAGCTGGAAAAGATGCTCCAGAACAAGGTCCGTGAGGTGCATTTTGACAGGTCGACGGCCATACGCTTCAGGAAGATCGGGCATTCCATCAGGAAGTTCAACGGGGACCTGATAATAACGCTGGGCGGGGACGGGACTTTTCTGTGGACCGCCCACAAGACGGATGTCCCCATACTGCCCGTGAAGCTTGAAGGCCAGGGATTCCTCTGCAGCTGCAATTTCAAGCAGCTTGCCGAAAATCTTGACAGGATACTGAAAAAAGACTTCGTCATAAAGGAGCGCATAAGGCTCCGATGCATGAGACTTCCTGCCGGCAAGCTCCGAAAATACATGAGCACCATAAGGCACAGCGACTATCCTCTGGCGCTGAACGAGATAGCGTTTGCCAGAAAGAGGCCCTCGAAAATATTGAATATTGAGTTCAAGATTGACGGCGTAGTCTTCGACATGATAGGCGACGGCGTGATGTTTTCCACGCCGAGCGGGTCAACTGCATATAGCTCCTCGGCAGGCGGCTCCATGATAGACCCTTCGATGGAGATGATAAGCATAATACCTCTCTATCCGTTCTTCTCAAAGATCAAGCCGCTGATAGTCCCGAAAGACAAGAAGATTGAAGTGACAGTTGCCGGCGGCGACTGCGCCCTTGTCATAGACGGCCACGGCGGGGACTACATAAAGAAAGACTCGAGCTTCATGATAGAAACCGCGGCGCCCGTCAAAATCGTCTCCCTGTTCGAGCAGAACTTCTACGAGAAGGTACGGAAGAATTTGATGTCATAACCCTTTTTCTTTAAAAGAAAAAACCCTAATGGAAAAAGAACATATTATCATTTTGGCTCGCTTGTGCTTGTTTTATTTTTTCTCTGCAATAAAAATTATATCCCCCCGGCGAGCCCAGAATGAAAAAACAGGCGCCCACTTTTCAGCTGGAATAACGATCCTGAACTATTAAAACGTTGCCTTCGGGCGCTTCTGTACCCGGTATAGCTTGCTATGAAATTTTAAATCATTTGTATGGTTAAACGGTCTATGCAAGACGATCCTGTACTGAAATATCGAGCGCTTTCTGAGATGTTGCGGATTTTCGTTATTCCAGACGTCAAATCCAGAGTTGCAGCAGGATCTATCGCATCGTCTTCTCTTCCAATACAAATTAAGCAGGTCCGCTCGATTCATTCTGACAGTAGAAATTATGTCGAACTTAATGACGAAGCTCAGATTGTTATTACAGCCCCTGCAACAAGGGACATCCAAAAAGATGAACCTATTACTCTAGAAGATGTTAATCCTGACGAATGCTATCTTGAGCCGCCTATGGTTAATGGACAGCCTGCTGCTTATTTCTTATGTCAGTTCATCTTTCTCGACTTTTTTATGTCATTTAACTTCCTACCTAATTTTCCAGGTGTCACAGATGACGAATTGGCAAAACACAATCGCTATCCATTAGCCGCACTCGTTCAGGCTAGAGATCTGTTAAAGAAAATCCAACCAATTGTTATACTAAAACAACTAGCACAACATAACTGGCCCCCTGCCCTAGGTTATTATCCGCATGTGTTAATTCACGTCCATAACAACCCATCCAGCATAAGCGATTCGTCCTTCGGTGATGTAGTAGCTCTGACTTACAACAAAGATTATTGGAATAAAAGGCTTGCATTTTGGAAAGAAACAAAATTCTTCCCAGATAGACTTCAGTACGTAAATAAGGCAATAGACGAGTATTTCGAAGGCGACTTTATTAGCACAATATATGTTATTGTCCCTCAGATCGAAGGTATTATTAAAGCGTACCTAACAACCGCTGGTGTGACACCAGATAGAAATTTTGTTACACAACTAAAAAATGTGGTTCTATCTCGTGAGATTCTAATGTTTCCGCGGGATGTGCTTGACATTATTTTTGGTTTTATTGAAACTGGACCATTATGGTGGCACACGAGCTTAATTTCGGATCCCGGACAAGAGGTTAATAGACATGGTATTGCTCACGGTCTTTTTACTGGATTTGAAACACGGGATATGGCTCTCAAATATCTGATTTTGCTAGATGCACTGGCATTAGTTCTATTACACGACAAGATGCTCACTGGAAAGCTATTCTAAATTCAGTAAATACTAATTCCTAATTCTTGCAGTGTTTTTTCATATTGTTTACTGCGTCTTTGTATCAATTCCGCATATTCTTTTGCCATCGATTCGTCAAATTTCTTTTTCAGAATATTTACTATATCTCCTGTATTTAATCGAGAGTAGTCATAGAAATGTACTACACCTAGTCCTCCATCTTTAATTGTTCTTAAGAAATGTGTTTCCAAAGTTAATATCATAGCCTTGTCTTTCTTTGGTAGGCCTGTTAAGAGTATGTCGATGCTTGAATTAAGAACAAAATCCTTAATTTTTATTTTCGTCTCGGCATCTACATTTTGTCGCTTCAAATGAGCTATTGAAGCTAGCTCTTTTTCAAGTTCCTTAAACTCATTTTCTTTGACGTATCTGTTAACCAATTCAGTACCACTTATTTTTGAAACAAGAATAGACAATTGTAAAGGGTTATCTTTGCCCGTCCTTCTTTTAAAGAACATAGGAAATTCTCTCTTTGAAATTTCAAGAACTTTATTCCATTCTTCATTAAGAGATATCTGAGCTTCATTAATCAGATAGTCAGCCAATCGCCTAATATTTCTGAACTTCTCGGGGTAGAGGTACCTTTCAGAAATTATGTACAAACCCATTCTCAATTGCGTAAATCCTAACTTCTTGAACACTCGATGATATGTTCTCAGTTTCCTGAATCTTGTTTTTTGTTCTTTTGATTTGGCTGTTGGTGGCATTACACGGCGAGAAGCATATGCAACAGAAATAAAGTTTTCCTTTGGTAGAAGTTTAACTACTTGGCTGACTGATATTACATTGTGATTAATTAATTCTATCAATAAGTTCGTATTTTCACGTGCTTCTAGACGTATGGCTGACGTTTCCTCTATTTCTTTTCTATAATTTATTAATTGCTGCTCTATAGTTTCTGTTCGTGTTTCTGACTTCAGAACGGACTGTAATATTTTCTGGTCGTTGGTATCTTTACGGTAATCTTTGATAAATTGCAGGACAAAAATTGTGATTAGAAATCCCGTGGAAATCTTTCCTTCTATACCTGCAAATAAACCTATTTCTTGAAGTAATGCATTGGAAATGGTAAGCAGAAGAATTACTACAATCAGCCAATGCTTTTTGGCTTTTTCTCGTATTTCCATCAATACCGTATAAGTAGAGCGTTTTAATCTCTATTTTGTTATGACTCTGACTTACCTTTCTCCTTATCATCATCAGATTTTTCGCCAGGCCGTAGCCATCTCACCTCTATAACCTTATGCTCCGGTTCCTGACTGCTTATCAGACTGACGATACCTTCTTTCATTCTGTGATGATCGAAAAGCATCTTACTGAGCAGTGCCATCTCCTTCCGACCCTGCGGGAAGACCACCCCAAGTTTCTCTTCCTGCTCCCATATCTTGCTAGCCCTCATCTTCTGGGCGACTATAGCTTTTGCGTGTTCATTCAATGCATCTATCCTGAGATCCAGCTCCTTCCATTTCTGGTTCACGTAAGTCCTCGGTAACTGGTCGCCAGTCGGTACCCATCTTTTCCTGAACCTTTGCAACGACATCAGGCTGATATCCTCGCCATTGCTAACCAGCCATGCCCTTATCCTGCGGAGCGGCCACTTGTTCCGCATCATCTCTATTATCTTTTCTCTGTGCCTGCTTGTCAACACCTTAGACAATTCTTGTACCACAAAAATCACCTCACCCCGTTATATCCGTAACACTTCTGCTCTTTTTTCAGCCGAATTCCATGTTTTCTGACTATCTCTATCATGCCCTCGCTCTCCATGCTCCTCAGGACCAGCTTGCTCTGAAAGCCTTTCCAGCTTCTGCAGCGCCATGCTCTCAATTGTGACCTTTCCGTTCATTTTTTTCAGCCTCTATTTTCTCGATTATTGTCAGCACTTCCCGGCACCATAAGGGCAGTCTGCTCTCGACCATCAAAACCACTCTCTCTGTATCTCTCTGGTCAAGGAAATGTCATGAGAAATATCAAAATCCTTCCAAAAAATCACCACTTCGGTTAAGTAGGTTAATATGTTATATGTAATGTATGTATGATGTGGGGGCGAGAGTGAGAGATAGAGAGGCTTCATACCAATCCAGCCTCCCTGAGCTCTTCTATCATCCGCTTTACAGTCTCAAGCCTGTAGCCTGTCTGGAGCGAGAAGACAGCAACTAGTCTGTTTTCTTTTTCTTCCGGGTTCTCCCTGAATATCTGCAGGAGCTTTTGCTTGTCCTGACGGCGCTTCTCAACGAAATAATTTGTTGCCATTACTATCACCATTACCCACAGGCTGAACCTTGAGAATGCAAGAGCGCTTTATGTAGAATTGGTTATTCAGAGTCTGCAGAAGGAGCATTTCGGAATCGAAGGCCTTAGCCCGGCCTCGTAGAACACGTACTTCATTGCCATTCTGATAAACAATTTTTACCAGCTTGCCTTTCAGTTGCTCAAGAACATCTTCCATTTCCATCACTCTTTAATCCTCTTTTACACAAGTAAGATCCGTTGGAGTACATATACTCCTCCTACGTGCCAGCCGTTTTTTCGCACTTTTTGCAACGTGCTGTTCGTTGTGGGTGTTGGTAATGGAGAAAAAGAAAAATACGTCGGATGATATTGTTATTCCTCATCTCAAGCTGCTAAAAATATTGATAGAGCAAGGCCCTAAATCGCCCAAGCAGCTCATCAAAGCAACTGGCATGCCTGAAACAAGCGTGCGCGAAAGGCTCAAGCGTATAGAATTAACGAAGATCATTCATAAACTCAAAGATGGGCCTAACGCAGGCAAGTATGCATTCTATCTCTATAACGATTTAGAGGGTAAGGTAGAAGGGCTTCTGAAAAACAAATACACAAAACATATAGAAGCCGGTAGGATCCATCCTAACTTGCCTGTAGTTGTTGCTGCTGAATTAGGTCTTGCAGATGATGCAGAATATAGGAAGGCTTTTCATAATGTGTTCAATCGATTAGCAACTATAGGGTTGAACGGGTAATTTCTACAAACTTAAATCTCTGCGATTTCAACAAATAACTAGGTGCATATTTAATGAGTTTGACTGCTGACCAGAAGAAAAAGATAAAGGAACTTTTACGAACCAAAATCAAAGGCAAATTGGCGAATTACGCACGTGAAACAACGTCCATGCCATTTCTTGCTAAAATCATCCAGGACGAAGAGAAAGTTGCAGCCTATTCTTTCATACATTCGCTGGCGACTACGCTAGGTACGTCGATATACGAGAACGTTGCCAAGATAATTGCAGAGCCGTCATCACAAGAAGTTGGTACTAAAGTAAAGGTAGACGGCACGCTTTCGAGTGCTCAGAAATCTGTTATAGACCGGATTAAGAATGACTTACGCAATGGTGTGAGGAAAGCCAATAAGGCAAAGGAAACTCAGGAAGTTTTGAAGGCTTCATCAACTGGCGGCAAGCCACAAAAAGATGGAAATGAAGTGGATTTCTATATGAAACGTAATGGTGTCGAGTATTATTTTGAAATCAAGACATCAAAGCCAAATATAGATGTCTTCACTAAATCCAAAGAAAAGTTGTTAGAATGGATTGCGCGCAAGAAAAAGCCTGTTAAGACGCTTGTGGTTTTCCCTTATAACCCCTATCATCCAAAACCTTACAACAGATTTACGGAGCAAGGAGTTTTAGAGAAAGGAGAAGAATTTCTTGTCGGCGATGAATTCTGGGATTTTCTTGGCGGCAAGAATACTTACAATGATTTGATACAGGTATTCGATGAAGTAGGCAAGGAACTTAGGAAAGATATAGATGCCAAAATCAAAGAAGTTGCACGAACCAAGATGAAGGTATGATTACTCTTTTACCATCTGGAATACGCTTTCAGAATAAGGATTTCTTTCTCTGGAGGCCTTCTTGGTCACAGACCTATCGAACTTAGTAACTATTTTGAACCCGCTCTTCTCTGCTATCTCTGGGTATATCTTATTTCTATCGTTTGCGACGATAAAAACTATCGCTTCTTCTGACAGGAATGGAATTATTGCTTTGAGCGATTCTATCATACCTTTTCTATAGTCGTCCACGGCTTTATGATTATAACCGTTTGATCTTGCACCTATCTCTTCTTTCCCATTCATTGGTATTCCTAAAAGCTCATACGCATATCTATGCTGGTCATGGTAATCTATAAGGCCGACGTAAGGAGGAGAAGTAAAAATTCCGTCTATGCCTTTCTTTGGCATTTCAATTATATTTCCATTGAGATCTTTTGCTGGTAATCTGAATTTACGTGTATCTCCTTGTATTATGCTAATAGGTGCGTTTGTACGCATCTTAGAGAATTCGCGAATGCGCTTTATCGTATCATAGCTATACCTATTCAAGAATTTCAATGCTTCAATAGTAGGCTGACATTTCCTCTTGTGTTTATAGCAATAATACTCGCCTTTTATAGGAATCGGTTCTTCTGCCCTAGTTAATTCAAAATGTGGTACAAGCCTTGCAGATCTGGCAGATCTAGTAAGAATTATTCTAAGTACATCCTGATACTCGTAGTTCTGTATATTGTTAAGATAAAAGATAAGTTCTTTAAGAGCTCGCGGTGCAAACCACTTATTCAGATACTCGCTTGTCGTGAAATAATTCGTCTTTTTTGTAGCTATTTCACTGAGAGGCTTGTGATTCATCGACCTGCTGAATTCTTTCGATTTGCTCAGAAGGTCTAGGATTTCTCGCTCCAATTTAATTATATCATAATTATGTGTTTTAATTTTTGTAATGAGGCAGTTGAAGTATGAGAGTTCATTTCCTATAGATGGCATCCCCAAGACATTAGCTTCTACGAGTGTTGTGCCAGAGCCTGCAAAAGGATCTAGTATAACCTGGCCTTTAGTAAAATTATTCTTAAGAAATACTTCGACAAGTTGCGGTATGAATTTACCGAGGTAAGGATGCAGTCGATGGACGTGCTTTGTACGTTCCCATTCTCTTACATGACTAAATGAAAGATCAACATTAGGACTCATTTTTATTTTAACTGCTGATTGCATCTCTATCACTTCTCGCGAATCAATTTATTGGTATGTTTTTACCAAAAACGGCTTTATTTGTTTTCCTTATAAAATTTATAACAGATTCTCTCATAATTTGTGCTTGTTTTACGTTGAACTTATCTATATCAACTCTCTTCGGATGTATAATAGTATTCCTCACACGCTCACAATTTTTAATATCATTCCATAGTTGATCTCGTTTGAACTTTTTTGAATTAATCTTTGAAAATCTATGAAGTACGAATAGGCTTTTCTTTAAGGTAGGTATGTGGGAAACAGTTTCCTTAAATTCTCCATCATCGTTTAATCTCAGTTCTTTATCTAGAAGTAAAAGTCTTTCGTGCTCTTTTATTTTAGATACTGAAAGTATATCGGCTGCATAATTTACATAAGCCTCTAAAAGTACCCATGAATGAATCATGCTCGAAATAACATAAGAATTGTAAACGTTTTTGTTTTTCCTATTTCTTTTAGCAGCATCGATAAATGCAGTACTGGATTTACTCAAAAGCTTTAGATAAGTAATTTTCATCCAAACGCCTTCTTTTTAGACTTCTCAGCTTTAATTCTCGCCTCTTCGGCGTGGAATGCTTTTATCGCTGCATTACACATGTCCAAAGTAATCTTTGATTTTGTAGATTCGGAATAGAGTAGAAATAATTTTAATAGCCTCCCTCTTTCTTTTGCTTCCGTTCTTGTGCCAAGACCACGATAGTTCTCCGGATCAATGTCTTCTAGTCGTGCCTCTGCCATAGCTTTCGCATTAAGAGGATCGATCCCGAATGATAAGTCAGGGAGAGAGTATAATTTTTTTAATCTTACGTCATTTCTTTGTAAAAGACCAGAAGCACATGCCCAACTAGATAGAACAGACAAACTTATTGCTTTTATCCTGAATTCTTTTTTACCAGCTATATCTGTTTTATCCATTTCCTCGAATTGCTTTTTATGAAGTTTAGCAAAATTCTTACCAGCTTCTACTAAATGTGTATCTTGTAGAAATTCTATGGAATCAAATAGTTTTTTATATTCCTGGTCTATACCGCCAGATGAACTAAGATCAGGTATTAAGGCGTCTGAATCGAATTCTCCTTTGTAATTCTTGCCTTTAAAGAAATTTACTATAAATGTCCTCATCATACGAACAGTGGGTAAAAGAGGGTCTTCTGTGGTTCTCGCCTCTCCAAAATCTTTACCTTCTTTTAGTATACCTACATGGTGGCAGAAATTTCTCAATTTATTAGGTGGATCAAGACTTTGTTCATCTAGTCTATCTAATAAATCTCGCGGAACTTGTATGTTTGTATTTGATACGATGTAAAGCTCTCGTCTTTTTGATTTATCTAGATTGAAATACACACGTATACCGTGATGCCTATTGTTTGTTGGCAATGCTAGTTTTATTGCTTCACTTCTGTGTTGACCGCCAAGTATTTTCAGAGGCTTCTCAGAGACATATTCTGTATTGTACTCTACAACAATATCTGAAAATTGTCTACCATTTTTTGCATCTTCTACCATTTTTTTAAAATCAGGATTGTCCGGTTGCAATTCCCTATTTGCCCGAAATTCTTCTTGATATAGTGGATCAATGACTGCGTCGAGATCCATATTTTTTACCAAAGTGGATCCTGAAACATGGCATTCTGCGTAAACAGCACCAGTTTTATTATCTTCGTGAAGAATTATTTGCTTACCAACTTCCATTTCAAGTGTAGGTATTCTAGAGTAAAAGTCCTCTATTTGATTAAGAGTTATTGAATCTATTTCCATGTCAGCTGATTGTTTAAGAAACGCATCTTTTACAGTGCTAAAGTTAACTAAAATAAGACGCTCTATTTCTTCTGATATATCACCTTTTTTAGGCCCTCCGTCTTGTGCAAGACTCTTCCTGAATCTCTCTTCTATCTCATCATTAAGAACAACTTGAATTCTCCCCATCTGTGTATATACACATATAATCTTTAAATCCTTATCATACGTTGTGTGTATATACATATATGATTGGCAAAGTAGCTATTTTGCTGCCACCCTTATTTTCTCCTCTATGAATTCCTTCACGCCGGGAATCTGAATTATAGCGTTCATGTACTCATCTGTTTTCCTGCGTTCAAGATCGTCCTGTATCAGACGATCCATTTCCTCTTTATCCAGAATTGAGCCGCAGCCTGAACAAAACTTCGCTGAAGGCTCGTTTGCCTTGGCGCAGCGAAAGCATTCCTTCAGCTTCATCACGCTTTCCTCGTGCTGCTCTTCTTTGACTTCAATGCCGTTCAGCTTCATCACCGTCTTATCGACATCACGTCCGCTTAAATGCACGTAGACCGCAGCCATTTCCGAGGACTGAGTCCAGCCAAGATATTGTTTGAGCTGGGATTCTGTAAATCTTGTGGCCAAGTAGGTAGCTCTTGTATGCCTGAAATTATGTGGATTCACTGCCTTCTTTATGCCTGCACGCTTTGCTATTTCCCTGAGAATTGTCAACGTCCTGCTGTATGTAACAAGCCTGCCATTGTCTCTTGTGAAGATGAAAGAATCAGGCTCGCCATTGAACGGGTGCATGTTTACCCAGTCATCAAGGTAAGGCACAGAAGCAACAATCATGACATTGCGGAAGCCTGTCTTGCCGTTGAGAAGCAGATGAGCGGTTCTCTGGTCAAGGCTTTTCCTGTAGTGCTTTATCCTGCACGTCAACAACTCGCCTATGCGGCAGCCTGTTTCTGCGAGGACTGCAATCATTGCCCTGTCTCTTGGTTTTGTAGCGGCTCTTATCAGTGTTAATATTTCCTGTTCTGTCAGCAAATCCTCAGGCATCTTTATCCTGTCGTTCTTGTGATTGTTCTTGATCCAGCGAACTTCAGGCGGAAAGATTTCTCCGTTGCCTTTGAGCCATTTGTAGAATTTCTTCAGGGTAACGCGCATGCCGTATTTGCTGTGATAAGAATAGTGCGAGCCTTCCATCTTTGCGACAAGCTTTTTTACATCGTCCACCGATGCAGATTCAAAATCTTTGTCAAGCATCTTGCCGAGAACAGTGAGATCGTAGAGAAGCCGAAGAATGCGCGCTTTCGTAAGTCCCTCTGCCTGACAATGCTCTAGGAATTTTTCAACTGTAGCCCATTTTTCCTTGCTCAGCTGCTGTATTGCCTTCTGCCTTGCAGCTTCCAGCCTTCTGGACACTGCGTAGATTATTTCGCTATTCTCTTGCATGGTAATGCTCACCCTCGTCGCTTATTTATTCAACGTTCGGGTGAGCGCCTGAAAATTCACTCTATGCTCCCGGCGGGATAAGCTTCCAAGTGGTTTCTCTAGGTAAAAAGGCTTAACCCAAAGCCTGTATTCGAATTTTACAAGCCGAAAACCGCTAAGATTCAGCAGATTTGTTATATTTCTCCTGTTGAAATGATGCTGGTGAAGATTCCATTTATCTCCATCAAGCCATAACCTGTTAATGTCGACTACCGGGACAATAAAAACCAATTTCCCATTTTTACGCAGAACCCTGTTGCATTCTTTCAACACTTTCTCCGGCCTGTAAACATGCTCGAAGAAATGCGAAGAATAAATAGCATCAAATGTTCCCGGCTTTACATGTTTCATGTCTTCCGCATCGCACAGGATATCCGGATTCCATTTCCTGTCCAAGTCAAGCTCTACTATGCCTGGGAAGTATTTTTTCATCTGCCATTCTTGCCCGCCTATTTCCAGAATTTTCAGGCCTTTTTTGTACAGTTCTTCCAATATCTTCTTGCCTATCAGGTGACCTCTAGGATTTTCATGGTCGTTGTTTATGAAAAGTCCTGCAAGCTTTCCGGCTCCCATGATTATTTTTCATAAAGAAATCTTCTTAAATTACGTGTATTACACGTATAACACTTAAAACACGCTAAAACCCATAACTCTTTATGCCAGAAAAAATCGTAGTTACGAAAGCTCCCAGGAAAGTCGTAAGATGGCACGAAGGTCTGGTCATATTTTTGACGAAAGAATGCAAGAAACTTGGCTGGGACGACAGCGTAATAATCAAGGCTTATATAGAGAAATCAGGAAAATCTGAAAGGATAGTTATAGAGAAAGTGGGCAGAATGTGATTATAATTCATCCCTGAATCTTTCCAGGCCTTCCTCAAAAGTTACATCTTCCTTTGGTATCTCCTTTATGTCTCTTGAATTTACTATTGCGAAGTACCTTATTGGCTTGTTGCATTTCTTTGCAAGCCTGATCTCTTCAAGAACTCCGTCGCTGACCGGCCCGAAAACCCAGACTTCATCGCATCTTTCAACGATGGTATTGTTCGAGTCCCTTACTGTCTGCCTGGTTATGGAATCAAGAAGAAAATATTCATGAATCATCTTGAATGCGCTAAGACACATTCGGGATCCCATCTTCTTGGGATATATTAAGAAGATGAGATGAATGGGTTAAGCGGGACGCAGCCCTGCTCAAGGACGAACTTTGTGATGTGCTGACGGAAATAGAAATAATGCTTTGAGAAAGCAGTATATATCAACTTGATTTTTACCACCTTTGATAATATTTTTCTTTGACCGGAAGCTACTTTCTTTTCCTAAAAGAAAGGAGTTTATGGGATGGATCAGATTTGAACTGATGACCTCTTGATTATCAGTCAAGTGCTCTACCAGGCTAAGCTACCATCCCTTTGCTCGTTATACTTTCCTGTCATGTATTTAAGAAAATTTTCTTCAACTAAACGCATGAACATCCAGTCAGAGCTTACGCGATTGAGCATTGAACTTTACACATCAAACGGCGATCCGTACAGGACTGCATCGCGGATTTCCAGCCTTTTGAATCATTCCAAGGACATGCCCGATTGTGACAGGGAATATTACTGGGATATTGTGCGCGCAAGGCTTCCATATTTCCAGCTCGTTTCGGATAATTAGCAACAGTTGACATTACAAATGCATTACAAATCCGGCCCGCAGTCAGGCTTTTAAGCATTTACGAGTGAGTAGTAACTAAGGGTGCGAAATAATGGCCAGCAAAAAGACTGATGATAGCAGGCGATTGTACGTGCTGCCGATAGCAATACTCTTCGGCATACTTACTTTCAGCAATGGCCAGTGGGCCAGCGGTTCAGGGGCCAATGCCAATCTTTTCCTGCAGCCCACGATGCCGATGTTCTCTTCGCCAAGCGGCCTCGGATCCTTCTACTTTGCCGCTACGCCCGTGCGCGTCAACCCGACATACCAGTATAACCCGGGCAGCGCGTTTCTCGACATTAACTACAGGTCAAAGCTCCCAACTTCGCCGACGTTCTTCTATGCGAGGCCCAGCCCTATAACGTTCAATACATATTCAGTAATAGGCTCTCCTGTGCAGCCGATTTATTACACGCCGACGCGCGCTTTGTTCAACGCGCGGTACAGCTACGACAATGCCAGGCAAGTTTTCGGCTGGTAAAAGTGCAACCGGCACTTTACGTGCAAAGCCGTGACTGATTTTTCGCTTAAATACTTTCTTTTTCAAGTTTAGCGTAGCTCTCATGACTGGATATACGCTGTGCGGTCAGAAATCGTGCGGCTTATTTCTGCAGTTAACTACGTAGTAGTCGAAAGACTATGGTCATGAACGACATCGGGACCAGAAAAGCAATTACGCTTACAAAGGGGACTGAAAGCATGCCGCGATAGCGGAGTTGAGCAAATGCCTAAGAGAACAAGACCGCGACACGGGTCGCTTCAATACTGGCCTAGAAAGCGCGCGAAAAGAATAGTAACACGGACGCGTCACTGGGCGCCTTCCAAGGAAACAAAGCCGCTGGGATTCGCCGGGTGGAAAGCCGGAATGACGCACGTTCAGCTGGTCGACCAGAACAGCAAGTCACCGACTTTCGGCAAGACAATCGTCAAGCCCGTAACGGTCCTGGACGCTCCTTCTCTCTTTGTTGCTGCAATCCGCTTCTACAAAACTTCTCCTCCTTCTTCTGTTGTCGGCGAAAAATGGGCAAAACTGCCAAAAGACATCAAGCTCAAGATAAAGACAAACACGGCGTCTGCTGCAAAGCCAACTGGCGAGCAAAGCTCGCATACGCATCCTGAATTTGATAATATTACTCTGATTGTTGCAACCCAGCCCGCAAAGAGCGGCATGCGCCAGATCAAGAGCGACGTTTTCGAGATAGCCGTCGGCGGACCGAATGACCAGAAGCTGGCCTACTGCGAGTCGGTGCTGGGCAAAGAGATAAATGCGAAGGACATCTTCAAGCCGGGCGAGTTCGTTGATGCTTCTGCCGTCACGAAGGCATTCGGCTTCACCGGGCCTGTAAAGCGCTTTGGCATCAGGATCCAGACGCGAAAGGACAAGCAGATGCACCGTCACGTCGGAAGCATTGGTTCTACTGTTCCTCGTCACATAGACTGGCGCGTTCCGGCGGCAGGACAGCACGGATTCCACACGCGCACGGACTTCACAAAGAAATTGATAATGATCGACGACGCTTCGAAAGTCACCCCGTCCGGAGGGTTCGTCGGCTACGGCCTGCCAAAGTCTGTCATACTTATAGAGGGGTCGGTTCCTGGCCCGAGAAAGAGGCTAGTAAGACTGAGGAGAGCCGCAAGGGACTCGAGGACGATACCGATCGACATAAAATATATTTCTGTCGAGAGCAAGCAGGGGAAATAATCATGAAAGTAAAAGTCTACGACATCGACGGAAATCAGACAGCGGAAATAGAGCTGCCTGACGTCTTCAGCACGCCGTACCGGCCCGATGTCATCAAGCGCGCCGTGCTGGCCCAGCAGAGCGCCAAGCGCCAGCCTTACGGCACTGACCCGCTCGCGGGGCTTCGCTCGTCAGCACACTACCACGGCTCGCGACACTACAGATATGCCATGATGAACAAGGAAATGTCCAGGATGCCCCGAATACACGGAAAGGTCGGGTACATGGCATGGAGAGCGCGCGTTGCGCCGCAGGCAGTGAAGGGACGAAGGGCCCATCCGCCCAAGGCACAAAAAATCTGGACACAGAAGATAAACCAGAACGAGAAGAGGCTTGCAATAAAATCGGCGCTGGCGGCTTCCACCAACACTGACCTCCTGAAGATCAGGGGACATTTTCACAAATCACCCATAATATTTGCCGATGATTTTGACAACCTCAAGACCACCAAGGCGATATACGGGCTTCTTGAAAAGGTCGCGGCCGCCGAACTGACGAGGACCGAAAAAAGAAAGGTCCGCGCAGGCAAGGGAAAGATGAGAGGCAGAAAATACAGCACCAAGAGAGGACCTTTGGTGTTGCTGTCAAAGAACTGCCCCGCGATAAAGGCATCCAGGAACATTCCGGGCGTCGACGCCGTTTCGATATCCAACATCAACGTCGAGCTGCTTGCTCCGGGCACGCAGGCTGGAAGGCTGATAGTCACGACAAAATCGACAATCGATGCGCTCCAAAAGAAATTCGGTGAATAATTATGGCAGAAAAATCGAAAGAGGAGAAAAAGAATGCTATAGAGGCTCCGGCCAAAGCCGTGAAGGCAGCAAAGAAAGAAGCAAAGAAGTCGGTCAAGGAAAAGAAGGTTGCACAGAAGAAAGAGTCAATTGCAAGCGACGCAAAGGCGGTGTCGGACGCTTTTGACGTCATCAGGTTCGTGCTCATGACCGAGAAATCGATCAGGATGGTAGAGAGCCAGAACAAGCTTGTATTCATAGTGAACAGGTCGTCGAAGAAAGGTCAGATAAGAAAATCCATCGAGAACGCCTTCGGCTCGCCGATCTCGGGCATCA
>JAGVVU010000005.1:0-10205 GCA_018304605.1 Candidatus Aenigmatarchaeota archaeon | reverse complement strand
GTTTAAGGCTTGTTTGCAGGGGAAAAGGAAAGGTTGATATATTGGTCTACCCTGGAGATGGCGTTCACCAGATATTTGTCAGACCTCGCGTAGGCTATAGTCATCCAGAAAGAGGCCAGTACGATCCCGATAACCGGATTGATGATGGATTGACCGAAAGACGGAGACAAAGAGTCTTAGATCATATCATGGATTACACTGAAAAAGGTTGCGAGTTCACTGCCGTATTAATTGATGGCAACCGACCAAGAGTTTGAGTTGATTGAATGGGAAAGAATCTTAGACAGCAGAGAAGGGGCAAGGGAAGCCCGAGATACAGCGCACATTCGCACAGGTACAACGGCAAGACCAGATACGCTGATGTTCAGGGCGAAGGCGTAGTCGTCGACATAGTTCACTCGCCGGGCAGGAGAGTGCCGGCTGCTGTGGTTGACTTCAACGGCCGAAAAAGCCTGATGCTCCCCGCAGAGGGCGTCTTCGTCGGGCAGGTGATAGGCAACAGCACCGATGTCGGCAACATCACGCGTCTGAAGAACCTTTCGGAAGGGACCAAGATATTTAATATTGAACTTCATCCCGGAGACGGAGGCAGGCTTTGCCGGGCATCCGGAAGCTTCGCCACTATAATCTCAAAAGATGTAAATAATTGCACCGTTCTGATGCCGTCCAGAGAGAAAAAGGTGATATCGATGGACTGCAGGGCGAGCGTCGGCATCGTCGCGTCATCCGGACGGACAGAGAAGCCTTTCATGAAGGCGGGAACGAAGCATCACTCGATGAAGGCGCTGGGCAAGCTGTATCCTCACGTACAGGGCGTGAGCATGAATGCCTGCAACCACCCGTTCGGAGGACAGACAAGACCTGGAAAGCCAAAGACGGTCTCGAGGCACATGCCTCCCGGCAAGAAGGTAGGGAGCATATCGCCTAGAAGGACAGGAAAGAGGAAGAAATAGGTGAAAAGATGAACGACTTTAATGATTCAGTACGCTGGGCTAGAGCATATGATGCCTTTGGAAGGACTGGGACTGGCCTACGCAGACCTTATGGACAGGGAACAACTCAGCCGTTGCGCGAGAGAAGCAGAGTTGATCATGGCGCGCCCAGCCCGGAGCAGATAATGGCCGCACACAATATCAGGTTGTTTCCTTTGAGAGATTCTGTTGTCAGCGTATTGACATATAATGTGCTACAAGGAAATAAACGGTATATAATTTCCTTGTGCACAGTACTGTCAACCAAATTTCGTACCCCGGTTATTTATTTGGTTGACATTAAATCAAAACCACGGCTGGAAGACGGGCTTACGGATTCACAAAGAGCACGAGTATTGAAGCATAGATGCTGGTATACATGTAATGCTGATGTACAGTTTGTGTACGAGGATAGGGACTGAATGTTATGGCAAAAGTCTACAGATTCAGGGGAAAAACGCAGGAAGAGCTTGAAGCGATGAGCCTCGAGGAGTTCAGCATGCTCCTCAAGTCGCGCCAGAGGAGGGCGCTCAAGCGCGGCCTGCCGAAGCAGCAGAAGAAGCTGCTTGAGAAGATCAGGCAGAAGAAGGGCAGGGACAAGCTGATAAGAACACATTCGCGCGAGATGATGATACTGCCGGAAATGATAGGTGCGAAGCTCGGAATATACAACGGGAAGGAATTCATCATGGTTGTCATAGACCCCAGCATGCTAGGTCACAGGCTGGGAGAATTTTCGCAGACAAGGAAGAAGGTGCAGCACTCGGCACCCGGACTTGGCGCAACGAGGTCGAGCAAGTTCGTGCCTCTGAAATAAGGTGAACCAAAATGAAGGACAAAAAAACAAGCCCGGGGCAGACGTTCGTTCCGGAACAGAATTATGCGAGGGCATTCGGCACGAGCATGAGAATCTCGCAGAAGTCGGCATCCCTCGTCTGCAGGGCGATAAAGAACAAGCCCCTGACCAGGGCGAAGAGACTGCTGGAAGACCTCAAGGCGGAGAGACGCAGCCTGGCGGGAAAATATTATTCAAAAGCTGTCAAGAACATGCTCGCGCTGCTCAACAGCTGCGAGAAGAACGCGGAATTCAAGGGACTGGACGCTGACAGGCTGTTCGTCCACGCGTCCGCTCACAAGGGCGCCAACATCAGGCGGCGCAGGCGCAAAGGCGCGTTCGGATCGACGATGAAGAACACGAACATGGAGATACTGCTGATAGAGCGGGGAAAAGAGAGAAAGGACAAGGTTTCCAAGAAGAAGGTAAAGGAGCAGATGGCAAAGAAACCGACCGCAGTCGAACAGGAGATCAAGGCGGAGAAGGAAGGGCTAAAGAGGGAGATGGAGACGCTGAAAGAGGAGCAGAAAGAGCTTCAGGCAGACGTCGCAGAAGCTGAAAAGAGAACAGAGTGAGCTTTTCTTTTTCAAAAAGAAAATCTCAATCAAAAGAAAAATATTAGAAAAGGTGGAAAAAACAAAAATAATATCCGAAAACCGAAGGTCGAGTCAAACCCTTTTCTTTAGGGTAAGACCTAGACCTTTCTTTTGGAAAAGAAAGGGATTGGTAATGAAAGAAAGATTGTTCATACAGAAGTCGAAGGAGCACGTCAAGCTTGAGGAATTCGTGAGAAGGCAGTTCGCGCAGGCGAAGTGCGGCTCGATCGAGGTGCAGTACACCCCGGTCGTGACAAGGATAATACTTCACACGACGACCCCCGGCCTTATAATCGGCAGCGGCGGGGAGAGGATAAAAGAAACAGTCGAGCTGATAAAGAAGGAGTTCAAGATCGAGAACCCACAGATCGACGTGCAGAGGATAGAAAATCCTGACATCGATCCGACCATAATAGCGCAGACGCTTGCAACCGCGATAGAGAGCGGCGTCAATTTCAAGAAGCTCGGGAATTTTTACCTGCAACGCATCATGGAAGCCGGCGCGATCGGCTGTGAAATTGTTTTGTCAGGCAAGGTCAGCGGACAGCGCAGCCGTCGCGAGAGATTCGTGGCAGGTTACCTGAAGAAATGCGGCGAACCGGCCAAGCGTGACGTGGACAAGGGATTTGCCGTCGCGAACCCGAAGCTTGGAAACATCGGGATCACTGTCAAGATAATGCTCAGGAGAACGGAGCTTTCGATGAATATCCAGAAGAAGCCGGACGCTCTTAAAGAGGAGAAAAAAGAAGCTGCTCCCAAAGAAGAGAGCGCGCAGCCAGCAGAGGCCGAGAACGTGCAGCCGGAGACTGAATATGTCACCGAACAGGAAGGAGCGGAAGAGACGAGTTGATATTGATGGCCATACTGAAATCCAGGAAGCTCAGGGAAATGAGCGAGAAAGACACGACCGAGAAGCTCAAGGAGCTAAGGCTGGAGCTCTCCAAGGAGATGGCTTCCAGCGAGATCGGCGGCTCTGTCAAGAATCCCGGAAGGATACGCGAAATCAGGAGAACGATTGCAAGGATCAAGACGCAGCCCTTTCTTCAAAAGAAAGCGCTTGCGGAAAGAAAATAAAAAATAGAGGTGATTGGAGATAGCAGTTTGTCCCAAATGCGGATTGCCACTGGAACTTTGCGTGTGCCAAACCATTGCAAAAGAGGCGCAAAAGATACGCGTTGAAATGATACAGAAGCGCTATGGAAAGAGCATGACGATCATCAGGGGCATAGACACGAGCAAGATCGATGTCCGCGACCTGATGAAAAAACTGAAATCCAAGCTGGCTTGCGGCGGCACGTACAAGAACAATGAGATCGAACTGCAGGGCGACCACAGGGGCCAGGTTCGTGAGATCCTTGTCAAGGAGGGTTTCCCGCGCGACATCATTGAGGTCAGCTAAGCTCCTTTCTTGGAAAGAAAGTAGCTTGCAGTCAAAGAACATATTATGGACTAGGGATTTGAAATGAGAAACGCGAGCAACATACTGCGGCACGAACTGATAGGACTGAAATGCCGTGTCGTCGGTGCAAAGAACAAAGGTCAGGTCGGCATCGAAGGAAAGATCGTTGACGAAACGATGAAGACGATAATGATCGATGGCAGGAAGGTTCCGAAGAAATGCAGCGTGTTCAGGGTGAAGATAGGGGCAAAAAATGTTGATATTGACGGCAACTATCTTGTTGCGCGTCCTGAGGACAGGATAAAGAAAAAAATCAAGAAATGGTAAACTCCTTTTCTTTGGAAAAGAAAAGTAGCTTCCAGTCAACTCGAGATTGAACAAGTTCAATCTGAGTTCCCAAAAGACTTTGTCTTTTGAGGAAAAGAAAAATATTATAATTATGGGAAAGTGAAAAAAATGGCGAAGAAGAAAAAGAACATCGGGATAGAAGCGAAACAGCCGAAGGAAGACTGCGGAAGCGAGAAGTGTCCCTGGCACGGTCGCACGAAGATACGCGGGCGAGTCTTCAAGGGAACTGTCATGTCATCCAAGGCTGCCAACACCGCGATCGTGCAGTGGGACTACTACAACCTTGTCCCGAAGTACGAGCGTTACGAGAGAAGAAAGACGCGCATAGCTGCACATAACCCGAAGTGCATCTCGGCGAAGGCCGGGGACATCGTGCGCATAGGCGAGTGCCGTCCGCTGTCCAAGTCAAAAGCGTTCGTGATATTCGAGAAGGTGAGTGAATAGTGGCAATATGCAGATACAGGGGACGAATGTCAGGAGATGGCACAATAACGCAGGTACGGATGGACGAAACAATTAGAAGACACGAGAACTACCTTAGAATGCTTTTCGGGAACACAGGTTATGAAATCACAGCATCCTGGAGGCCGCTGGAAGGAGCTTATCCGACCCGGGAGAGCGATTCATCTGCTGCACGCTCAACGGGAAGTGAATAATCATGAAGGGACTTACATCAAAGATGACGAGGCCGCTGCCGCTTGGTGCCAGGCTTGTTTGCGCGGACAATTCCGGCGCGAAGGAGCTTGAGATAATCGCCGTCAAGGGCTACCACGGGCGCATACGAAGGCTGCCCAGGGCTGGCGTCGGCGACGTCATAATCTGCTCGGTGAAGAAGGGCAAGGAAAAGGTGAGGCACACCGTCGTGCACGCTGTCATCGTACGCCAGAAGAAGGAATACATGAGATATGACGGGACTCACATCAAGTTCAGCGACAATGCGGCGGTGCTTGTCAATCCGAAGACGTACGAGCCGACAGGCACCGAGGTGAGGAGCGTAATAGCAAAGGAAGTCGTCGAGCGGTTCACTGCAATCGGAAAGATAGCAAGCATGGTGTTGTAGAATGGAAATTGGAGCTGGAATAACAGGCTGGAGTACGGCATGCATCGATGAGCATGCGCGGCATGTAAGAGAAGCTGAAAATTATAGGGACATTTATAGGTACTATGGTGTTGTTTGCGGTGAGCAGAGCGGAAATAGAGGACAATTTGCATTTTTATATAAAAAAGGCGAACGACTTGGCAGCGTAATCGGACCATCAGATTACGTTGTAAATCTTCACAGGATAATGCAATCCCGTGACGTACCTTCAACAGTAGGCATCATAAGACCAGAGGTTAGAGCATGAAAAAGGAATTTTCAATAAAGTGGATCTCAAGCAGGCAGCCGAGGAAGCAGAGGAAGTACAGGTACAATGCCCCGATGCATGTCCGCCAGAGGCTTGTCAGCGCGCATCTGGAAAAAGCATTGAGGAAAGAATACAACAAGAGAACGCTTACCGTCAGGAAAGGCGACGAGGTCAAGATAATGAGAGGGCAGTTCAGGGGAACGCGGGGCAAGATCTCAAAGGTCGACATGAAGCGGCTGAAGGTCTACGTGGAAAATGCCAAGATGAAGAAAGTCTCGGGCCAGGAAGTCGAGGCGCCGATAGACCCGAGCAACGTCATGATAACAAAGCTGAATTTCGACGACAAGAAGAGAAGGAAATTCCTGGCAAGGAAGCCGAAGAAAGAGGAAAAGAAAGGAGAGGCGAAGGAGACTAAGAAGAAATAGTATTGAAGTCAAGAAAAAGTGATGATTTATGGCAGTAACAAAAAGATACCATGCACCGAAATTCTGGACGGTGAAGACGAAAGAGAAGGAGTGCATACGTCTTGGAAGAGGCCGGAGGGACATACTTGGCCACGCAAGAACCATGAACGAGGCGAAGAAGATACTGCTGGCCGGCGTGATCAGGGTGAACGATACCGTAAGAAAGGAGCACGGATTTCCTGTCGGCCTGATGGACACCGTCGATGTCGGCGGAGACTTCTACAGGGTCGTGCCGTCCAAGAAAGGCCTTGCACTGTACAAGACCGAGCAATCGCACATCAGGCTTGCCAAGATAACAAACAAGACGAGCGTGAAGAAGGGGAAGCTGCAGCTCAACTTCCACGACGGCACCAACATGCTCGTCGACAAGGACAATTACAAGACGTCTGACGTCGTTTCGATAGACACAGCGCACAACACCATAAAGGACACCGTGAAATTCGAGAAAGGAAGCTTCGCGGTCGTCACGGGCGGCAACAACACAGGCTTCAAGGGAACGATAGAATCGATAGACAGAAAGCTCAAGACGGTCATAATAGCCGGCGGAGAAAAGAAACTGCCGGTGCCAATAAGATATGTTTTTGTCGTGGGCAGGGATGCGCCCATCGTCAATATAGGATAGGTGCTCGGGTGAAGAGTAATGGGAATGAGAGATATCAGGGTTGAAAAGGTCACGTTGAACATAGGGTGCGGCACGAAGACGCCAATAGAGACGGCGCGCACCGTGCTCAAGAACGTCTCAGGCGGAAAGGTGGTCGTGACGAAGACCAAGAAGCGAAGCACGTTCAATGTCCCGAAGGACAAGGCAATAGGCTGCAAGATCACGCTGAGGAAGGGCATCGAGCCGTTCCTTAAGAGGCTGCTCGAGGCGAAGGAGAATCGCCTGCGCATGTCCAACTTCGACAATACGGGAAATTTTTCATTCGGCATAAGGGAATACATAGACGTGCCGGGCATGGAATACGACCCGAAGATGGGCGTGCTCGGGTTCGACGTATGCGTGACGCTCGAGAGGCCGGGCTACCGCGTAAAGAGGAAAAGGCTCCCGAGAAAGCTTGGCAAGTCGCACACGATAAAGAAGCAGGACGCGATCGAGTTCGCAAAGCAGAAATTCGGCATACAGATCGAAGAGTAATTAAGGCTTTTCTTTGAAAATCTGCAAAGAGCGAAGCTCTTTGAGATCCCAGAAAGCTTCGCTTTCTGGGCAAGAAAAATCCTTAAGGCAAAAGAAAATATTAACGGTGGCTTGCTGTCGCAAGCAGAAGAAAACAATAATATTCGAAACTGAAGGGATTGGTAATGACACGGAAAAAAGCTATAAAAAGAAAATACGGGAAGGGCTCGAGGGTCTGCACCCGCTGCGGGTCGTCAAAGGGCGTAATAAGGAAATACAGGCTCTTTTACTGCCGCAGGTGCTTCCGCGAGGTGGCCCAGGACCTCGGGTTCAACAAATTCAGGTGATAATAATGAGACATGACTTGCTATCGGACGTATTGTACGTGATAAACAATGCGGAGAACATAGGACGCAGAAGCGTGACGATCCCGGCATCGAAGCTGGTCAAAGACGTGCTCATCGTTATCCAGCGTTCCGGCTACATAGGGAGCTTCGAGTTTATCGACGACAGGAAGTCTGGCAGCTTCAACGTGGAGCTCATCGGGAAGATAAACAAGTCAAGAGCAGTAAGGCCCAGATTCCCGATAGCGAAGGACGAGTTCGAGAAGTGGGAAATAAGGTATCTGCCGGCAAAAGGCTTCGGGCTGCTGATAATCTCGACATCGAAGGGCGTGGTCAGCCAGAAGGAAGCGGCGGAACTCGGCGTGGGCGGGAGACTACTGGGTTATGTTTATTAACACTTTCTTCTTTTAGGAAAAGAAGAAAGCCAAAGCAGAACGACGCTAAAGCGTCATTCACTGATGGAAAGAAGAAAAATATTAACGGTGGCTCACTGGCGCGAGCGGAGAGTAAATATAAAAGTAATATTCGAGACCGAAGGTCGAGTCAAATCCCTTTCTTGGGGTGTGATAGAGACCTTCTTTCGGGAAAGAAGGGATTTATAATGGAGAAGAAAGTCAAGATACCGGATGGCGTTGACATCAGGATAGACGGCATGAGCATCGCAGTGAAAGGACCGCTCGGCGAATTGTCGAAGGACTTTGACGACCCGCGGTTCAGCAAGCTCGTCAAGGTGGAGAAGGCAGGCGATGAAGTGCATGTTTCCAACCTGAAAGAGGGCAGGAAGATAGGCGCGATGGTCGGGACTATTGCGGCGCACATCAAGAACATGATGCTCGGGACCAGCATCGGGTTCAAGTACGAGATGAAGGTGATGTACACGCACTTCCCGATCACTGTCACGCACAGCGGACAGGAGGTCCAGATAAAGAACTTTTTCGGGGAGAAGGGCTCGCGATCCGCAACGGTCGTCGGCAAGACGGAAGTCGAGATAGACAAGGAAAACATAACGCTTACGGGCATCAATGTTGAAGAGGTCGGCCAGACTGCCGCCAACCTGGAGCGCGCATGCAAACTGACAGGCAGGGACAGAAGAATATTCCAGGACGGCATATTCCTCACGGGCAGGCGCCTGAAGACAGGAGAAAAAGTTTAGGCGATATAATGAGCAAGAAAATATTGATAGTCGATGACGAGCCAAATATGCGCTATGCTCTTGTAAGGTCTTTTGAGCTTATGGGATGTGAGACGTATCAAGCCATAAATGCTAGAACTGCATTGGATGCGTACAGGCGTTTGCATCCCGATATCGTACTTACCGATTTTCAACTTGGCCGCGACAACGGTGTGTTACTTGCACGAGAGATAGGGACATATGAGAAATCTGCCGGACTGAAATCAAGAATATTCCTAATGTCAGGTGATGATGTTAGATGGAAGAACGTGAGAATCGACGGATTTTATTGTAAACCAATAAGCCAAGAGGGTATACGTGAGATGAGTGGTAATTTATGAGCAAGAGATTCAAGTCACAGGATTATTTCCGGTATCCGAAGCTAGGGAAAAGATGGAGGAAGCCGAAGGGCCTGCAGAGCAAGTTGCGCCTGGAGAAGGGCGGCAGCGGCATGAAGGCCGCGATCGGCTACGGCTCCCCGCACACACCGCAGCCTCTGCTCGTGACAAGCATGAAGGATCTCGAGAAGGACTGCAGCAACGGCATCATATTTTCATCGAGGCTAGGCTCAAAAAAGACTGCTGTGCTTGCGGCAAAAACGAAGGAGCTTGGCATCAAGGTCGTGAACATGAAAAAGGCCAGGAGAGCAACAAGGCTGGCAGCGGCGTTGAAGAAGAAAAAGGAAGTCACGAAGCAGAAGAAGGAACAGGAGAAGAAAGAAGAGAAGGTAAAGAGCGAAGCCAAGGGCGAAAAAAAGATGGGATTTGATGATGATGTTGTGCCGCAGATAGCGGGCGGGAAGACAAAGACGTATCGGCTGCGCGACCACGGCCTTAAGGCCGGCGACATGGTCGCTTTCGAGAACACGCAGAAAAAAGAAGTTTTCGGGCATGCGAAAATCACAAAGGTCGAGAAAGTGGTGGTTGAGAAGTTCGACCTGAGGGATCCGGAGCATTACGTCGTTTACAACAGCACGGAAGAACTTATGGAGGCGCTGAAGAAGCGCAATCCTGACAGGGAAGTGACTCCAAAGACCGAGATGTTCGCTTACACCTACGAGTTCACTCCCATGAAGCATGAAAAAGAGGCGAAGAAATAATATGTTCGTGAATTTCGGCAGCGGAAAATGCCCCGTGTGCGGGGATTTCGGCAAGACAATGGAGAAGAACGTGTTCCATTGCCCGAAGTGCAGCATAGCATTCAATGATTTTTACATTTCGAACTTCCAGGAACTCAAGGAGTACGAGAACAAATACTGGAATTGAGCCTTTTTCTTTGGGGAAAGAAAAAGCCTCAAGGGAAAAAGAAAATATTAAATGGTGGTTCACTGACGTTCACGTCAAAAAAACAGGGTGAGAAAAATGAAATCACAAAAAACGATGGCTTCGAAGATAATGAAGTGCGGCGCAAGCCGGGTATGGCTGGACCCCACGAGGACCGCCGACATAGACGAAGCCATAACTTCGGAGGACGTAAGGCGCCTCATAAGGGACGGCGTCATAGCCGAGAAGCCGAAGCAGGGCCTGAGCAGTTTCAGGAAGAACAAGATCGCTCGCCAAAAGAAAAAAGGGCGAAGGCGCAACCGCGGCTCGGTGAAGGGAAAGAAGGGAACAAGGC
>JAGVVU010000014.1 GCA_018304605.1 Candidatus Aenigmatarchaeota archaeon | reverse complement strand
CAGTTCAGGCGTACTCATGGGCTCGTCAAGCAGCTGCCACGCCATGACAGCAATAACAGCAGGAATGAGCTGCCCTGCAGTAGCAGCAACAAAGGCGCTGACAGTTGGCATTCCCATGCTCCTGTAGAACAGCGAGATGGAGTAGCCATATATCATGCCGCCCAAGACGACAACCCAGCCAAATGGTTTGTCGACGGACACAAGGCCAGCCAGCGCGAACGGCGCCGATGCAATGCCTGCAGTCATGATGAACCTGCCGTAGCCTTTTTCATAGGTGTCCGACAGTTTCTTCGTCAGAACATACGCTGGCGCGAGAAACATGCCAGCTATGATAGAGAACATTATCCACATAGTCACCCCGGGCGCAAGTCATCGAAAGACTTGCATAAGAGAAGAATTCGCAGTAATCACACGGTTTCACAGAGCTCACGCTACGCATGCACAGACTGCAAAGTCTGCGTGTTTCGCCGGTTCCTGTCCTCGTGGACTCTTCGTTGCTGCTGACGAACCACGCCTTTGGCGTATTTCGGCTTTTTGCTGGCAGCGTGTTTCGGAGTTGAAACTGGCTTGTGCATCGCGTGGACGCTTTTTGCAACTTTTTGCCGTGGGGCGCTTTTCTTTTGATTGAGATTTTCGTTACCGAATGACGCTTTGCGTCTCTCAACTTCGAAAAGCTCAGTTGCTGTGATATTGTGTGAGGGGGTAATATGATATGCGAGCTGCCTGTTTCACTATTTTGTGGCCCCAAAACATCACAGGCTGTATATTGTGCGTATTGCTTCGTAGGCAATCTATACGCACAATTTGTGTTTGTCGCAAGACACAATATTATTTGTCACCATTAACAAGTGGTAATAATAGAAAGCTTTTAAAGGGTTCCGGTTCTCCTGCCCGCTTAAGAACCCGGAATTGTTGGCTAAAAGAGCTTATAAATGCAGAATTTTGAAAGTTAAAAATTAGAATTAGAGAATTTTTATTCTAATGGGGAGGTCTATTGTCTTGTGTTTTTTGAGCTTTTTTCTGAAGTTTATGACCCCAAATCCTATGACTTCGTTTGTTTTTGGGTCTATGCGCTTGAATATTCCTGTGCCATCATCCTCGAAAATGCCCTTTTTTTTGGCCAGAGAGAATTCTAGGTAATCTCCCTCTTCATCATACCAGAGTTTTAAGTCTTCCATACTATATCGCCTTTCTGCATATTCTTGACATAAAATGCCGTTATTACAAATCCTTCTCCGTTGCTTATTTTAACTATAACTAATAAAAAGCTTTTTTGTTTTTCAATTTCTGCTTGCCTGTAATAAAGCCATGTGTATTCGTCGTCTAGGCTTTTGATGACCGAGGAAGGGAAAAGCAAGGTTTCCTCAATTTTATCCTTTGGCTTTAGAAGTTCAGGATGATCTGTCTCTATATGCTGCAGCCTTTCGTCTGTGAGTCTTATTGCCCTCCCGAACTTATCCTTAAAATAATGCATGAATAAGCCTTCATTTTGTGTCTATTAAACTTTTGAAGACACATCTATTAAGAGCGGGAGAGCATCTCGGGCTGTGGAGCTTTGCTCCGTAGATTACAGGTCTTCGATCTGTTACAGGTGCCGAAAGGTTACTTGCCGGGCTCAGATTCCGTCAGCATATAAGGGTCGCCTCTATGAGCAGCCCCTTTTTGAATGTCGGGCGTCCGTTCAGCGCGGAGAAGTCGAATTCTGGCGTGGGCCTGTAGGAAGCGTGGCAGTAAAGGTAATTGTCAGATGCCTTTGCGTCCGGGAACATATCCATTATTGCCTGGAAATAACCCCTTCTTTTTCTGGAATCTTCTTCCGTTACGACAATCGCGGAATTCCTGAAATAACTGTCGGATCTGTGCGGGCGGCGCGCGACTTCATGCGGTATGCGGTTTTCGGTCAGCGCGCGGTGCACTTCTTCAAAGCTGTATCCGCTGACTTTTTCAAGGCCCTTTGTGCTTATTCCCATGGACTAGGATATAACCGATAAGGATAAAATATTATAGATAGGTCCACAATTATAGTATCGGACAATACTATTTAGAAATATTATTCATTGTCCGTACTATATGTGAAGACATAATCATAATTATTACTCTAAATCGTTATGTCTTGCACTATAATTATATGAAATGTCCCCATTGTTCTTCGCGCGGCGTGAGGCGCGGTTTCAGGCAGACGCGCTTGGGAAAAAAACAGATGTATCTCTGCACGAATTGCAGCAGGAAATTCACGGCCGAATGGCCGAAGATGAGGTTCAGGAAAGAAGACGTGATGCATGCCGTTAAATTGTACAAGTCCGGGATGTCATCGGCGAAAGTTAAGGCGAAGCTCGAGTCTCGCGGCGTTACTGTCTCCCGATGGACGATCATAAAATGGAGCAGAAAGTTTGGGTAAGAATATTTAATGCGCAGTTTCGAACCCGCCGCATGAAATTCCGAGCATCCATATGTCATGATGCGGCCTCACAAAAATATTTGAAAAATTTGGCCAGCTGCTGTATCTTTTCTCGTATTCTCGCCAGACAGTACCCGACAAAAATTCTGACGGATAGCCTAGCTGGGCTAGAAGCAAGTGAAGCAGTAGGTTCTTCTCTCTGCATTCGCCGCCGGTTAAGAATTCTCCAAGATATGGAGCAGTCCCTTCCAGCCTGCGTTTTCTATGAATCCTTCCTGAATTTTCAGAAGAAGAGGGAACAAAATCATGGACATATTTTGCTGCAAACTTTGGCGGCAAATTTCCATAACCGTCATTTCTTGCCTGGAAATAAGCGTCCCTGCCTGCCTGCAAAAATGAGAGCAATTCACGATCTTCATCTGGATTTATTAGAATTGTATGTGAACTGCCCTGGTATCTGTCTCTGATCAGGTCAAAATGTATGCCATTATTAGTCATTCCATCAACCTCAGAAGACAAAGTCCATGAAGCCTGCCTGCGGGAAGCTGTCGAACATCGCAACTGATATTTTCGTTATTTTCGAGTCGAGCATTTTCGCCGCGCTCTGGAGCAGCATGTTCCTTATTTCGGGCGAAGCGCACAGGTAGTATGTGTCTCCGTTCACGCATTTTTCAATTTCTTTTCTGTCCAGCGACCGGAGAATTATAAGCTTGATTGATTTTCCTTCCATCTCTATGCTGAATTCGCCGCCATTCTGCGTGTGTTTCCACCCGAGGCTGTTGAATATGATTTTTGCTTTCTCTTCTATTTCGTAGTTTTTGTTTTTTACAGAAAAGTTTTCCCTGAATATAGCCTCGCCTGTTTCGGTGAGAAAATAATAATTTGCCTTTGTTTTTTCTATCCGCACCTCGCGTACGCCGATTATCCCGTTCCTGAGCAGTGATGATATTTTTTCCTTGAACGCCGTACCTGATAATTTCAGCGGCTTGTAGATCTGTGAAGTGAAGACTCCTCTGCCCGAGCCGATCGAGTTTATTATTTCAAGCTGGACTGAATCAATGCCGGTGTTTGGCTGTTCTTCCGTGACGATTCCGATTTTCCGGTTCATCAGCCTTGAGACGTCCGCGTCTTTTATCATTCCTTTCTTTATTTGCACGTGCTGGAATGAAGCGACAAACGGTTTTGTCCACTGCGACCGTCTCATCAGCACAAGCGCGTGGCCTACTGAAAGCCTTCGCAAATAATCTTCATATTCTTCCTCGAGGCCCAGCATGTTTATTGCATCCTGCACGTCCGAGCTGTATCGTGTGTCAAGGCCGAGGTTCATGTAAACGTGCGTTGACGTGTTGCCCAGAGCCGGATACGAAACCATCGAGGGATGCTGGTCAAGGTAAACTATTCCCAGCCCGAGCTCTCTCATTTCCCTGAAAACAAGGTCCATCACCGTCTCGCTTCCTATCTTCTTTGATTTTTCCCTGTTGAGGATGTGGTGCGCCTCTTCGAGTATGATCACGCCCTGCAGCTGCTCCCTTTCCCCGTTTATGAGCAGCCAGTCTCTTATCCACTGCAGCGTAATCTCAATGAAGAATGTCTTGTCATTGGTCGAGAGGGTATCCATTTCAAGCACCGTTATCCTTCCGGGTTCAAAAAATGCCGACGGCTTGATTCCGTCAGCCAGCGAGAATATCTCTCCGGTCTCCTTCATGCAAAGCGACTCGAGCGGTCTCATTGCTGTGGAAACCCAGTTGCGTTCCCGCGAAGTGCCTGAAGACATGGCCTCGATATTTTTCTTGAGGTCATCAAGAATCGGCTTGTCGCTCGTTTCATAGAGCTCGTCAAGCGCCTTCATTATGTCCAGCATCTCGATTATCCGCTTGCGTGTTATCTCGCGAACTCCTTCGCCCATTGCGTCTTGCTGATCCCTTCAGGCGGCTTCAGGGGATTGAACCTGAACGGCGCCGTGTTGCTTCCGACTGTATACACGGTTACATGATCTGCAGCATCCGTTTGCAGCAAATCGCGGTAGTTCTTCTTTGAGAAGTCGAAGATTATTACCGGAACCCCTTCGCTGGAAAGTTTTTTTATGAGCGAGTAAGAAAGGTTCGTTTTTCCGTAGCCGCTGGATCCGAATATCCCGACGTGCGTCATGAAGTTTTCCTTGTTCCACATCAGCGGCCCTGCGTTCTTGCGCCCGTAGAGCACGCTGCCGACTTCTATGTCTCCGTCAAGCGCAGGAGGCTCGAGCAGCGGGGCGTCTTTCAGGTCGGGGTCTGCAAGCACTGACGCCTTCATTATGTCCAGCATCTCGATTATCCGCTTGCGTGTTATCTCGTCCCCGAGCAGGTAGGCTTTTGACAGCCGCTCGGCCGTCTGTTTGCTCAGGATCGGCGTGAGCCGCTTTATTTCGTCAGTGAAAAGCCTTTCTTTTATTTCTATCATATTACATCACGACTTTTGGATCAGTCCGGTCGCCGGATTTTCTAAGCATTTCATTCAATGTTCCGTAAAAAGTTTCGCATACGTCGCACGCTTCCAGGTGCCTTGGAACGTCTTCGAATATTCTTTCTCTCCTGCTTTCTGGGATATATTTTAGCCACACATCGCTGCCTGAAGCCATCCTGTAAAGCATGACTTCCGTACAGCTAAAACCGCATTCCGATGCCGGATATGCCAGCCATATATCTACAGTTTCTTGCATTATCGCATCAACTTCTGTCATAATTGTCGCCTAGTGCATTCGTAATACGCCATCGATATCCTCGCAAATTTTCACGGCCTGATCAGCGGAGTAGCAGAGGGGACAGGCAAGTATGTGAGCTTCGTATATGTCTTTCATGTATTCTGGGAATGTTTCGCTCCGGACCGCAAGCGCATAAATAAATGACATATCACCAAGGCTTGCCTGCGTTGCATTTGGTTCGTGAAAAAGTTCTTCCACAAGATTTGTTTCCTGCGATTCAGTTTGCATCTTTATTCACCTTTTTCGCCCTCGAAATTCTTGAATATCCCGGCAATCTTCGTCTCTATCTCGAATTCCTCTTCCAGCTTTCTCAGCTCTGTGTTCAATTCAACAAGGTCTCTCCAGTATTGCACATTTTCTCCTCGTCTTTCTTTTCTCAGGACGGAGATGTCCAGCTTCAGGTTGCGCCTTTCATTTATATCAGAAATTGCCAGCAGGAACTGCATCCTGTCTTCTATGTCTTTCTCGATTTCCGCTGCGATTTGTTCGTGTATCGTCGCGCGGATGTGCACGCTTTCCTTGAGCTCGTCTATCCTCTTCTGCAGGAAATTGACGCGGTCGAATATTCCGCCTATGACTTCGCTGCTTATCAGGCGAAGCGGTTTTATCCTGTCGTCCTCGACGCGGGGAACTAAACGCGAAGAAATGACTGTTTCTTCCTTGATGCGCAGCGGTGAGTAGTCCGCTCTCGTGTCGCGAAGATGGTGTGAAAGCTGCTCTTCCTCTTTTTTGTAAGAATCATGCCTGCCCTTATAATTAGATCCCGGCGCGATCCCTGTGCTGGACCCGTATTTCTCTTTGTTCTTTTTTTCCTTTTCCGACTCGTAAGGCATAACCACACCCTTATACTACATTACGTTACCATTACATAGTAACAAATAATATTTAAAGCTATTGTTCACAAGACAGCGCAAGACACGGCAGGAAGTTAATAAGTCGCAAAAATATAAGAAACATGCAGGCTTTAGCCATGGGTTATAAGGAACATATTATATCCCGATAAATTGACAAAACATACAAAAAGAAAAGGAGATTTGCGTGCAAACCGAACGACGCGAAGCGTCAGCCAGCTTGGCATTGCGTCCCTCCTTCCCTTTTTGGCCACGCCTTCGCGTTAGCCTGCTTCTTCGCGATGGATGCTGGCGACTCTCTCCCCCGGGAGTGTAGAGAAGAGTCGCTTCACTCGGATCTCGCCGCCGAGCCGAGACTTCAGGCGAGCATTGCTCTGGCACATATTGATCGCCGCCTCCGCCTGCTTGACCAACGCGTCGAGTTCCACCTGCGGCCGATGGAGGTTGTACTTTTCCTTCATCCACCGGTCCACAACCCCCCGGTCATCCGCGTAGAGTTCAGGGTCCTTGACCCCTTCAATGTCGATGGACCCCTTCCGAAACAGCGCCGGTCCTGTTTCGTCCCTGTTCGCTGCCATCTTCCGGACGGCAAGCGGCTCGGCAACCCCCGTCGCTCCGGCCGATACGGTGACAGGTGACTGCCTTTGTCCAACACCAAACAACGCACCGATTCTGTCCAGAAGTCCCTCCTCCTCTTGCCGCTCTTTTGGTTCCGCCGGCGGCGGCTCGACCTGCTCGGGTGGTACCACGATCTTCTGCGGCACCACCCTCGGTACGAACTCCTCTGTCGCCGCAGCAGCTTCCCGCTGCGGTTTCTGAGCTGCTGTCTTGCGCTGCCGCTCTTCCCGCGCTGTCTTGGGCTTGGAGCCGCCCCTGAGGGTCCGGCGCTCCGTCGCCCACCGAAACTTCGGGAGTTCCGGCGGCTGCATGCCGTCTGGAAGCGGTTCGCCGGCAAGGATTGTGAAGAGCTTCGGTGACCCTTCAGGAAGATCCCGGAACGATCCGGGGATGATCCTCGGAGGAGCCTTCTTCCGTTCCTCGGCCAGCTCGTTGAAGTACGCGAACGCGCCCGAACGCAGCGCCGCCTCCTCGAAGTTGTCAGCATCGCCGATGTTCAACGCCAGCGCGCCGCCCGGAACGCCGTCGTTCCGGAACTCGAAGAACCGGTTCTCGCACGCCGCCCGCGCCACTTGCACGAGCTTCTCCCTCTCTGCGTTGCTTGGGACGGCGCACGAACCGATGAAGTATCGTCCCGGACCGCGGACGATTTGTCTCATCATATCTTTCCTGTCGACGTCCTTGGGCGATGCCAGAAACGTGGCAACGCCTTCGATGCCCTCGACGAGCGGTGTGTTGATGTCCCGATACGCTCTCGACATCTTCCGACGCGCTCCACGGTACGCGGCTTCGTTCAGGATCACACCCAACCGGATCCCGGTTTGATCAAACTTCTCGACCTCGGCTTCGAATAGTGCGAGCTGTGCCGCATCGCACTCGTGACCAGGGTCCATACACGGCTTGATGAACAGCGGCATCACGAATGTGCCGCTCGTCCACGCCGCCTCAGACAGGGGAAACATGGAGTGAAGTCCCGTTGTCTTTCCCCCGGCCGCCACGATAATCACCGCCTTGTACCTGCTGACCAATGCGATGAGTTCGTCTCGCGACTCTTCGAACGCCGCCATCGCAGCCTCGTGGTCGAAACCGGCGCCTTCGCCACCCAGCAGATTCGGTCCGATTGTGAAGAAGCTGCCCTCAGCGAGGTCAAACTCCTCCTCATAGTCCGGGAACGCCTCATCATTCGTGTCTGCGAACACGAACTCGATATCCCGGCTGCTCGAGATTCTCTCTTTTCTCTGGCGGAGGATGTCTGCGACGACGTTCCCTCCGCCCGTCCCAATAGCAAGCACCAACGTGTCTTTTGCGCTCATGCGGCCCTCCTGTGGGTCGGCGTAGAAGGCGTCCACCAGTGCCATTGACGCCTTGGTCTGAACACGACGGCCTGTCCCACTTGCCGTATGTCATGGGGGCCGATATCGTAACGATTGTTCATTTTTGCGACAACACGCTCCACGGTCTGGAGCACGTTGACCCTGTGGTCACTGAGATTCGGGAACTCTTTCCCCTCCCCGGGAGTGATCCAAATCTCCGGGCGCAGCGGCCATCGCCTATGGCGAATTCCAGCAGTCATCGGCGGTCCCGAGTCGGGCAGCCGATGACGGGAGTGCATATCGACAAAACCCCTCGCAAATCCTTCGCACCATCGCAGGCGTGGCTTGCGCAGCGGTCTGTCGAAGCGCCACGCCAATCCGATCAGCATGACTGCTAGCAGCACCCATGGCCACCACGGAATTGGATTCGGTTCCGGGGGAGGCGATTCTGATGGGCTGCTTGGAGATAGCGCCGCCGCCTCCTGGCCCGGCGCAACCTCCGGCTCGGCAGAAGTCGAATTCATGCCGGGCGCCTGCGCTGCCGTGGTGTCCGCCGTCACGCTCGGCTTATCGGACTCAACTTGCGCCTGTGCGCTCTGCTCGACAGCGGATTCGGCATGCGCCTCTGTCGAGACATGCTTCCAAGCTGGCACGCGCACGTCGCCGGAGAGAACATCCGTGCCATTCAGCCGCGACACGACGCGCTCGCAGCGGCTGTCTGCGTAGTTGGCGCAGAATTCGCTAACGGACTGCTCGGCAACGCGAACAACTTCGGTCCGGACAAGAGACGAAGGAATACGAACTTCCGTCCCCTCCCACAATTGGTTGTAGGGAACCTCGTCCTCATAGGGCTGTCCGGTCGCCAAGTCAACAACAACCAACTTCTCGTACGCCGGGCGGCGGCCGTCAAGCGTGAAGCGATAGGATATCTCCGACACAGTCTCACCCGAGCGAAGACGATAGGAAACGAACTCCTCAGCGGAAGCCGAAACGACGGAAACGACAAGCGTGAAAACGGCGAACACGAACGCGACGAACAACATTCTAAAGCGATTCATTGTCCTGCTCCATGTGAGATTGTGTCCGGTGAATCGGGAATAAGTCCATCACTGGGCCCATTCCGAATTCACCGAGCGTTGATTCGTAGCCAGGCGAAGCGGCGCGGTGTGCACTGCCTCGCCTGGCTGTCCTTCGATCAGCTGAGCGCGACCTTTGCCAGCAACTTCGGGTCGCTCAACAGCTTCCCTACTCCGAGGACCACTGCCGAGAGCGGGTCGTCGGCGTACTCAACCCTGACATCATCAAGTTCATGCCTCAGACGGAGATCGAAGCCCTTCAACAACGATCCGCCACCGGCGAGCCGAATTCCCGTGTCCGAGATGTCTCCCAACAACTCGGGATCCGTCTTTTCAAATACCAATCTTACTGCGGAGATGATGGCGCTTACACATTCGGACAGCGCCTCCCTGATCTCCGTTGTGTTGACTAGGACTGTCCTCGGCAGGTGTTCAAGCGCATGCCGTCCTTTGATTTCTATCTCTCTCTCCTGATCGAGTGCGTATGCACTTCCAGCATTAATCTTGACGCGCTCAGCGGTCTGCTCCCCGATGAGCAGGTTGTGGTTACGCTTCATGTATTGTGTAACCGCGTCATCCATGGCGTTCCCGGCAACCTTTACCGCTTTCTTTTCATGAATGTCGCCCGCAACGATCACCGCCACATCGGTGGTTCCACCGCCAATATCGATGATCATTGACCCCTTGTTCTCGCTCACTGGCAACCCTGCGCCGATTGCCGCTGCCAGGGCTTCGTACACCAGATGCACCTCCCGTGCCTTGGCGCGGTAGGCCGTATCCCGGATCGCGTTTTTTTCAACACTGGTAATCTCGGACGGCACGCCGATGACAACCCGCGGACGGACGCCGTAGTTCTGCTGCCGCGCCATCCCGATGAAGTGCGCAAGCATTTTTTCCGCAAGCTCGAAGTCGGCGATGACGCCGTCCCTCATAGGGGGGATAACTTGCATCCCTTCGGGCGTCATGCCGAGCATCCTCTTTGCCTCCCGTCCAAACGCTTCAACGGTTGTTCCGTTGTTGCGGGCATGCCGAAGCGCAAGGAACGACGGCTCATTCACGACGATTCCCCTGTTTGGCGCCCAGATCACCGTGTTGGCGGTGCCCAGGTCGATCGCGAGGTCCATGCGACCCTCCAATCAGGCACCGGTTCGAAAAGTGCCGGGCGCTGGTGCCTTTTGAAGGGCGCCGACACGAGTTGCAGCAAAAGCTGAAAGATAATGAAAAAGAACGTAAGATACGTAAGAAATAAAATTTGACCTGATTTCACGCAACATACAGCCAAAGCTACTTAGGAGAAGTGCACGCCTATGGCGAGCTGCCGGACCAAATTCTTGTCTTCAGGACGTCTCTGTATTTGAGACAGACACATTGAACAGCGTCTGTTTACTACAGAGTTGAATTCGGTTTAGATGCCACTTGGACATTTTGCAAGTCTCGAAGAGAGTTGCTATGATATTGTGTGAAAGGTTGAATATGACTCAGTGTTACTATAAAGTGGTTATCGAAGCACTTTTAAAGCTTATTTTGATGTCCAAAACTTCATAATCCACCGCTTTCAAGTACCGGTCCTTGACGTATTCGATTCGTTCCCATGCTAAGATAATGATGTTAATCTTTATAGAAGTTGTGCGGATTTTACAATGTTAAAAACGTGATTTCTCTGGTATGCCTGCGTAATTCTGTTTTATCTGGCGCTGATTTTATAAGCTTTCTTGTCATAGGAAATGAGATGGCAGTAGACGAACAGATGAGGCTGGAGCTCAAGAAAGGGATCGACAAGCTGAAAGATTCATTCGATCCGAAGAAGGGCGGCACCAGGAATACAGTGGTAGTTTATGCTCCAGACTTCGGAGACGCAGAAAATAAAGGATATTCTTATTTGACGCCAAGGGACCAAAACAGCATCAGTTTCCCGACATCTCCGCAGTACAAAAAGGATGAAGACCTGGATTTGTTGTTTGAAGACTTTATGCTGACGGGAAGCCGCAACCAGAAACCGGAATTTGTCATTGTTAATAATTACGTGTTTGTTGCGCCGCAGCGCAGGTTTGCCAATCCTGCAGACGGTTCTGCTTTTGTCAGCGGGTTGAATACGGCCATGGAGCACACTGTCTACGAGGTTTTCCAGAATAGAAAACAGGTAAGAGAGTTCCATTACGACAGCGATATGCTTTCTTTGGGGTTCGGCCTGCAAAAAAGAGTGCTGGGCAGCACCACCAGCCAGGGAAGAACCTACAATTACAAGATAAAATATAGTTCTGGTCAGGAAGGCGAAGAGCATTCTATTGAATTGCCGCAGCTTACATTGTTTGTGCGGGATTTTGTTGTTTACATGCCTGATGAAACTCTCGCGGACGCAATCATAAAGGGCGAAGTCCCGTTGTCAGACGTTGATGGCTATCCGGTTTCAGTAAGGTATGCGGACGTCTTGGATCATGTTCGCCCGCCCTTTGAAGATAAGGTGCCTGCAAAAAAGGACAGGGAAGAGAGGCCGATTATAGTGAGGCCTCCCGCCAAAACAGCCTTGCCGCAGCGGCAGCCTTATGCTGCAGCTTCAAGCGCGGAACGTCGTCCTTCTGTGTCGCGGTATTGGCCAAGAATGCTTACCCGTGACGTATTTACCATGGAATATTGGGCATCATGGATTCCCCGCAGCGCAGCGGCCCGGACTCCAAGAATAGAAGCGATCCGAAGATCAGTGGAAGAGCAGTCTACGATAGATGAAATGGTATCAGGCGAAGACAGCCTCAATCTCCGTTGAGTCTCCTGCTTTTTTGGCTTAATACCGCACTTTCTCTGTGTGTTTTTGACGCTCGATTTGTTCCATAGCTATTAGTATTTTTTCTGAATATTATCTGCATGTCTTTCAAGTTCGCCCACATGTCCGACTGTCATTTGGGAAGCTGGTCGAGCCATCCTGACATGAAAGAGTTCGCTATTCGCGCATTCGAAACTGCCATCGACAAGTGCATTTCCGAGCGCGTCGACTTCATAATAATTGCCGGTGACCTTCTTGACACTTCATTGCCCGGCATCGACGTGCTGAAGCGCGCAGTAAGCAAGTTCCGGCAGTGCAGGGAGGCGGGAATTCCTGTTTATATGGTGGCGGGTTCGCATGATTATTCTCCAACGGGCAAGACCATGCTGTCTGTTTTTGAGAACGCCGGGCTGGTTATTGACGTTGCCAGGTACGAGGAAAACGAAGGCAGGATAACCCTCGGATTTACTGTTGATGAGAAAACAGGATGCAGGCTTGCCGGAATATTTGGAAAAAAGGGCTCTCTTGAAGTCGAGTCGTTCAGGCACCTCGATGTTCCTGAAGAACAGCCTGGCTTCAGGATTTTTGTTTTCCATTGCGGCATCGACGAGCACCAAAGCATGCATGGAATGAGTTCTGTTCCAGTTTCTCTTCTTCCGAAAAATTTCGATTATTACGCGACAGGTCACATACACGTGAGGCGGATATACAGGACGGAACGCGGACGCGTGGCATTTCCGGGGCCGCTGTTCCCCACGAGCTTCGACGAGCTGGAGAATTACGACAGCGGATTCTATATAGTGAGCTCTGACGGCGAAATCCAGGATGTTCCCGTGAAGATGTTCGAGACGTTTTTGATCGACAGGGACATGACAGGGAAGACACCGGGAGAGGCGGAAAGCATGCTGATGGATGAGCTGCGGCCCATGCCGAACACGGTGCTGCTCCTGAGGCTTAAGGGGATATTGAACGGCAGGCCTTCTGACATAGATTTCAAGGCCGTTGCTGCAAAGGCGGAATCGCTCGGCGCAATATGCATGAAGAAGAACATAAGCAAGCTCTCTTCCGAGGCGATGGAGGAGGCCGCCATGGAGAATATCGCGAATGTCGACGACCTTGAGAGGAAGCTCGTTGCAAAGCACGCCGAGCGCATGAAGCTGCTCGGCCGCGACAACATTGAACAGCTCATCCTCTCTTTGATGAACGTGCTGAAGGAAGAGAAGGGCGAGGATGAGACTAACGCAACCTTTGAGGAGAAGGTAAAGGAGAACGCGAAAAAGGTGCTGGGCATATGAAATTTTCACGGGAGAAATTGGAGGACGCGAGGCGCGCGGGCAGGCTGATGGGCCAGAGCAATGAAAGGGTAGTGAGAATTTACCTTATAGATTACACGCCGCCAGGCCCGGAAAATCTGGAGCGCACAGATGTCGGCGTCGTGATAGAAAAGGGGCTCGATGGCGTCAGAAATTATGATTTCCTGAGGCTGGGCTTTATAGGCGAAGTAAGCGGCTCGGCCTATTACAAGATACATCATTTCTTCCCGGAGGAATACGCCGCCAGCTCCTGCTTGGAACATGGAAGGACCGATATGCTAAGAAAAATGATGCAGAACGGGGAATTGGTGTACAGGAGAAATGAATTGCGGAGAAAAGTAAGGGCGATGCTGGGGCTTGACTGATGGAAGAGAGCGGCGGTTTTGCGTTCCGGCAAGGCTGTTGTCAAGCCGAGCCTCTTGCCGCTAAAGTCATGGTTCTTTACTGTAAGCTTCGTCGCGACGCGCGAAATCCTCCTGAATAATGGTCTTTGCCTTCTCATTTTAAAGATTTGCGGTATCTTATGAACAGTTTTTATGCTGCTGAAATCGATACGCCTGAAAAATATCCGCAGCTACACGGACGAGGATATAGACTTCCCTCTCGGCAGCAGCATGCTGTCGGGCGACGTCGGCTCGGGCAAGTCGACAATACTTCTTGCGATGGATTTCGGGCTTTTCGGCCTGCGGAAGGGCGAGCTTGAAGGCACCGACCTGCTCCGCCACGGCAAGGACCGCGGCAGCGTCACAATAATATTTGAAATAGACGGGAAGGAAGTTGAGATAACGCGCACCCTCAGGCGGGCAAATTCCGTGACACAGGACAGCGGCACGATTGTCATAGACGGGAAGCAGCAGGAGCTCATGCCCGTAGAGCTGAAATCGAAGGTACTCGAGCTTTTCGGGTATTCGCAGGAAATATTGAAGAAGAACCGGCCGATATTCCGCTATACTGTTTACACGCCGCAGGAAAAGATGAAGGACATACTTTTCGACGCGGAGGTGCGCCTGGCCACGCTCAGGAAGATTTTCTCGACAGACAAGTACGGGATAATAAAGTCGAACACAAAGCTGTTTGTCAGCGAGCTCCGCAGCATGAAGCGCGAGAACGAGGTCCTTGCCCGCGATCTTGAGGCAAAGCTCGCGGAAAAGCAGGAGAAGGAGACTGAAAGGGAAAGGCTGCTGGTTCTGGTGGACAGGTGCGCGATAGAAGTGTCCGCGATTGACTCAGCCCTCGGGAGCAAGCAGGAGCGCTTCGAGTCAGTGCGGAAGAAGATGAATGAGATAAGCTCGCTGCGGAGGGATATCGCCCGGCTTGAGTCCGAGCTCAGGGTGAAGGAATCCAGGCTCCCGAAGATCGCCGGGGATCTGGATGATATGACGGAAAAGATTTCTCTGATTTCCATTTCAGGCGAGGAGATAGATGTCGCTGCGCTGAAGGCGCAGATAGCCGACATGGAGGAGAAGAAGGAGAAGATAATCAGGGAAAATGCCGTAGTGTCGAGCGAATTCAGGCGGTTAAATTCCATCCTCAAGGATGGAATTTGCAGCTTCTGCAACCAGCCTGTCTCCAGGGGCGACTTCCAGAGGCATCTTGACGAGCGCGCGCGAATTCTTGATGAGTTGAAGAAGAACATGGATTTCATAAATGCCGGCGTCACGAAGATGCGCGAGAGCTTGTCAAAGGGCGAGAAGATACAGTATGAGAAGCGGCTTTTGGAGGAGTACAAGCGCCAGTGCGCCTCGCTGGAGAGCGAGAAAAAGAGCCTGTCTTCCGACATAGTTGCATTGCAGTCCGAGATTGGCATGCTCGCGGACCAGGCGGGCAACGAGGACGAAATAGCAAGGGCATATTCAGAGGTTCAGGAAGAGATAAGCGCAATAAACAGGTCAAAGATTGCCGCGGAAAAAGAGAAGGCACGGTGCGAGCAGCAGCTTTTTGACACGGACCGCTTCCTGAAATCTGCCGAGAAGGAGATAAGTGAGAAGCGGCTTGCAAAAGAAAAGATACTTTACATAAACGAGCTCATGAACTGGCTGGATTCGTATTTCACCGCCCTGATGGACATAATCGAGAAGCACGTGATGTCAGCCATCCAGTCCATTTTCAACGAGTTCTTCCAGAAGTGGTTCGGCATAATAATGGGCGAGCAGATGTCGGTGCGCATTGATGAGAATTTCTCTCCCGTCATAGAGCAGAACGGCTACGTCACGGATTACACCAACCTTTCGGGTGGAGAGAAGACTGCAGTTGCCCTCGCATACCGCCTGGCGCTCAACCGCGTCATCAATAGCATGATAGAATCCATAAAGACGAAGGATATCCTGATACTCGACGAGCCGACGGACGGCTTCAGCAGCGACCAGCTCGACAGGATACGGGATATCATAGCCGAGTTGCAGCTGAGGCAACTGATACTTGTTTCTCACGAGCCGAAGATAGACACGTTCGTTGACAATGTCATAAAAGTGTACAAGGAAGAGCATGTGTCAAAAATAGTTTACTGACAAACAGTTACCTGCAGGAAGAAGCGGAATATCCTGACGAAGACACCCGAAGCATCGCATCTGCCCTTGTTGGCAATCCTGGGTGCTCTCCGAAATCCACGGATCTTGACAAATCGCTAAACAGCTGTCTGGTAAGCTGGTCAGGATTCAGGCAGTTCTGGTAATTTTGCATGTCAATTCTGCCAAGAACTGCATAGGTGGGATTTCCGTCTGCATCTTTTGTGTTCAGGTCTTTTATCGCAATCTCGTATTCTTTGGTATTGATTGGCATGAGGTCAACATCATTGTTGGTAAGCTTGCGCATGGCTTCGAAAATGCCCTGCAAGTATGCAATGCCG
>JAGVVU010000060.1 GCA_018304605.1 Candidatus Aenigmatarchaeota archaeon | reverse complement strand
CTTACAAAATCGAGATAACCAGGGAAAGCGCAGAAGACGCGCAAAGGGTGGCAAACAACCTTGGCCGCTACAGTATAGTCAGAATCCCTCCCATTTACGACGCTGACCCGCGCGGCAGCCGAACTGACGGGGTTAGAGTAGTTCCGACAGAGTACGGGCTTGTTTATCGCGTACCTGCATCTGCGCTAAAATTCAGCGATCTTGAAACTTATGATGTCAAAACAAAACAAGGAATAAAGACAGGAAGCATTGACAATAGCGGTGTTCACAGGCCATGGCTTCCTGAAAATCAGCGACTTGAGAAGCCTTGCATACCTGACGAGCCTTACAAGAGCGTCTGCGGGCCTGAAAAACCTCAAGCACCTGCAGCCAAACCTGCGCCAAGAAGTCCTCCTGCTATATCTCCAGCTCCGCCTGGAAGGCCAGCGCCAAGATCCTCCACAGCAGCACCTGCAAAAAAGGATTGTGACGAGTGCGGAATGCTTGAGCAGATAATGAAGTACATTAAGAAGGATCAACAGTAACCCATATTTCTTCCGGACCGAAAAACGGACCTGCAGTTCTGACTTGATTTTTACGGACTTGCAACCCACGCGTTGAAGTTATTTACGCATATGTCATTGCTATCTCTTGGATAACAGCAAATCCCAACCCCTGCCACGCCGCTTCTGCATACCAGGCGCTGGGGCGGGTTCGGGCCTGCGGCAATCGGCTTGCATTCACCGTCATTATTGCAGCCGCCGGTGTATTCATCACATGCCTGGCTTGTAGATGCAAGCTTCTGCTGGCAGTAATCTTGACTGCCTTTACCGGCTGCTGGCGCAAAACATGATGACCACTGAGCGTAACCGGAGCTGAATCTGCTGTCTGTAAACGTGCCCATTATGTAGCCGACGTAGTTAGGATCGGATGTCGTGCCAGAGCAGCTGCCTGAATTGTATTTCCTCAGCGCACCTTCCACGCTGCCGCCGCATGCCCTGATATTTCCTGACAGAAATCTTATCCCGCACTTGAGGTTCTCATCCACATCGTATGAAGTCAGCTTGCTGGCATCGCATTCGGGGTGCGACTTTGGCACTATCTGCATGAGGCCGTAAGACGGGTCGCCTGGATTGTACGCCCTTTCGTTCCAGTCGGATTCCTTTGCTATGAGCGCAGCTACAAGAGCCTGCGGATTACTCACGCCGTCCAATGGGAAGACAGAAAGCTGCGTCGCAACCTTGTCCTTGTATTTGTTGTAGCCGGTCATATAAGACGAATCCACGCTTGAGCAGGAAGCTAATGCCACGCCAGATACAACTTTTTCTTTGCAGGCACCCTTGTCAGGGTCAAGCGAGCCGTCCCGTATGTACTGGTTGACATCGATGTTGCTTGGCCTATTTGCAGCGGGATCCCATTTACAGCTCAAGCCACATTTTATCGCCTGGTTTCCGCAGTCGCCCTCTGTTACAAACCTTTCACATTTGACATTGGCACAGGAATGGCAGCGATTGTAATAAGTGCCGCCTATCAGGTTTGAGCCTGCAACATCGCTAAACTCGAACCAGCACGTTCCGTTCCTTCCGTCCCGGTTGTTTTGCGCATAACATTCGCTCGGGGCGTCACAGGATTCAAGAGTTCCGCTGCCGCACTTGTTGCATGTAGGCTCGTAAGGGTCGAACAATATCCCCAGAGGCTGCGTCACCGGTATCTGCTTCTTCTTCGTGAGCACGAACGTGTAGTCAGGCATCTCTGCTGTTATCAGCGCAGTCTTGACGTCCATGACTGTCGCCTCGCTGGCTGCGTTGAAGTCGCAGATGAACGCGAAGATCGACTGGAAGTTGTACGGCAGCACAGTCACGTCCTGCGGCACCATGTAAGTCAGCACTTCACTGCCCCTTGCGGCATCGTCCCTGGCGCTGATTCCTTCGCATTCAAGGCCCGTGCCGACGACTTTCGGCATGGTTATGTTGATGAGCGTGCCCCTCTTCAATACAATGCTCGAATCCTCGCGCGTGTTTGACACGGACACGAGCAGGATCGATTTCTGGCCTGCCGTGAGCGGCTGCGGCCCCACGTTGAGGGAGAGCTGAGCGGGGCTGGATTTCGTGACCGCAAGGACATTCCTGAAGATGTTCTCGTTCTCCTGTATCTTCCTGTCCATCTCGCCCTGCGTCATGACCTCCGCCGAAAGCGTTGTAGATGTGGAGTAACGATAGCTTAGGTTTACCGTGACCTCAGCCATCCTCGTCTCGCCCTGGCGTCCGGACTGGCTGACTGTGGTGAAGCCGCGAACGTTGACGCTCCTGACCTCCCCGCGCTCCATCTTGCGGATGCGGCCGAAGCTCTGCAAGAAAGTGTCGCGGTCGCGCGTCAGGCATTTTGTCGCCGCGCCAGCTACGCCTTTTTCCTGGTCCCGGCATGACTGTATGCAGCTGTCAAGATTTTTGCCGGTTACAGACGCGTCCGGCACATCCTCCCCGCAGTCCGTGCCGCAATAGTATTCGTCGAAAATATAGCCGTTGTCATGGCACAGCGAATACGTTGACTGCGCCAAAGCGTCCAAAGCGGGTTTTTGCAATGAGCCCTCGTTCTTTATTACAGTCGTGAGCGCGAACTCCCTGCCGCCGGGCACGCTGGGCGGAAGTGCATCAAGCAGCGTGATCTCCAGTCCCTTGGGGAAATCTATGGGGCTTTCGGGACGAACGTTGACAAGCTGCTGGCGCGCATACCATTCAGTAGGATTGGTGGCCAACAGCCAGATATCCGTCACCGCACTAGATACCGCGCGGTAAGCTATCTCGACAGGTGCCTTCACCTGGCCGAGCGCCTGCTGGTAATAGGCGGAGTACGGGCCGAGAGCGACGTATGCAAACAAAAGTATTATAACCGCCCCCTGCAGCACGGTTTTCCAGCCGCCGGTCTGGTAGAACTGCATGATGCCAAGGAAGCCGAGGACTGCCCAGACTATCCAGAATACAAATGTAGACATGAATGACCAGTTCAGCGCACCGAGTGCCACAAGCAGCAGCATAGCACTATATCCGATGATTGCACCGGAAGACAGGTGCGTGACCCAGTCGAGCGGGCGGAACGAATCGCTGAAATTCAAAAGGAAAGTGAAGCCCGCGCCGATGAGCGGGAATATCCAGAGATAGGTAACATTATAGCCGACATAAGTGAGAGTGAAGAAGAACATGACTAGCGCCAGTATGGTAGTCCAAGTCCACGGGCCGAAAACAAAATCCCAGGTGCTTTGCAATGCGTTCATGCCAGCAGCACTGAAAGTCTCAGCACCCCGCGACATGATGCCAAGCCCGCGCATCATCGCATTGCCCAGCGTCCGGCCGCGCGACGCGAAATCCTCTGCGAGCTCGACTGCATAGCCTTGCAGTTCTCTTTCCAGCGCCGCCTCATCGTCGGAGTTCATGCCCATCCTGTAGCGGCGGGCGAGCTCGATAGAAATGGTCTGCGCCTTTCCAAGAAGGTAATTCTGGAGATGTGCAGCTGCTGCCTCGAAGTCGCGCTTGTAATCCTCGAAGAACTTTTCCCTTGACTTTAGATACGTCTGGAGAGTATCCCTCGCCTGATTCATCGCTACAAGCGGTCCAATACCACCTTCCGCCCGCTCACGCCTGACATCATCAGCCATGTTAATGAGGTCTTCATTCGTGCGTCTTGTGTATTGTGAAAATCTGTGGCGCCCCTCTTGGCGTATCAATCTTCTGAGTTCATTTCTTGCAGTGCGCGCCGCCCTCTCCAGTTCCCTTAGTTCAGTGGCGCGCCTCCTGTATTCTTCGCGCAGGGTCTTCGGACCTCGGATGAATATTCTGGTGAACTCGGCTTTCGCATACCTGTTGAGGATTCGCTTACCCTTGTTGGCTGCTGCAAGAACCAGCGTGTTTTTCTTTTTTTCTTCCCATTCCTTCTTCAAGTCGCGCTGCGATACGGTGCGACCGAGCCTGTCCTTGATGCCCGATATGCCGAGAGCGCCGATAGTTGTGTTCTTCGCAGCGGAAGCCAGGCCACGGGGTCCGCTTGTATTAGCTGCCCTGACATCACCAGAAAGCACGCCGGGATGGCTGCCGGCTTGATAAGGGCTGCGTATTCCCGGCCTTTGGTTGTATTTTATGGTTCCCTCTGCGCTGTAGTAAGCTACAATCTTTATCCTGCCCTTCACGTTTATTGACAAAACCTTGTTCCAGTGCGTTGTTACGCCTCTCTGTACCGATCTTACATAGCGGTCGGCTTTTCCTGCCACCGAGTTCTCTGCCATTATGTCGTATACCCAGTTGTTGTCCTCCGGTTCGAGATTTATTATCTCCCATCTGTCGAACTTGGCGTCTTTTTCCCCTGTTGGAGTTCTTATCTTGACTGTTTCATCAGCTGTGAACCTGAAAATGCCATCGTATAAAATTTCTCCATTTTCGTAAATGACATTCTTTTCTTTATCCAATTCTGGCTTTAAGGTGGCTTCCAACTCAAAATACGTGAATGTATTCCTGTCTACTATGCCTTCGTGCCCTTTACTGCCCCTTATAAGATTCTGATCACCCAAATCTATCCAGTTGTGAACTCCGAATCTAGCCTCATCACCACGCCGTCTCATAAGATTCATTCTGTTCAAGCTTGCAAGGTAGACTGTGTATCGTCTTATGCTGAACGGCACTTCCTCTCCAGCCCTCACTGCTTTATAACGCCACTCATCAAGGTATTGCCAATATAACTCACTCCTCGGGAATTTCAATGGATTACCGGGGGCATTGGGTGAGCGTGGTTCCCAAATTCTCCTAACCAACAAATCCGCAAATTCTTCTATCATCACCCCTACTCTAGCATTCCTAAGGCTTTCTCTAGCCTTTTCAAGTGCGTCAGTCCTGTTCATGTTCCCAAGATTTGGTACTCTTTCAAAATTAGAAATGGCAATCTGTATATGCTCAAATGTTCCACGAGTACTATAATCTCCAAGTTTGCTGGATGCTAAAATTTCTATTATTTCATCTGGACTTATGCTGGCAGCAGCCTCTTTCTCAAGATGCTTCTCGACGTGGACATGGACTTCCTGCATCGGCGATGAGTCTACAATAACAGTTACCCGCTTTTTTTCAGCCGGTGGTGGCGGTGGTGGCGGTGGTGGCGGTGGT
>JAGVVU010000030.1 GCA_018304605.1 Candidatus Aenigmatarchaeota archaeon | reverse complement strand
TCCGAGCTGGGTAATGTCGGCTTCCAGCTCGAAGATGTCTGCGCACTGCATGCACGGATAAATTATCTGGGAAGCTTTCTGGATTTCGTCCTCTTTCCTTCCCATAATCTGTCCGCATCTTATCACCCTGTTGACTGTGGTGTTCTGAGCAATCCTTATCACTTTTTTCCAGTATTCCTGGTCGTCTACAATGTCCACGGCGCGAATGAACTCGACTTTTTTTGTGTCCATCCCGGAAGCCTTCCAGACTTCGATAAGGAAGTCCCCGGCTTTCTGTATCTTCTCGAGGTCCCCGCCGAATTTGAGGTTCGTCCAGCCGTGCCAGTCGGCGGCGTACATCTTGAACTTGACGCCTGCTTTCAGCATCTTGTTGACGTTTATTGCACGAAGAATTCCCTGGGCTATGTGGGGAATTCCTGACGGCTCAAAACCGTCGTAGGCAACAGGTTTTGTTTTCGTCTCGAGAAGTGAGCGCAGCTCTTCGCGCGTGACGATTTCTTCGCCGACTTCGCTGATAAGCTGCATGCGTTTTTCGATGTCCACGTTAATTCCACGCTTTCCCGTATACTGTTGAGTATACTTCTCTTAGCCTTCTTTTAAGTTTATCTGGGCAGTTTCTTCCGTTCCCCGGGTGCCCGCACACAAGCTTGTCGTAGAGATCGAGAATCCGTATGAAGTAAGCCCGCGTGCCTTTGGTCATCTGGTCTACCTTGTATCCACAGGTAAGGAGGCACTGCCGAGCCGTCCAATGACCTGCCGGGCTCTGTATATACAAAAGATGTAAGTGGACCGAAAATCCTGGTGTAAATGGAGTCGAATCGCCTCTCATCAAACTCCATCGTGCTGTGTTTCCAGCCTATCTTGACCCCGTTCCCGGCACGCCGGAAAGATTCCATGTCGGCTATCTGGAGTCTCTCGTATTCGTTTCCCCGGAAGTCTGGAACTGCGTCTCTTTGCATCTTCGAGCCCAGGACGATGTCGAACTCATCGAAGCCCATTCTCTCGAGCAGTTTGTGCGCGAAATCCCTCCTGCTGCGAGATACCCTTTCTATCGAAGCCCTGTCATTTGGTCCGGTCGCTGCGTGCTCGTCAGCTATAAGAATTGTGGCCCTGCCAAGCTCTGCCCTGTCCCTGACTAATTCCGCCGCCAGTACGAGGCCAAGCGCGTCAAAAGGCAGATGCTCTGTCAGTCCGTTTTTGTTCGAGAGGCCGATGCCCAGATAGCATCCGGCGGAATTCTCGAGCTCGGCACCCGGGACAAAGTCTGTTATAAGCGGCTCATTGCTCAGCCTTTGCAGCAAGTCGGATTTCCTAGTCATTTTTGTCACCCGCCGCCATTACGACTGAATTTGCCAGAGTGTCCAGTGTGTCTATGATCGTCACGCCCACATCCTGCTGTTTCAGCAGGAGCTGCAGGTCCGTGCATCCCAGTATCACGCCTTCAGCTCCCCTGCTCTCGAGTTCATTTGCCATTCTAGCCAATTCCATTTTCATTCCCGGCGAGCTCTTGCCCTGGAGTATGCAATGGATTATTTCAGACAACCTTGACTGGGACGCTGGCGGGGGCTTCAAGACTGACACATTGTTTAATTTTGACTCGAGAATCCCTGAGCTGGCAGTTTTTGTAGTTGCGAGGATGCCGATCTTCCTGATTTCCCTTCGTTCAATCTCTTTGGATATCTCCTCGAGTATGCTCATGACTGGCCTGCGCGATGCCTTTCTTATGTCTTCTATGAAGATATGCAGCGTGTTGCATGGCAATGCGATGATGTCCGCGCTCTGCAGAAGTTTTACGCTGTTCAGAAGAAGAGGGAGAAATTCTTCAATATCCCTGCCGTCCCTTACGGCCGACTTCTCCAGGTCGAAAGGTACAGGAACGCTATGTATCAGTATGTCTGGGTGGGATTTGCCGAGAGTTCTGTTCTTGTTCACTATAGAGATGTAGAATTCGGCAGTCGTCTCCGGACCGAATCCTCCGATTATGCCTATTTTCACTTCTCTTCCCCCCTGGCTTTTTGTTCCCTAGCAAGGTCGATTACTCTGTAAAGTATCTCCGGCCTTTCCCTGCTGAGCTCTATTATTGTCCTGAGATAATTGTCGAGCTCTACCTGCCTGGCGCTTCGCATGTCAGTCCTATAATTCATTCCACGTGCCCCCGCCGAATCTTCAGATCATTCTTTAGGCTATCCTGGGCGATTTTGAGAATAAACAAGCCGGAACCTGATAGGGCGGCAGGTTTCGAATCGTTCTGGAGAACGAGACCTAAAGATATGAGCTTCTTCAGGTTCAGTTTCAATGTTGACAACGGCAGCGATCTTTCCTTCGACAATCTCGTCAGAAGTGTCGTTGCTGTTTCCCCGCTTTTCCCGGATATTTCAGAAAGGATGAGAATTTGTTTTTGGTTGACGCACCTAAGTAAAAGCGGCCTCAGCTTCTCGCTGCCGGATTCCATTGGTAGTCCATTGCACCAACCCTCGTTGATCAAGCCAACAACCATAATTACTGATTAATCTTATAAGCATTTTGGGCAGCTTTGGCTGTCCTGAAAAAGGGCTCTTATATTTCGTGAAACAAGCTTGTTTATGCTGATCGGCTCTCTCAACAACCCGGCTAATGACCTAGTAAAGGAAATAAAATGGGTATCTAAGAACTTTGATTTCCTTGATCTCACTCTGGAGCTCCCAAAAGCGCATCCCGACACTATGAAAATAAGCGAGGTCAGGAAGCTTATTGACAAAAAGAACCTGCCAGTGGTCGGCCATACCGCCTGGTATCTGCCGGTAGGCTCGCCTTTCAAGGAGCTGAGACTTTATGCGCTGAGCGAGCTTGAGAAATGCGCAGATGTCTTCCAAAGTCTGGGGGCAGAAAAATTCAACGTGCACTTTGATAATTCTGTATCTCTTTTAAAGGAGAGATATGTAATCGGGTTTAATATATGGACCCTGAAGAAATTGATATCAATAGGAAGGAAATACAAACTGGAAGTGATGGCAGAGAATACTCCGGGCCTTTTCAGCAATCCAGTTGTCTTGCAGCAGGTCTTCAGGAAAGTGCCGCGCCTCTTGCTCCATCTGGACATAGCGCACGCAAATATTCCAGAGAACCGGACACCAGAGATATTGAGAAGGCTGTCGAAACGTCTGACTCATGTGCATATAAGCGGCAATCATGGGAAGTATGATGAACACCTGACAATAGGAAAAGGCAACATCAACTGGAACTTGATGCTGGGCGCCGTAAAGAAAACGGGGTATGACGGCACGATTTCGCTTGAGGTCTTTACCAGCACCAAAGACCGCCTGAATGATAAGCCTAAATTAAGAAAAATATGGGATAGTTTGAAATGAGCATCAATATTGAAATTTTAGGCAGTGGAAGCGAGGTTGGCAGGAGCTCCATAGTTGTCTCAGGCAAGAAAAGAGTTGTAATGGACTGTGGTGTGAAGATACAGCCCGAGCCGCCAAAATATCCTCCGGTCGAGAAGGTTGACGCGGCAATCATATCACACGCCCATCTTGATCATGTCGGAGCCGTGCCGATGCTTTTTAGGAAGGGAAAGATCCCTGTCTACATGAATGACATAACGCTTGAACTCGGGACGATGCTCGTGAAGGATTCCATGAAAGTCGCGCGGAAGGAAGGCTTTACCGTGCCTTTCGACAAGAGCCACGTCAATAGAATGGTAAAGAACACGAAGATAGTCAGATATAACGAGAAATTCCGCATTGGCGAATTCAACTGCAGTCTGTGGCATTCCGGGCATATACCAGGCTCCTCCTCGATAATGCTTGACGCTGGCAAGAAAATCTTTTATACGGCTGATATCCAGACGAGACCAAGTCACCTCCTTAACCCGTGCCAGTTGCCGGACAAGGTCGACACGCTCATTCTTGAAAGCACGTATGGCATGAAAGTCCAGGCATTGCGCGCAAAAGAGGAAAAAAGACTTGTTGATGCAGTGGAGGAAACATTGTCCAATGATGGCGTGGCCTTGATGCCGGTGTTCGCCGTTGGTCGCGCGCAGGAAGTCATGCTGGTTCTGAAGGACTACATGAACAAGATCGCGCTTGACGGGATGGTGAAGCTCGCCAGCGAGATCGTTGCACAGTATGGCAGCTACATAAAAGCTCCGAAGGAATTCAGGAACATTTTGAAGAAGGTGAAGTTCATACGTACCAACGAGGATCGGGCAGGCGCGCTCAAGAAATACCCCATAATAATCGCATCAGCAGGCATGCTGGGCGGCGGCCCGGCTGTCCATTACCTTCGCGAGATACAGTCGTTTGGCGATGCAAAAGTCCTTTTCACCGGATTTCTGGTTGAAGAAAGTCCGGGAAGGAACCTCATAGAAACAAAAATTTTTGAGAATGACGAGGAACGCTTCCACGTATCTGGCGACCTGCAGCAGCTGGAGCTGAGTGCTCACGCGGACAGGAACGGCCTGCTCGACATAATTCGCAAAACCAGGCCAGAGAAAGTCATCTGTGTTCACGGCGACAAATGCGCAGAGTTCGCGAAGGACATAGAAGAAGAATTCAAAGTGCAGGCATACGCGCCGAAGAACGGAGAAAGCATCAGGGTTTAGAAAAGCATTAGTCTATTTTTAAATTTTCTGTTTATTCTACTAAAAATGGGTAATTTGTACAGAATCAAAAATGCTCCAATTAGGCGTGATTTGGAGAGTATCCACAGAAATAGAGATTTGCACAGAATGAGAGACATACCGGGAATGGAATTGTTTGATGGGCGTGATTACGCATCAGATTCAGCATCCGGATATGAATGTTGGACTTACATATTCGATAAGTCTAATGCGCACAGAATCGGAATAGAGACAATAGACAACCTTAAGGCTCAAGTTCTTATGAAAGCACACGTAGATCCCAGAAAAGACAGAATAGTCGCCTATTTAGGAAACGGCTTTGCCCCATGGAATGGGAGGTTATGGAGAGTACCAATGCACATTGGCCGCGTAATTAAAGTGAACGGAAATGACATAATTGTAAGATCGAAATTTGGAGACGGTGATGTTTTTGAGCATCCTATTGACTTTGTTCCACTTTGTTATGGCGATTACGCAAAATTTGTCCGTATAAATGGATTATTTGACGGCTATTGATGTCCGTCTATCTTTCTAAGCGTATTGTCAAAGTGCATCCTGCCCTTGTTGGTTATCATATATAATCCGCGCCCCCTGACAAGGCCCGACCTTTTCATCGTAGAAAGCGATTTTGTTATGTTCTTTTTCTCAAGTCTCATGGATTGCGCAATCTGTTCGCTGGTCTTGGGCTCTTCTTTTAGCTTGGAAAGTATAATCGCATCTTTAAGAGTCCTGACCATATCCACACCCATTTACTAGTATGTGAAAAATCTATTTAATGCCATCTGTTGTTTTTGTTTTTCAGGGTTTTTGGAAAAATTTTCAAATAGTCATGAGGTCAAATATGGTTATGATAGAGATAGACGGGTCATATATGGAAGGCGGCGGGCAGATCATCCGCACGGCAATAGCATTGTCTGCAATAACAGGAAAGTCATGCAGAATAGAAAATATCCGTCACAACCGACCCAACCCGGGGCTCCAGCCGCAACATCTTGCTGCTGTAAAGAGCGTGGCAAGATTATGCGGCACGGAAGTGGCTGCAAACGTGGGTGACACCTCGTTGGTTTTCAAGCCAAATAAAATAAAGGGCGGACGTTACGACATAGATATAGGCACAGCCGGTGCAATCTCTCTCGTCCTTCAGTCGCTGATCCTCCCGTCAATCCATGCAGAGCATCCAACCACGCTGGAAATAAAAGGCGGCACTCATGTAAAGTGGAGCCCGAGCATGGATTACATGCAGCAAATTTTTTGCTATTACATGAAAAAGCTCGGGCTTGACATCACATTCAGTATAGAGCAGCACGGGTTTTATCCACGTGGTGGCGGCGTAATAAAAGCAAAGATAAGTCCAGGAAATCCGAAGCCGTTGGAACTGGTCACGCGAGGCAATCTTGTCGGCTATGATGCAACAAGCATAGCTTCGGGAGATCTACAGAAAGCGCAGGTCGCGGAGCGGCAGCTGAAGAGGATCGAAAAGGCTTTTCAATTATCCAAAAGAAACATAGCGTACTTCCAGGCAGCCAGTCCGGGCTCGGCTGTGCATGTCTCTGCAGTCTACGAGAATTGCGTTCTTGGTGCGTCAAGTATTGGCGAGCGCGGCAAGTCGGCGGAGAAAGTAGGTGAAGAAGCGGCAAATGAGCTTAAGTCGGACATAGATTCCGGAGCGTGCTTCGACCGTCACATGTCCGACCAGATTCTGCCATTCCTGGCTTTTGCAAAAAACGACAGCAGGATAAAGGTCGCGGAGATTACAGGCCACGTAAGGACAAATATCTGGGTAATCGAGAAGTTCCTTCCTGTGAAGTTTGAAATCGACGATGTGGAAAAAATAATAACTGTCCATACTCAGAATTAGTTCCTAGGTGTTAGGTATTGCGTCTTTGCTTCTTCGACATATTTGTCTCCGATTGCAAGTTCATCTTCGCTAACCCCGCGCCTGCCAAGAATATTCCTGTGGATTCTATAAACCATCAGAGTTATCTCATGTTCATGTGGAGCTTCTCTAAGTCTGCTTACGCATCCGGCAACATTCCAAGCAATATATCCATCATTGTCGTTCGGAAATAACTCAACTTCTATTCTCAACGGCGTCTCGTCTGACATAGTCCTGGTATCGCAGAAAGTGTTAAAAAGTTATTTATTTCAGCATCTTCCTCATCTTGTCAAGCGGATATGTGTTTATCACCGAGTTTTTTGGCGCCCAGCCGCGGCGCGCTGTCGCTATTCCTATTCTCATATGCCTGAGCTGATCCGTGCTGTGCGCGTCCGTATCTATGCTGAGCATGCATCCTGCTTCTATTGCAGCTTTTACGTTGACGTCGCTTAGGTCAAGCCTCTCCGGCTGTGCGTCTATCTCCAAAATCGTGTTTGTCTCCTTTGCTTTTTGGGTTATTTTTTCCATGTCCAGCTCGCTACCTTCCCTTTTGTCGAGAAGACGCCCTGACGGGTGGGCAATTATATCCACGTTCGGGTTCTCCATGGCAGATATTATTCGCACGGTATTGTTTTTTGACCTCAGCGCCGAGTGAAGCGAGGCAAGGACAATATCCAGCTCTTTCAGTACTGTGTTTTGTATGCCTATTTTTCCGTCCTTGCGTATGTCAACCTCGGCGCCCTGCAAAATTGTTATATCAGTTTTTTTGTTTGCCGAGTTTATCTCCTTTCTTTGTTTCTCAAGTCTTTTTCCATTAAGTGCATTCGCTATGGCAGGACCCCCGGCATGGTCAGTTATGCAGATGTACTCATACCCCATCTCTTTAGCCGCTTTGGCCATTTCCCCCACCATATTGGCCCCGTCACTCCATTTCGTGTGCATCTGCAGGTCGCCGCGAATGTCCCTGTAGCCTATCAGTTTTGGCAGTTTTCCTTTTTTCGCTAATTCTATCTCTCCCCTGTTCTCGCGCATCTCCGGCTCTATGTACTCCAAGCCAAGTTTTTTGTAGACCTCCTGTTCTGCCCGTCCTGCAACAAACTTATTTCCTTGAAACAGACCGTATTCGCTGAGTTTCATTCTTTTTGCGATTGCTATCTTTCTGAGCGCCACGTTATGCTCCTTTGAGCCCGTGAAATACATGAGAGCAGAGCCGTATTCCATGTCCTTCAGAACTCGCAGATCCACCTGCATCCCGCTCGCCAGCCTGACGGAAGCCTTTGTCGGCCCCTGTGCTATGACGCCTGAAACGCCCTTCATCCTAGTGAAGTATTTCAGGACCGAGTTGGGCCTGGCGGAAGTGACAAGTATGTCTATGTCGCCTATGGTCTCTTTCATGCGCCGCAGCGAGCCTGCAGTACTTATCCTGTCAACATCCGCGTTCTTCTTCAGCTCCGCGATGATTTCATCCGCAACAAGCAGCGCATATCCGAGCAGCATGCGCCCGCCGCGCTTTTTCGCGGCTTCTATGGCATGAAGAATGTTCTGCTCTGTCTTCTCGCCGAGCGTGGGTATTTTTCTTAATTTTCCTTGCTTTGCCGCTTTCTCCAGTTCCTTTACGTTCCTTATCCTGAGCCTTTCATGGAACATCTTGACCTTCTTTGGTCCGATGCCTTCTATGGCAAGAAGCTCCTCAAAACCCGGCGGCAGGCCTTTCCTTAGCTCATCCAGATACCCGAGCTTGCCCTTCTCAAGATATTCTGATATCTTCTCAGCAATGCCTTTGCCTATGCCTGGCACGTCTTCTAATGCATGCTGTCTCCAAACATCTTCTATGTCCCTTGAGAGCGACTCCACGGCCTGAGCCGCGCGCCTGTAAGCGACAATCTTGAAAATCATCTCGCCCCTTATCTCCATCATGTCAGCTATGTCATAAAGCAGCTTCGCCACTTCCTGGTTCTTCATAGAATTAACTTGGGTGGAAAAGGTAAAAAGATAGCCGGCGTCAAAAATCTGGTTGCTTCCATTTGTCAAATGATGGTCAGCAGGGAGGGTATCGTGCTTTCACGATACCCTCTAGTTACTAGCAGCATTGCATTTTCGCAACGCTGCTTCTGCTGACCATCATAACTTTATTGGAAGCAATCGAAAAATCTATTTATTGTCGGTCTGTCAAGTATCAAAATGCACGTGACAAAAGTGTATGAACGGGATCTCAGAACACAGCTCGTATCTGAGATATTTGACATGCTACTGGTGAGCGATTCCTACCCCTTTGAAAGTATAGAGCTGCATGTGCGGGACATGAATGCATCTAGCATCGAAGACGGGAAAGCCGTCATATGCGTTGATTACAATGACCCGTTCGTGCTTGAAAGGGACGTGAAAGGAATCAGGACACTGCTGGCGCATGAGCTGTTAAGGTTGATGTTCAAGTTTGACGTCCCGAGAGACATAGAGGACGTCATGATAGGCCGCGAGATGGTCAGGCGTGGCCTAGGTGAGGATCTTTGCTATTTGTACTATAACAGGCTCCTGCAGTCAAGGCCTGAAACCGTGGAGGCTTACATCAGGGCGAATCTCCCCTGGATAATCTTTGCAGGGCATGACAAATATAATTCCGAGCTGCTCAAGAAACTGGCATCGAAAGTCTGCAAGAAAAAATTTGCCTGCAAAAGACTCTTCGATTTTTTGCTGGATTTGTCGCAGAAAAACCTCCGGGAAGCCGTTGAAGAATACAAAAGGTGCAAAGCATGCAAATAGTGAAATACAAGTGGGAAACGAATCGGATGCAAAACAGACTGACGCCGTCTTTGAATTTAGAGCCGTTTCTTTTCGCAAGGGATGGCAATGCAGTTACAAAGATCAAGCTCTTTGATGAGCGTATAGGCATGACGATAGGGAAAAAATACTGCATAGGTTACTCGAAAAACGGCCGTCATTTTGATTGCCCGAAGGCAAGAACTGTGGATAACGAGAAAGTCTGCAGAGAATGCGCGCTCAGTGATGATTTCTTCCTGTGCATGAAGTGCACCGGCGAAGAATGCATAAATGAAGACCAGCGACCGTCGTGCATTGAGAACAAATATTTCATTTATCTGGCGGCTTTCAATTCAATGCTCAAGGTTGGCATATCATATCAGTTCAGGATAATGGAGCGCCTCATAGAGCAGGGCGCTGACATGGGCGCAAAGATAGGACTTGTCAAGGACGGAAAGACCGCGAGGGAAATAGAGCAGAAAATAGGGAGGGAATTAAACATAATAGACCGCATGAGCGGCATCGACAAGCAGAAGATGCTGTTTGGGAACATCAACGTGGCAGCCATGAATATTTTCAACGCATACAACAAACTGAAATCGAACGGTCTCAGTTCTTATCTGATAAATCCGGAGATATACAACCTTCAGGGCATCTACAGGCTTTCTGAAGTCAAGCAGATGCCATCCCCCTTCGACTTGAGGGAGGGAGCGCGCATAGAGGGTGATATTCTCGCTGCGAAGGGGAACATAGTCGTGATAAAGAACGGGTCGGGACTGTTCTCAGTCAATGCCAGCAAGCTCCTTGGATGCGGCATAGAACTGTTAAATTGAGTGATAAGAATGGTTTGGAGAGGAGTGATTATAGAGGAGAGCCTGAATGATAAGTCTATTCTGGAAAGCGTAACAGAAGTCGGCTACTCAGAAAGCTTCCTGGAAGAGGAAGAAGAGCATGCAGTGCATTTCCACCAGTTCGAAATAAGCGACGACAAGAAGGGGTGGTTCATCGGCGAAGTTGAGAAGCACCTAAAACACGGTTTCTATGCCCACATATGCAAGGAAAGTACGATCGTTGTTGTATTCAAGGGAAAATCTTTTGAGTTCAATTCATCGGAAAAGGAGAAGCTGGAAACTGCAAGGAATTACGGGCTGTCAGTGGGTGTCATCCGTGACCAGATGCCTTTCGAAGAGCTTATCAGAGATCCGTTCTATTAGCAATTATAGCTAGATCTTCTTGCTCTCGGAGGAGAAATTGATCATCTGTTTTATCAGGAAATCGACGCCGCCTTTTTTCGGTGAGCCATGCCCCGGAAGTAGGTATTCTATCTGAAGCTCCGACAGCGCTTTCAGGGAATTTATGAGCTGTCCGCGGTCTCCGCCGGGCAAGTCTGTTCTGCCTACTGTATTCTCGAAAAGCGTGTCGCCTGATATCAATATCCTCTTGTTTTTCTCATAAAGGCATATGGAGCCGGGCGTATGGCCCGGCGTTTGCATAACTTCGAAAACGAAATTAGTCGTCTTGATGAACGCACCTGCCCGGAGCGCCTTGTTGACAGTCATTATTCTTGACTTCTGGCCGAATAGCTCAGCCATGCTGCCATTGCCAGTTTCAACTGCCTTTTTGTCGCCCGTATGCGCAGCGATTGACAGCTTCAGCCAGTCCTGAAATTTCTTGTTGCCGCCTGTGTGGTCGAAATGGCAGTGTGTATTGACAAGAAGCTTGATGTTTTTGATGTCGCATAGCTGCCCAATTTCTTTTTTCATGCCGCCGAAATAGATGCCAGTACCGGCGTCGACAAGCAGTTCCCCGTCAATCAAATAGACGTTGCAGTCGGGGTCTATGCCGCCGAGCAGCTCTATGCCCCTGTAGATTTGCATGAAAGAACTATGATGCCAGTTTTTAAATATGGATCTAGCGTATCATCCGTTTCGGGACCAAGTTATGTCAGACTCTCTTTGAAAAGGATAGGTGGGGCATCTTTAGAAAATGATTTACGACTTCCATTCCTTCACCGCTTTCTCGTAGCCTTTTGCAGTGCCAACATCGAAGGTAAGGCCGTCATGTAGGTATCCGACAAGCTGCTCCTCCTTGCTCAGCTTGCTGAAAAGCTCTTCGATCATCGTCTTTCTTTTTGGGACCATGTTGACTACAGACTGGTCAAATATGCATAACCCTGCGTTGATCAGTCTGGATGGCGCCTTTGAAAGGTTTGGCTTCTCAACGAATTTGAGAATCTGGTTTCCCCTCATTTTTACGACCCCGAAATTGCTCGGGTCCCCGACGGTCGTCAAAAGCACGGTAGCAAGTTTTTTCTGTCTCTTGTGGAATTCATACATCTCAGGTATGTTCGGATCCATTAGAGTGTCAACATTAAGGAAGAGAAAATTCTTGCTCAAGTAGTCCTTTGCAAGCCCTATGGCCCCCGCAGTGCCCATCGGCTTGTCTTCAACAATATAAGTTATGTCCACCCCGAATTTCCTTCCGTCGCCAAAGTGCTGCCTTATCTTCTCGTTCATATAATCCACGGCAAGTATGATATTCGTGACATCGTACCTTTTCAAAAGGCCTATTTGCCATTCGAGTATGGGCTTTCCCCTTATCGGTATCAGTGATTTTGGGATTTCATAAGTTATGGGCCTGAGGTGTGCCCCTTCGCCGCCTGCCATGACGAGGGCCGTGTCCAATCCCGTTTTTGTCAGGGACTTTGCTATCAATGTTTCTATCGCATGCGACCTGTTCCTGATCTCGCGCCCGTCTACCATGCTGTCTACTCGCCTAAGCATGTCCTTCTTCACGGTTATGGTTACTCTCTCTATCATGTGCCATTCTCTCGCTTTTCAAGCTCATAAAATTCCATGAAAAACTTATTTCGATTTTTGCACCATCTTGCTTTTTAATCGAAGTATGAAGAAGTATGAAGACTAAGATATTAAAGCATCGCTCTCATAGTTCTAGTTGATCTGACATGATAATAAGAAGCAGGTCTCCGCTGAGGATATCCTTCGCTGGCGGCGGCACCGACATACCTCCTTACTGCTACGAGCGCGGCGGGGCCGTTATTTCGGCGGCTATCAACAAATATTCTTATGCCACTCTGGAAACGCGTCAGGACAAGGAGATCCATATAGAGTCCGTGGATTTCCTCAAGAGCCTGCACTTCCGTAACATGGCAGAAATGACGTACGACAATGAGCTGGACGTATTGAAGGCTGTGATAAAACATCTGAACACGTCTGGCAGGGGTGCGAACATATGGATGAGAAGCGACGTTCCGCCTCGTGCTGGGCTTGGAGCGTCAGCTGCCGCCTTTGCAGCCATGATAGGCCTGTTTAACCATATGCGTGCCGAAAGAAGCTTGACCAATTACGATATAGCTGAGCTTGCCTACAGGCTTGAACGTGAAGAGCTGAATATAGGAGGAGGTTACCAGGACCAGTACGCTACGGTTTTCGGCGGCATCAATTTTATTGAGTTCGGACCTGGTGGAGCAAGAGTAAATCCAAGTGGCGACATAATTGAGACCGAGAAGAAGGGATGGAAAGACAACAAAATCTTGTCTGATGCCCTTGACAAGACAAAGGAGCTTACCGTGGAGATAAGATACGCGCTCATGCGCGGGGATTTCTTGAGGTTTGGCGAGCTTCTGAACGAAGCATGGGAGGCCAAGAAAAAACACTCTGCTCTCGTGGCGGACAAATACATAAACGATATCTACGATATCGCGATGAAAAACGGGGCTCTGGGAGGCAAAATATCCGGGGCTGGTGCGGGCGGCTTCATGTTCTTCTACTGTGAGCCAAACAAGGAGCACCGTGTCATATCAGCACTGCAGTCCGCGGGAATAGTGCCTGTCTCTTTCACGTTCGATTTCGATGGTCTCCAAACATGGGAACCGAACAATATTGTCAGAGGTGCTTTTTGATGAACTACCTCGAGGAAAAGATCCAGCTCCACAGGGAAATGATCGACTCTCTTGATCTTGGATCAATAGAGAAGGTTTCGGGAGCCGTAATAAATTGCTACAGGAACGGCGGAAAGCTGATAATCTTCGGCAACGGTGGCTCTGCGGCTGATGCCATGCATTTCGCTGCCGAGTTCGAAGGGCAGCTATCTTCAATCGACAAGGGCAGGAAGGCATTGAGTGCCCTGACGCCATTCAACATATCTGCCCTGACTGCAATCAGCAATGATTTTGACTACGGAACCAGCTTTGCGCGGTTCGTGGAAGCAAATGCAAAAAAAGGCGACGTCGTCATAGGAATCAGCACGAGTGGCAACTCAAAGAATGTGGTGAATGCACTGCATGAGGCTAAAAAACTTGGCGCCGTCACTGTAGGGTTCACTGGAAATAATGGTGGTCAGGTGAAAGATGTTGTCGACATATTGCTCAATGTTCCGGTATCGAATGTTTCAGTAATACAGGAAGGCCATCTGGTTTCATATCATCGCGTATGTGCGCTTGTTATCAAGGAGCTTTTCGGATACGATGCTTTGAAGTGATTTTCATGAAACGCGCTGTTTTTCTCGATAGGGACGGGACTATAACAAAGAGCGACGGCTACTTCTCGAGCTATGAGAAGATCGAGCTGCTTGGCAATCTGTCCGGGGCTATAAAGCTCCTGAACCGGGACTTCCTTGTCATAATTATCACCAACCAGCCTGTTGTCGCCCGTGGCATGTGCACAGAAGAGGATGTGAGAAAAACGCATGGCAAAATAATCAAGGATCTTGAAAAACAGGGCGCACGGATAGATGGGGTTTATTTCTGTCCTCATCATCCGGAGCATCACGATGATGTTCCGGAGCATGCAAGAAAGTACAGAGTGCAATGTAAATGCAGGAAGCCGGAAACGGAATTGATTGAACAGGCGGTGGAGGACTTCGGCATAGATGTCCGGAACAGCTTCTTCATAGGAGACAGCACTCGCGACATAAAGACTGCAAAGAATGCCGGATGTACATCCATACTGGTCAGGACAGGGCTCGCTGGAAATGACAAAAAATACGACGTAGAGCCTGATTACACATGCAATGATATATTGGAAGCGTCCAAGTTGGTCAATGAATTAATCAACGTAAGGGCCGTATTGCTCGCCGGAGGAAAGGGGGAAAGGCTTCGCCCGCTGACATTGAATACGCCAAAGCCTCTGCTTGAGATAGCGGGCAAGTCAATACTAGAACACCAGATGGATGCCCTGAAGAGATCAGGAATAAACAAGATTGTCTTATGCGCCAGTTATCTTTCGGACAAGATAAAGGACCGCTTTGGCGACGGCTCCAGATTCAGCGTCAGCATTGAATATCCAGAAGAGCCGGAGATGCTTGGCAGCGGCGGGGCTGTGAAGAATGCAAAAGCCTTCCTTGATGATGCCAGTTATCTTATAATCATAAACGGGGACTCGATGGTGGACGGCAAGTTTGATTTCAGGGAACTTGTGAAATTCCACGTAAATGCCAGCGCCTTTGCGACGCTGCTTGTAAGGGAAACGGACCACCCACTGGACAGCGATGTCTTGAGAATTGACGAAAACGGTAGAATACTGGAATTTATCGGGCGCGGCCAGGAAGAATGCAAAATTGCGAATTCCGGGATGACAGTATGCTCGCCCAAACTGCTGGATTGCATACCGGACGGCAACTGCAATATCGAGAAGGATGTCTTATTTAAGTTGATAGAAAAAAAAGATTTGTACGGATTCAAGATGCCGAACTCTTGGTTCAAGAGGGATATAGGAACTCTGGAGCGCCTTGAATCTGTAAGAAAATATTTTGATTAGAAGCGGATGCAATATGAATAAGCAAGGCACAAGTCTTTCGGTTTTAGTTACCGGCGGAGCGGGCTTTATAGGGAGCAATCTGGCCGAAAGGCTTGTGAAAGACGGTCATTCGGTGCGCATCCTGGATAATTTCTCGCTCGGCAGGATGGACAACCTGAAATCTGCGAAAGTAGAAGTGGTGAAAGGCGACCTACGCGACTTTGAAACTGTAAAAAAGGCGACAAAAGATATTGATGTCATATTCAACCAGGCCGCTGCTTCAGCTTCCCCGATGTTTCGCGACGACCTGAGAAGTGCGGTTGCTGCGAATGTTGACGGGTTCGTCAATCTTCTCAATGCATGCAGGATAAACGACGTGAGGAAGCTGATTTATGCATCTACATCCTCCGTTTACGGAAACAACAAGCCTCCTTTGCGCGAAGACATGAATCTGGTGCCTGTTAATTTCTATGCGTCTACAAAGCTGCTTAATGAGCATCTTGCGCTGCTCTTTAGCGTTCAATACGGCCTGGAGACGGTGGGCTTCAGGTACATGAGCATTTACGGGCCTCATGAGAAATCAAAAGGCATATACGCCAACCTTGTTTCGCAGTTTTTATGGTCGATGCAGAAAGGCGAGCAGCCTGTCATATACGGCGACGGCACCCAAAAGCGCGAATTCACCTATGTTGCCGATGTGGTGGAAGCCAATGTGCTTGCGATGAATCTGAAAAGGAAGGTGGGCGGCGAGATATTCAATGTCGGAACGGGAAAATCCGTATCGCTGAACGACGTAGTAGTGATTCTCAACAAGCTCCTTGGGGCATCGATAAAGCCGAAATATGTCAAGAACAATGTGAAGAATTATATTCTCACCCAGATGTCTGAC
>JAGVVU010000002.1 GCA_018304605.1 Candidatus Aenigmatarchaeota archaeon | reverse complement strand
GGGCTATGTAAAGAGCGGTGGCATCGCTTTTGACCCGAAGGAGCGAACACTTCCGTTCATTTCAAGCCGTGGTTGTCCCTATACATGCACGTTCTGCAGCACAGCCGGCATTTCAAAAGGCCGCTGGCGCAGCATGACGGCGGAACTCACTCATGAACGTGTTACGAAGATGGCGCGTCGCTATCATATTGATGTCGTCAAATTCTATGATGAAAATTTTACGTCCAATCCAGGACGGGCCGAAAGGATCGCTGAGCTCATCAACAATGAGTTTGGCTGGTCAATGCAGGCGCGCATGGATAATATGCTGGTTACTGACATGAAGAAACTCGAGTCCGGTGGTCTGAGGGTTGTGGAACCGGGTGTCGAATCTGGCAGCGACAGAATTCTAAAGATGATCAACAAGGCGGAGAACAAGGCTACCATGTTAGCCGCGAATAAAAAATTGGCAGAAACAAACATCAAGGCTTTCTACAACTTTATGATGGGCTTCCCTGGTGAAACCTATGAGGAACTTCTGGAGACAGTTGACCTCGCCCTCCAGATGACGCGTGAGAATCCGAATGCACATATAACCCAGTTCTACATCTTCGTCCCGTATCTTGGCGCGCCGCTGTTTGATTATGCTGTCGAGCAGGGCTTCCATGTGCCCCAGAGCATCGAGGAGTGGATAGCATTTAGTCGGCAGCAGACTTATACGCCCTGGATCCAGGACCGTAAGGAAAAGCTCGAAACTATCATGTATACGTCGAAATTCGTCGATGGCAAGCGGCTCTCGCAGGTCCTGCGTAATACGCCAATACCAAAGTTCATAATTCGTGCGCTTTCAGCAAGATATCGTCGCAACTGGGAACGCCACGAATTCAGAAAAACATTTAGCGTCCGCCTGCTTGACATGGCCGTGCGACGGAACTTTGGCTGGCAGCCAAGCGACTCAGTTACTGAAGAGTCGACGACGTTTGAGATGGCGCAGGGTAAGCAGTAAGTTTGGGCTTGATTCTACTTGCAAAAACTCGGAAAACAAAATCGGCAGAAGACTTATCTTTACTATGGACTTCTATCTCGCTGTTAGTATTGATTCTCTATGGAGCACATTTACTGGAAACAACCCAAGAAGCGCTAGCATTTGTATATCTCAATTAATTTGACTGAATTCTTGCTTATAGTCTTGGAAAGTCCGCAGTTATTGTCCCGTATGTAAGTATCAACATCAAATCTATCGTTAATGTTTCCTTTTACTACGCATTGCGCGGGAGGTGTGCTGTAAATCTGGTCATAATACGGCTCCGCCAGAACCCTGTAGTAATCACTAGCATAAGTTTTGCTGCAATTGCCTTTCAGGTAAGCAATGGTCTCCTTCATGCCTTCATTGAAGCGGAATTCCGAGTCCGGTATGCCAAGCGTGTCTTTCAGTGGATTGAAGTATAGAGCATAGGACGGCGCGGCGAGCCACGCCTGCGCGAACAGAATAGCTGATATGGCAGCAATGAGAACCCACTGCCTCTTGGCATGTACCACCCATCTTGATGCCACTATGCTGAGAAACGGCACGGCGGGAACAACGTGCCTGTAGCTTATGGATGTGCGCTGGAAAGACAGCAATACAAAAAACGTTGCGAGAAATATCAAAATCATGGCATCAGGCTTGAGAGGCTTCCGTATAATAAAATAAATTCCTGCCGCGATCAATGGAATTAATAGAAGGCTTTCCTTTACAATATAAAGCAGGAAATAATTCAGGACTGGCACGCTAAGCATGCCTTCGACAGAATCCCCAACACTAGTGAACACGCGTCTGCTGAACGAGAGTAACATTATAGGTATATCTGCGTTTACCTGCTGGGTTCTCACTTCGGTTCCATAATCTACTGAAATATTGGCTTCTGTGTGGAGTCTGGCGAAGCCGAACGGCCATGCGGCGAGGAAAATGATGGCCGCAAGAATTATTGTCTTCAGGATTTTATTGTTTATGTTGAGGGCGAAATTGGGCCGAATGGAGGCTTTTATGTCCCGTGAATAGACTGCACAGGCCAGGACAGCGATGAGAAAAATAAAAGATGTGAATTTAGTTGCGAAGGCAAGCCCAATCGATGCGCCCAAGAATAAGAAAGTATATTTTTTATTTTCATGCAGCAATTCCCAGAGAAAATATGCTATTGCTACGAAGAAGAAGCTTAGCATAGTCTCCAGCTGTGCATACCTGCTCAGCTGTATACTAAGTATGGAAAAGCCTGTCAATGCAGATGACAAGATGCCAACATTAAACCCGTATAGTTTTCTGGCAAACAAGAAAGTTGCCAGAATAGTAAGCATTCCGAAAATTAGCGGTACAATGCGCAGTCCTGTTTCGGAAGTGCCGGAGATCGCCGCCGCTGCAAAAAGGTATTTCGAAAGGGGCGGTGTATCGAATATGTAGAAATTATCAACGAAGTTTCCTTTTGCGTACGACTCTGCCGCCTCCTTTATCTCCACCTCTCCGTATCCGTATGTTTCCCAGTCCAGCATGTATAGTCTCAGGAACAGAGAGGCTGCCAGTATGGATGCTATTAGTATCAAAAATATAATTTTATTTCTTTTCATTACAACGCCTTATTGTATTTTTTAAAGCAGCTTAAAAAGCAGAATAGCTTAAGACTATTTTGGTGCGACTGCAGAAATCTTACAGGCTAGGCCAACCCTGCGACCATTTACAACGGCAAAAAATGGCTCGTCTTCGCATAAGGAGGATATAGTAATTATTTTTTCCTCCTCGTATACGGAATAGAAGGCCACGTATTTGACACCGTTCTCCCTTATGAATTTCTCACTTAGCTCCGGTCTTTGCAGGAAAGACGGTTCCCCAGCAGGTGCGAGGTAAAGGGAGATGTCCCTTGTTGTCCAGAGCTCTTTGTAAGGGTAGTCTCTTTCTTCCACGCTGCTGACAAGCTGTTGCACAGCGGAAGAGTTAATTGCTATGAGGAAATTTGTACCTATAAGGAAGAATACCGAAAGTCCGATAGATGCGCCCAGAAGCAGCTGTTTGTTTTTTGGCATGAAAATAAAAATGCCTGCTATTAGGAAGAAAAATGCAACTATGCTGAGGTTATAATAAGGTAGCATGTCGTTCAATCCTGTTAGGTAAGCAAGTATAAACGCCGTAGCTGCCCCGAATAAAATGTATGCCCTGTTTTTTTCCCATTTGATGTCAGATATATACTGCGCCACCAGTATGATTGCCGGAGCAATTGCAATGACCATCAGCCGCTGGAAATCCTGGCCGCTGCTGGCAAATCCTATCAGGAAAGTAATTACCAGCCATGAGGACAATATGAGATAGGCCTTATTCCGCTTCAATCTGATCAGAGCTATCAGAAGCAGCGCAGCGAAAAATGGCGTCATCTGCCATAGGAATGAGGAGGCATAGAAAGCTTTTTCATACGCAATGTCCTGATATCCTACCCGCGCGGCCATGAATGTCTTGATGTAGCTCTCAAAGAAATTGAAGTCCTGATTCGAAACTCCTGTTAGGGATTCTGTAATTGGATAGGAGAAATAAACAGCCAGAAACGAGAGCGATACCACAGCCGCGACGGCTAGGAAGGAAGTTTTGAATTTTATCTTTTCATTGAGAATAAACGCTGTCGCGAGGAGAACTGGAATTATGGCAATGGCAGAAAGCTTTGTGAGGAAGCCTAGTATGAAAAAAATAAAGAAAGGTGCCAGATAGACGCTCCTCTTTGTGGCAATATACCTGCAGAAAAAATACATCGACGCGGCTACTGTGAGCATGAGTAAATTGTCACCAAATGCTATTGTGGAAGAATAAAAATGATATCTGATAAGGGCAGCCAGAAGCGCCGCGATAAGTCCGGTTTTTTCAGAATATAGCTGTCTCCCTGTCAAGTAAATAAAAAATATCGAGAGTATGCCAATTATGATAGGTAGCAGTATCATTAATGAGTTGAAGCCGAAGAGAACAGCCCATAAAGAGTAGAGCAATGTTCTCATCGGGGGATGAGTGAAAACGAAGTAAAGCCCATCCTCAACCCGTGCCATCTCCATGGATGTGTCGGAATTCGTGGCATAAAAAGCGGCCCTGCCGATTTCGGCATAGTTCCTCGCTGGTCCCACCGTGTCTATTGCGTCTCCCGTGAAATATGATCCGATAAAAACAGAGCGCACAAGAAGCGCCAGAATCAGTATTATCAGGAGCGTGCGGTAGTTTTCCATCAAATCACCAGCATCCTTCCACAACCACTCATCCGACAATTCTCCATTTTGCAATTTTTGAAAGCAGTTTGAGATGATTCTTGATTTCTCTCGTGTTGCTTATTTTGGATTCGCCGTATATGCGCGTGGTGAGAGTTACAGGCACCTCTGTGATTTTTCTGTTCTTCTTTATCATGTCAAAAAGCATTTCTGCGCATATGTCAAAATTATTGCTTTTCATGCTTATTCCCTTAAGTGCAGACTTTCTGTAGAGCCTGAATATAGAACTTATTGTTGTTATGTTCCTTCCGAGCATGAACCTGTACAGTGTGTTGACGGACTTGCTGAGGAATTTCCTGTGTGCCTGCATTTTTGTCTTTCCGCCTTTGCCGAACTGTGTCCCTATGATGCAATCATAGTCGCCGTCTCTGTATTTTTCGAGAAGTTTTGGTATTTCTCTCGGGTGGAATGTGAAATCTGCGTCAAGGAATAACAGGATGCTGCCTTTCGAATTCTTAACGGCAGTTCTGGTGCCTGCGCCTAATCCAAGATTCCTGTCGTGCTGAACAAGCCTGATGTTTTTGTATTTTTTCTGGAGTCTTCTTACTTCTTCCGCCGTTTTGTCAGTTGACCCGTCGTCAATTACGAGTATCTCATATGGCATCCCGATATTTTTCATGACGGGAATCAGTTCCTTGTCTATGCGTTTGATATTCTCCTCTTCATTGCACGCTGGGATAGCAACTGTGAACAAGTCCATAAAACCACTAATTGTACTTAAAAATCGGGAAGCCTTTGCACAAATCGATAACGTCTTTATTCAGTTTTTCTTTTACATTACTGTCATTCGAATGTTCAATAGCTTTAGAAATAAGTTCGGCTATAAGCCGCATTTCACTTTCTTTCATTCCTCTTGTAGTGAGTGCAGGTGTGCCAAGCCTAATGCCGCTCGGATTATAAGGCTTCCTGGGGTCGTATGGAATAGTGTTCTTGTTTACAGTTATTCCTACGTCTTCGAGTGCTTTTTCTGCCTCTTTACCGGTTATGTTTTTATTCTGAAGGTCGACAAGCATTAGATGGTTGTCGGTTCCGTTTGTCACCAGGTTAAATCCATATCCCATTAAACATTCTGCCAGTACTTTGGCGTTCCGCAGAATTTGTTGAGCGTACATCTTGAATCCGGGTTGCATGGCCTCGTGAAGGGCGACTGCGATTCCTGCGGTGGTATGATTATGAGGTCCGCCTTGTAATCCCGGAAATATTGCTCTGTCTATGAGCGTTGGGAGGTTTTCGCGCGGATTGGCGTCTTCTGGTAATGGCTTAAGCGGCTCCGACGGGTTGCCGTCGCACATGATCATTCCACCGCGAGGCCCGCGAAGTGTTTTGTGTGTCGTTGTTGTTATGACGTCCGCATGTCTTGCTGGGGATGGGACAACCTTGGCTGCAATAAGTCCGGCTTCATGAGCAATATCAGCCACAAAATAAGCATCTATGCTATGAGCTATCTCGCCAAGGCGTTTGTAATCGTAAAGACGAGGGTATGCCGTGGCTCCGCAGAAAATGAGCTTGGGATTTTCTTGGCGCGCCTGTTTCTCAAGCGCATCGTAATCTAGGAACCCGTTAGGACTTGTTTGATAATTAACAGGTGTATAAAATTTGCCTGAAAAATTTACTTTCCAGCCATGTGTAAGATGCCCGCCGAAAAATAAGTGCAGTCCCATTACTTTGTCGCCAAGATTGAGCAAGGCAAAGTAGACTGCTTGATTTGCAGGGCTGCCAGAAAGAGGCTGTACATTAGCATGGCTGACATCGAAAAGTTTTTTCGCGCGCTCTACAGCCAGGGTCTCGATGACATCAATATTATGGTTGCCGCCGTAATATCTTTTTCCAGGATACCCTTCTGAATATTTGTTCGTAAGAATAGAACCCATTGCGCTCAGAACGGCGTCGCTTACATAGTTTTCAGAAGGAATCATCTCCAAGCCGTTTATCTGGCGTGCTTGCTCGTTTTTGATTGCGTTATATATCTCCGGGTCTGTTTGTTCCAGCATTTGTTCACCTTCTAATTCTATAGCCAATTCTTTTTAATATGGATTGTTCGTTTTTCTGTTATTATCAAATCCATCCGGACGTCATGGGTTTCTGTATCGATTTTGTCAACTATCTGGAAATCGAATGCCAGCGCGATTCTCTTGCCTTTGGTTTTTGTCAAGAACCTGTCAAAGTGACCGCCGCCCCTGCCTGCCCGTGAGCCGTCCATGCCGAATGCGACCCCAGGAACTATGATTATATCGAATTCATTTTTGGCTACCGCTTCTTTTGGCTCTAATATCCCGTATTTTCCAGGCCTGAGGCTTGGTATATTCTCAATTATCCCGGTTTCGATGTTTCCGTTCACAATCATGGGACTGTACACATTTTTGCCGCTATCCAGGGCCGCCGAAACTATGTCCATCGTGCTGACTTCCGCCGCGCCGGACAGGTAAATAAATACATAGCCTGCTTTTTTGAACTCGTCCGTTGAAACGAGTTTTTCTCTTATGAGAGAACTTTTTTCCTCGATAGATGCGTCATCGTGCGATTTTAGTTTCCTGAGGATGCTCTCTCTTGCAGAAGATTTATCCATGCTATCACTTTTCGTTCTGCCGGATGTAGGCATTCAAGGTATTCTGTGCCAGCATCGCCACTGTCATTGGACCTACGCCGCCCGGTACAGGCGTTAGGACAGAGGCTTTTTGTATTACAGAAGGGTCGGCATCCCCGACAAGCTTGCCGCCAACTTTGTTTATCCCCACATCGATGACGACAGCGCCGTCTTTTATCATGTCGGCATTAAGATAGTTTGGTTTCCCGACAGCGACTATTACGATATCTGCTTCTCTCGTAATTCTGTCAGAATTTTTTGTTTTCGTGTGGCACATCGTTACTGTGCAGTTTCTGTTATAAAGAAGCGAGTAAAGGGGCTTTCCAACGTGGACCCCGCGTCCGATGATTGCAACATTGGCGCCGCTTAATTCGATGTTCTCCTCCTCGAGGATTTTGACTATTCCGTAAGGCGTGCACGCAGGTGCGCTCTCGTCGCCGTAGGCGAGCCTGCCGAGGTTTATGGGATGTATTCCGTCAACATCCTTTAGTGGATCTATCATCTCTATTGTTTTTTGCGTGTTGATATCCTTTGGAAGCGGAAGCTGCACAAGTATGCCGTTCGCGTCTTGATCTTTGTTCAATTTGCCGATAAGTTCTTCTAGTTTTTTTGCATTTGGCTCTATTTTGTATATATCAACTGAAATCCCGGCCGATTCGCAAGTTTTCTTCTTGATATTGACGTATGTTTCAGAAGCAGGATCGCTGCCTACAAGCACGGTCGCAAGTTTCGGTCTTATTTTGTGTTCCTCGATATATTTTTTTGTCTGCGCCAGAAACCTATCAGCTATGGCGTTCCCGTCGACTATTTTGCAAGTCATGCCTGACCGCCCAAAATTATATCAGCTATTCTCTTGCCGCTCTTTCCGTCGCCGAATGGGTTTTCCCACGACCGCTTCTTATTCAGCATCGTCTCCGTGCATTCAACAATCTTATCCGGGTCAGTGCCTGCAAGGATATTTGCACCCACGTCTATTGTCTCGGGCCTTTCGGTGTTTTCCCTGAGGGTGACGCATGGCACGTTGAGTATGCAGCTTTCTTCCTGCACTCCCCCAGAATCTGTAAGGATTGCGCTCGCATTTTCCTCGAGTTTCAGGAATTCCATGAAGCCCGCTGGCCCAAGAATCCTGACGCCTTCAGGAACTTGCAAGCCGAATTTTTCCATGAGTTTTTTGGATCTGGGGTGAATCGGGTAGATGACAGGCTTTCCGTACTTCTTGTAAAGCCGCCCAAAAGCTTCGAGAACGTTCGCGAATTTCTCCTTGACATCCGCGTTCTCCTGGCGGTGGAATGTCGCCAAGAAATAGCCTTGCGGCTCCAGGTTTAATTTGTCCAATATCTCATTGTCTCTCGATGCTTTCGAGGCTTCGAAAAGCGCGTCCACTATCGTGTTGCCTGTGACTGTTATCTTTCCATGGTGGATGCCTTCGCCGATCATATTTCCTGCAGCCCTGTGTGTCGGTGCAAACAGGTAATCGGAGAGATGGTCAGCAAGTATCCTGTTGACCTCTTCAGGCATTGTTTTGTCATAGCTTCTGAGACCCGCCTCTATATGTCCGAGCATTATCCGTATATTCGTGAATGCCGCGGTAGTTGAGAGCTTTCTTGCCGTCAGTGCGCCGGCGAGCGTGCTGTTCGTGTCTCCAAGGGTCAGCACGATGTCTGGCATCTCGTTCAAAAGTATCTTTTCAATTTCTATGAGCATCCTGCCCGTGTGTTCTCCCTGTAAAAACGGGGCGGAAGACCTGATGCTCAGGTTGTACTTTGGCAACGGGAGATTTAGCTGCTCAAAGAAAATCTTCTCCATCTCATAGTTGTAATGCTGCCCGGTGTATATGACAAAATAATCAGTGCCGCGCTTCTCGAACTCCCGTATAAGCGGGCTTTCTTTTATTATTTCGGGTCTTACGCCGGCGACCAGTGCTACTTTCTTGGACATAGAATGAAGTTCAGATAAAAAGATTTAAACCGATTTTAGAACGATTCTTAAAATGACTGTAATACGCGAGTGCTTGAATAGCGAACATACTACACCATGAATTTATGTGGTTCCTTCTAGTGCCATCCAGCTCTTTGCCATAGAAAAATCCGCCGCCATGGTCGCCCGCAGCCTTCTGGAACTGGAGCAGTCTGTTTCTCAGCCTGTCTATGCCATTATGCTCGAGTAGTCCGGCATTTTTTAGGTACAATGCCAGCCTGAGGACCTGCGCAAGTGTGTCGCTTCTTTCATGTGTGATAAATTTTCCATCTACAAATTTGCAAGGGATCCCTCCGTCAGGAAGCTGGTTTTCAAGCGCCCATTCTACAGCCTTTGCGGCTGACTGGACAAAATCGTTTTTGCCAAGCGCCATGCCTGCATATAGAAGTCCTTCAGCGGAATAGCAGTGTGGGTGCATGTGCGTGCTATTTTCGTCCTGCTGCGTTATGAAGCGCCCGTTTTCCTGCGCGGCGAGCGCGGAGTTGCAAATTTTAATTGCAGACTGCCTGAACGTTTCATCCTTGGTAGCATTGTACAAGTCTATCAGGCCGATGGCGAGCTTTGCGTGATAGCTTCCGGACTGTGACGACCATTTATCTTGGCTGTCTATTTTCTTGTCGTTGTTCGCATCGTAAGACGCATAGAAAAACCCGTCAGGCTTTTGCATGGAGAGCAGGAATTTACCGATGCGGACAGCAGCCTCCAGGTATTTTTCATTCTTGGTTGTGTTGTAAAGGCCGACAAGCCCGGGAAGGATCATGCCGTTGTCAAATATCAGGAGCATATTGCTCTCGAAAGAGTACATATGATCAGGTTCTGTATTGTAAGCTCTTGCCCTGGCTCCCCCGCATTCATGCATAGCCTTGCCTATTATCCAACCGGCGGCAGCTTCTGCTCGCTGGATAAAAATCCTGTCATTCCTCAGGGAATTCAGGAATAATAGGGTGGTGATCCCGTATCCTGTTATCTCGGAATAGACAAACGGATATGTTCTTTTGTCCATGTCGTACCATCCGTTGAAACCGCCGGCATGCTCTCCTGCCTCATTCTGAATTCCGGACTTTACAATCCACTCCATGCCAGCTGCTATTTCATCCAAGGATACCACCGGCTTTGATGCCACGCTTTTCAGCGAGGTCGTCTGCCCACATCTCAACATCATTCTCAAGCTGAGCCCGTTTTATCAGAAGAACACCGTCATTGGTGCATACATGGATTCCCCTTTTGCTCTCTATTTTCAGAATCGTGCCCGGACTGCAACCGTTTAGTGCCTGAACTTCCGATTGCCAGACATAAAGCTTTTCTCCCTTCCAGAATGTAAATGCACCCGGGAACGGGTGTGTCTGCGCCCTGACCCAGTTGTATATTTCCCTGGAGCCTGAATTCCAGTTTATGACCCCGTCTTCCGGGTTTCGCCTTTGTGTGAAAGTCACCATATTCGGATCCTGCCTGATTCTTTTTACTGTCCCGTTTCTTATGGCGTCTATATTCTCAAGAAGCAGCTCAGCGCTCGCGATGTCGGATTTCGAATGGAGTGTGCTGATGTCATCCCTGTCGTCGATATCAAACTCTTTCTGGGCTATGATATCACCGTCATCAGGTTTTGCAGCAAGGTAGAAAAGAGTCACGCCAGTATTTCTGTCCCCTCTTATGATTGCCCAGTTGAGCGAAGCAGCACCGCGATTCTTCGGCAGGAGCGAAGCATGGACGCCTATGCATCCCTTCTTTGGTATCTCCAACATCTCCTTCGATATTATCTGTGACCATCCGAGCTCAAAGATGACGTCCGGCTGCATGCCTCTTATCTGTTCCACAACATTGCATGCGTTGATGTCCCTGACCTTGAAAAGGCGTATGTCATGCTTCTCGGCGATGTCGTCCATGATGGCAAAACGGCTTTTCTCCCACGCCATGCTATCGTCAAGGGTATATATGGCAGCTATCTCTTCGTCATGCCGTATCAGGGCCTCTATGCATTTTCTTGTGAGCAGAGTGGGACCAATTATAATGATTTTCATAAAGCATCAGGAATCAATGATTTCGCTGCCATTCTATGTTTCTTCTTAATCCTTCGTCTATGTCTACCGTGGGCTTCCATCCAAACAGCTTCTCAGCCTTGCCGTAATCGCAGCAAAGCCTCGTCACCTCTGCAAGCCGCTCTTTCTGATGTACTATGCGGGATTTAGAGTTGCTTATGCTTATTATCCTTCCAGCAACATCGTTTATGCTTATGTCCTTGGAAGTTCCAAAATTCACAGCCTCGCCCACCGCCTTTTTTTCCGACCCCATGACCATAAATGCGCGAACCATGTCATCCACGTAGGTGAAATCCCTGCTCTGGTCACCGGACCCGTATACTGTCAAGTCCTTGTTTTCAAGCGCCAAGCTGATGAATTTTGGTATGACGTCATAAGTGTGCCTAGGACCGTAGGTGTTGAAAGGCCTTATTACGGCAATCGGCAGTTTGTAAGTGTTCCAGTAAGCAAAACAATATCTGTCCGCCGCGACCTTGGAGGCGGCGTAAGGCGATGTGGGGTTGAGCGGGTGTTTCTCATCTATCGGTACATATACGGCAGATCCGTATATCTCGCTTGACGATGTACATACGACCTGCTGCAACTCCTTGATATGCATTGCCGCATGAAGAACGTTTAGTGTTCCTATTACATTCGTCTCCATAACCTCGAGAGGGTGCTCAAAAGAATTAGGAACATATGCGTCCGCTGCCAGATGAAATATGATCTGTGGGTTGTTATTCTCGATTAGCTTGATTGCATCGGTATTTCCTATGTTGCCTGTCAATACGGCTTTCAATTTATTCTCTAAGTGCTGGATGTTCTTGAGTTTGTATTTGACAGTTGTTTCCGTAGTGCCGCGAACGTAGATAGAAACTTCTGCGCCTTTATTGAGCAGTGCTTCCGTGAGATGAGACCCCATGAATCCGTCTGCGCCAGTCACCAGAACCCTTACGCCATTCCAATCCATGTGAACTAAATGAAAAGAAAGAATTTAAAGCGTTCCGAGAATTTCTACGCTCTGAAATAATCTATGGTAGCTCTCATGCCGTCTTCTATGTTTACTCGGGGTTCCCAACCGAGAATTATTTTTGCCTTTGATATGTCAGGTCTTCTCCTCGAGGGATCGTCGGTCGGCATCTGTTTAAAAATGATTTTAGACTTTGACCCGGTAAGGTCGATTATAATTTTTGTCAATTGCAGCATTGTTATATCGTTTGGATTTCCTAAGTTTATGACTTCCTGGTCTGATTTTGCCGAGAACATCGCCCTTTCTATTCCTTCTATCATGTCAGACACGTAGCAAAAAGAGCGTGTCTGATTGCCGTCGCCATAAACAGTAATTGGGCTGTTGTTTATCGCCTGATTCACGAAGTTCGGCACGGCTCTTCCGTCATTTTTATTCATGTATGGCCCGTAAGTGTTGAATATCCTGACAATAGTCCATGTGACGCCTGGAAAGCTTGATACCAGTGCTTCCGAGAATCTTTTTCCTTCGTCGTAGCACGCCCGTGGCCCGTTGGGATTGACATTGCCCCAGTAAGTCTCCGTTTGCGGTTTTCCTTTGCAAGGTTGAGCAGGTTCAAAGTTCCTAAGGAGTTTGCAAGGAGCGTCTCGACTGGATATTTCTGGTAATGTACGGGGCTGGCAGGGGAAGCAAGATGAAAGACATAATCGACATGTTCGCTTATTTTCATCGGTTGCGAAACGTCTTGCTCAATGTAGGAGAAATTACTATTGCTTAGGATGTTGGATATATTAGATTTATGCCCGGTAATGTTATTGTCTGCGCATATTACGCGATATCCTTTCTTGAGCAGGTCCTTGCAGAGCCAGCTGCCTATGAAGCCAGATCCGCCGGCAACTAAACACGTCTTCATTTCTTTTCACCTTTGTTGGGCGGGGCGATTATCAGCCCGTCATTCGCCATCTTGTTGGCATTCTCGTAAGCTTCTGTCGTGCTTATGTCTATCCAGTAAGGCAGCTTGGTGATGAATCCTGCGAGCTTGCCGCTTTTGGCAAGTTTTGGAAACAGCGAGTTTTCCACCTTTATGCTTTCCCGGGGGAGCAGATCAAATACGTCCTCAATCTCCAGAATGTAGTAGCCGCCGTTTGCCAGCCTCGATGGCGCGTCCTCAAGCTTCGGTTTTTCCACGAAGTGCTCGACCAAATCTAATCCGCTTTTCTTTTTTATTTTTGCAATGCCGAACCTGTTGAGCTGGTCCTCGGGCGCCTCGAAAAGAAGCACTGTAGCAGATGCGCCTAAAGCGCTCCGGCATTTCTCATGATAATCCACCATCGACTTAAGGTCGAAATGCGTGAGATTGTCGCCGTATACAACTATTATTCTTCCGGAGAGCATATTGAGCTCCTCTAAAATATATCGTATATCTCCGGCAGTCTCCCGTTGCGGTGTCGGTATTGTCCTGACTTTGCAGGGATAATTCATGTTTCTAAGGTAAGAATCGATGGATATTCCATGTATGTGCGAAAGCGTACGCTCTTCAGTGTCTTCGCCGGTCGTCCCGGAAACTGCCACTATTATCTCATCGACACTATCCTCAAGTATAGATCTGATTACCCAGTCTATCATGGGCCTTCCGTGGACAGGCAGGAGGGGCTTTGGTATTCCATACGTAAGCGGGCGCAGCCGCGTACCTTTCCCTGCAGCGAGTATTATTGCTTTCACCAGCAAATCCCCTCGTAATTTGAAACCTTGTTTCTGTCCAGGATTTTCCTTCCTTCTATGATGACCTTGCCTTTCATGACACTAAAGTCTTTGTCTGATAGATTATTGAACTCCTTCCACCCTGTAAGAATTAGGCATGCGTCCGCTGAATTTAGTGCTTCCAATGCGCTGCTGCCATAGTTCAGACTGGGAAATATTTTTCTCATGTTTTCCGCCGCCCTCGGATCATAGCAGTTTATCGTGCAGCCGTGCTTAAGCAGTTCGCTTATTATGGCAATTGATGGCGCATCCCTGACATCATCTGTGTCTTCCTTGAATGAAAGCCCGAGAAGCGCGATTGCCTTGTTTCTGATGTCCATTTTTTCCTTAAGAAGCAAAACTATCCGGGTGGGCTGTTTTGAATTTACAGAAAGGACTGCTTCCAGGATTTGCGACCTTGAATTGAGTTCTTGGGATTTATGCAGCAGCGCGCTGACATCCTTCCCGAAGCAGCTGCCACCGAACCCGATTCCCGCCTGCAAGAAGCGTCCGCCTATGCGCCTGTCAAGCCCCATGCCTTCTGCTACCTCGTAGACATCAATGCCGAGATTTTTGCAAATATTGCCGATTTCGTTTATGAAGCTTATTTTCATGGCAAGAAAGGCGTTTGACGCGTACTTGATGAGTTCGGCTGTTTTAAGGTCAGTTCTCTTCAACGGACACTGGAAGCTTGAATATAGTTTCGCGAGCATATCGCCAGACTTATCGTCATATTGCCCTATGATTATCCTGTCAGGCTTGAAGAAGTCTTCGAGTGCTTTTCCCTCCCTGAAGAACTCAGGGTTCGAGCACACTCCGAAATCTTTTCCCGCCTTTTTTCCGGAAATTCTCTCCACCGTGGGTATTATGCTATTCTCTGCAGTGCCGGGGAGAACCGTGGACTTCACAACAATGGTACAATAGCCCCTGATTTTGAGGAAATTTCCAACGTCTTCGGATGCCTTTTGGACATATCCGAGATCCAAGTTTCCGTCTGGCTTTGATGGCGTGCCGACGGTGATAAAAATGAAATCGGCGCTCTTTATGGATTCCATGCCTGCTGATGCGCAGATCTTCTTGTTTTTCAGGGTTTCAGACAGCAGTTCAGAAAGTCCTTCCTCATACATTGGAGGTTCTCCGCGGTTGATTTTGTCAACTTTGTCTTTGTCCATATCTACACAGACAACATCATGTCCAAGCGACGCAAAGCCAGCTGCGCTGCATAGTCCTACATAGCCGGAGCCGACGACAGCTATTTTCATGTTTATCAGTTTGAACGGGGATTTTAAAAGCGTTAGAAACAGTCCTGAAATTGCCCGAATTACAACCGAAGCAGGACAGGTCAGGCTTCGCTTAGTCTTTACTTCCCGCTCATCAGGCCCTTGATGACTAATTTAGCAGCGCGTGGTATGTCCTTCTTCTTGATTGTCGTCATGTTGGCATAATAATAGGCTCGCACTCGCTCTTCAGCCGTGTACTCCGACGTATCAAAGACAGGCTTCGGCCTTGCGCCTATGTGGAAGCCTTCCTTCCAGTCCCTCAAGATGCGGGAGTTTGAGTCTTTCTTCACCTGCTCCCAGACCTCAGTGCCCGGGTACGGGACCAGAATTCCCCAGGATGCTGTGATGCCAAGCCTCTTCGCGAACTCCATTGATCTCTTGTCAGCCTCGTATGTGCTTCCAATGAGGCCGATTATGAAGAATCCGTGGACTTTTATGCCTGCTGCCTGGGCGAGTCGTATCCCTCTTTCTACGTCCTGCAGTTTCTCTCCTTTCCTGATTTTGTCAAAGACCTCCGGGTCTCCGCTCTCGACGCCTATTGACATGGAATAGCATCCCGCCTGCTTCATGAGGCTGCACAGATCCTCGTCAAGCCTGTCGGCCCTTATCCCGTTGGGGCACGTCCATTTCATGTCAAGCTTTTCCTCTATGAAAAGCCTGCATATGTCCTTTGCCCTGTCCATCTGAAGCGTAAAGTTGTCGTCCAGCACCTTGAATTCCTTGCTGCCGTATTTCTCCCTGGCATATCTCAGTTCTTCTAGTATATTCTTGCCTGATCTTGCCCTGAATTTTCTGCCTATCACTGTGGGAACATTGCAATAGCTGCAAGTATAGGGACATCCTCTCGACGTCACGAGCGGCCAGTTTTCTATCTTCTGTATCTCGCCATTAATGTTAACCGAGTCAAAATCATCGTATGTCGGAAAAGGCAGAGAATCGAGGTCGGAAATCCACTCGCTTGCATGATTCTGGATCACCTGTCCGTCTTTCCTGTAGATCAGCCCGGTGATGGTTGAAGGGTCCTTTCCCAAGAGGATTTCCCCGAAAACATACTCCGCCTCCCCAAAGACGCCAAGATCGAAGACAGGATTGTCAACAAGGAGATTGTAGCCGTCGACCATGACATGCGGCCCTCCTGCGATTATTTTTGCGCCCGGGTTTATTTTTTTGACCATGTTGGCGACCATTATAGATTCGTCTAACGTGAAGGATTTCATTGATATGCCTACATAATCGGCATCCTTTGCAGCCTGCAGCCTCTTCTCGATATTGCCCGACCTGTTGACGAAATCAATGACATGCACTGCGTGCTCGTTCCTTATGCTGGCGGCTATCGAAGCAATGCCATTATTCAAGCCTTCCCAGACTCCTTTAGGATCGACGAATACTGCCTTCATTTTTATCACACTGTGAAATATAGCGGGAATTCTTAAATTAGCGTCGTGGATTCTTATAGCTGACCAACTTAATATTTCTTGTATTACACAAGTTGGTCACATATAGTAAACCAAGTTATAATATCCAGATTCTTTACTTGGTTAACTATAAATCGATGAAACCCGCACTTGTTTTAAGGTGGCTTTGGTACAAACTCGGAAATATTTTCGGCAACGGACTGGTTTTTATAATGTAGCTGGAAGAATTGTAATGATGAAAGTCGCACTTTGCACGGAAATAATGTATCCGCTGTACGGCGTTGAGAGGCGTGTCTACGAGTTCGCGAGACGCCTGCCGAAATACGGGATAGATGTGGAGGTACTGACTTCCACGCATAAAAATCATTTCAAGCAACTAAAGTTAATTCAGGTAAGTCACTGCACAATAACCAACCCGCCAAAAAGAAATTATGCATTTTGCATGAATTATATGTTCAATCTGTTCCGTCAGCTCATGAAGCGTGACTACGACCTTGTGAATGCAGAAGGTCATTTATCACTGATACCTTGTTCAGCTGCTGCCAAGCTTAGGAAAAAAGCGTCAATAGCGACGATTCATGACCTGTATCTAAGCCAGTGGGGTGGCATGTACAAGAGCGCGGCCTCCCTTGCAGGTCTTCCTTTCGAGGTTTTGTCATGCAAAATGCCGTTCGACTGCGTATTGACTGTCAACTCTTCGCTCAAAAAAAAGATGAGTTCGATTCTGAAAATAAGCGAGAAAAAAGTTCAGATACTGCACAGCGGAATTGACACGCAATACATAAACTCAGTAAGGGAAAAAGGCAAAGATGGCTCCATAGTCTATATAGGGCGCCTCGTGCCCCAGAAGAACATTGATGGCCTGATCCGTGCGTACGCGCAGCTGCCAAGGGAAATGCGCTCGCACGAATTGAAAATAATAGGTGAGGGTTCGGAGAGACCAAAACTCGAGGCCCTTGCCACGTCGCTTGGAGTCAATGTGCTGTTCACAGGCAAGATAGAAAGCCATGAGGATGTTTTGAGGGAGCTGAAAAAAGCCTCGCTTTTTGTTCTTCCATCAAAAAGGGAAAGTTTTGGAATAACTATTCTCGAGGCAATGTGCTGTGGTGTCCCGGTTATTTCAACGCCGACAGAGGGCCCGTCAGACCATATAAAAAACGGGGAAACCGGATTTCTTGCCGGAGAAAAAGACCTGGCGGGGAGAATGCTGAAAATCTTGTCAAATAAGAGACTTCAGCAGACCATGTCAAGGAACGGCAGGGAATATGCTGCGAAGCACGACTGGGAAAACATCACAAAGAACATGGCCGGTGTGTATAGGAAAGTTTACGAGAGCAGGCACTAGTCGAACTTGACTTTGTAAAGCTTTACTTCCCCGCCCCAGTTATTTACATATTCGAATTTCTCCAGGCCTTGCCCGTTGAAGAGGAACATCCTGGTGAACATGGCATTCTCCAGTTGTGGAGGTATGAAAAGTATTGCCCGGTTTCCCGGCTCTATCCATACAAGTCCCTGTATTTTTGCGTCACTCTGGGTGTACAAGCGTCCCTGCCCCGTTTGGTCGAAGTACAAGAATTTTTCCACCTTGAGCGGCTCGGGAACATCCTGCTGCTGGAAGAATACTGTCAGGGTGCCGTTGGAATCGTACAGAACAAACGACTCTTGCTGGGATATTGGATACGTATAGATTATTGCGTTCTGTCTTATGTCAGGTCTAGCCTGCCCGAGAGGGACCGTGGAATACACGTAAGGCGTTCCTCTCTTGTCAACAGGATTCCATGTGGCAAAATAAGTCCACCATGTGCTCTTCCCTATCAAGTCCGCGGACGCTATGTAATACATCTCATTGCAACCCGGTTTCCTGTACTCCTTCAATATCTCTACGGCAAGGGTCTCGTTGGAAGTGAGAAGTGTTGTGGATATGTCCTGTATGCGCGCCGTTGTCTTGTTGCCGTCCTTGTAAAGGACGATGTGGTTGATGTTGCTGTCATGTTTTTCCACGACAAGTCCTTCCTGGACGCTGCTGGACGGCCGCGTGTAAAGGTCTCCTTGCGAGGCGCCGTCAAAGACTACTGCGCGTCTGCCAATGCCGGTTATGAAGTGCCCGGGATCCCAGTATGTAGCAACAACAGTACACTCGGCCGTGTTGTTCCTTACCCAGTTCAATGCATTGAACCAGTTGTCAGAGAGCACCGTGCCCTGCCCCTTGGCAAGCTGAACTCCTGAAGAGAAGTACAGGTAAAAGCATATGACAAACACGAACCAGAGAACGACAACCAGCAGCGATTCCCTTTTATCGAGGTGTTTGGTAAAGTACAAGCCCCCGGCTACTAACAGCACGACAATGAATCCTGCGAGGGAAATCATGAAGTTCGGACCGAAAGTGAACAGAGTAACGAGTATGGAAATCGCCAGCGCGGCAATCACAAAGATGTTTTTTTCCATATCAATCGCTCCAGCTCTTGTCCTCGCCTGTCCCCATCCTTACCAACTTCGAGAGCAAAATTGCGCTGCCTATTGCCAGCGGTGCTGAGAACAGCGTGCTGAATCTGATCGCGACAATAGTAGCGGTGAATGGCCCAAGGAACCAGACAAGCAGCAAAAGCACCGTGTCGACGTGATGCCTCTTCTTGTAGTACGAATAAAGCAGGTAGATGAGCGTGTATATCATGAGGAAGAATGATGAAATGAGTATCGCAGGTCCGCCGACTACGCTGGTCCTCTCTATTATCTCTCTTGGCCCCCCTGATTGCTGCAGCTCTGCAACAGAAACATAAACATTGGGGAACTGGTAGTCCTCGCCTTTTATGGACTGGAATTGTATCGGCCCGGTAAGCGCCGCGCCTATCTTTGTGTCGCCGTAAGACGGCACTGTAAGCGCAAATGAGAGGGCTGTGTATATCGCAAAGCTGATTATTATATATTTTGTATCACGCCACCCAAGCTTTATGCTCCTCTTTTTCAGTATCGTGAACAGCAATTTTAGAACTACGAATCCTGTGAACAGCCAGGTTATGTACCAGTATCCAGCCCAAGTGGAGTACCAAACCCACAGCACGACAGATGTCAAGACTGAATAAAGCAGCAGCTTCTTGTCCAGTCGTTTTGCATCATTCGCATATTTGTAAGTGAAAATCATTGCAGCCATGACTATTGTTGATATTAGTATGACAACCACATCCGAATCCGGATCGCCTCCCAATGACCTAGACAGGTTGCTTATGTCGAATACATAGATGAATGCTGCCAGCACCCCCGCTTTCCTGTCATAGAGCATCTTTCCTATGAAATATAGCGGTATCACAGCAAGTGTGGCAAGAAAAGGCGGGAAGTAAATGAGGAATTCCCACAGTTGCATCGGCGTGAATGCATTGACTGCCATGTAGCTGTAGGCACCCATGTAAAAGTACGGGTATATCCATTCCGGGGGCCTGTAGAATCCGACAGGAGCAAGCTCGTATGTGTCCATGGTCGGCAGCACCCCGTTGTTAGAACACATAAGAGTCTATGTTCCTGAGGTAAGGCCACCGATAGTCTATGAGCCTCACGTACATGCTCAGGAGCATTATCACTATTATGGCAATGATCGTCCATTTGTTCCGTGCGAGGTCTGACAATTTTTTCTTTTTGATTTTCTGGGGTGTGTGCCCATACAAATAGTAAATTAGCGCCCCGGCAAGCGGGATTACGGCAGTTATCGCAATCCATTTCTTGGGTTTTTTTGTCCTGATTATGTCGGAAAGCGACCAGAGAAGAGAAGTTATCCAGAGCGCAACTAGAATAATGAAGGACGTTGCCAGAACTCCTGCTATTTCATGCGTCATCTTAACACTTATCCAAATTTTCCATGAATGGATTAAAAGCTTGTTTTGGGGTTTTTTATTATTTTTTCTTCCCGACAGCTATGTAATTCATCCCAAACTCGAAATTTTCAGAAACATCTATATCAAAACCGTTCTTCACGAGAAGTCCTTCGATCCTTTCCGGAGAGAAGTACTGCTTATGGTCTTCTGTCGTCTTTTCCTCTGTAAGGCCGAGATTGACAAGAAGTTCCCAGAAGGGCTTGGCACGTCCCATTGGCGTGGTGATTATTATTATTCCGCCCTTCTTCAAAACACGCCTTACTTCCGATATCATCTTTTCCGGCTTGTCAAGGTGCTCTATGAAAGCTATCATTGTCGCAACATCAAAGGTGCCCGACTTGAACAGGAGCTTTTCGCTGATTTTTGCTTTGCGTATCGTAATATTATTTTCCTTCCTGTTCCTGACGGCTATATCAATTCCAATTCCATTCCTGATCTTTCTGCTTACCTCTCTCAGAAGATAATAGTCGCTTCCGCACCCTATGTCAAGCATAGTCGCCCCGCTGGGCACGTACTCAGCTACCTTCTTGTTTCTGATTACCCTGAAAAACTTGACAAAAAATTTTGTTTCCTCTGCCATAAAGAAAAACTTGGTTTTATGCTTTTTTAAGCTGTTTTTACCTAATTTTCGTATGAGAAAGAATGACGCTCCCAGCGTCCCTCTGGTTTTGACTGTTATTATTCCGACCATTAACGAGGAAAAATCTATCGGCAGCACCTTAAGGTCGGTCAAAAAAACCCTCGCTCGGGTGAATTATGAAATAATAATTGTCGACACGAATTCTACGGATAAAACCGCCAGTATTGCAAGATCCTTGGGTGCAAAAGTTGTGAATGAGCCGCGACGCGGCTATGGTCGCGCGTACAAGACCGGATTCCGCCATGCGAAAGGTAATCTGATAGTTACATTGGACGCGGACTCGACCTACCCAGTCGAGGATACGATGAAACTTGTCAGTGTCCTCGAGACTGGGTTTGATTTTGTTTCCGGCATGCGAAAACGCTCCAATGGCATGTCGCTTCTTCATCGTTTCGGAAACTGGTTGATCACGACAACTGCCAACGTTCTTTTTTTGACGAATTTCAAAGACAGCCAGTCAGGCATGTGGGTATTCCGCAGGTGCCTTTTGAAGAAAATGAATCTCACAGACAACAGCTGGCCATTCTCGGGGGAGATCAAGATAGAAGCCTGGCGCCACGGAAGATTTCGTGAGGTTCCGATAAAATACGGGCTTCGAAAGGGGCAGTCAAAGGTGCGCAGTTGGAAAGTGGGTTGGGAGAACATAAAATTCCTGTTCAAGAAGCGGTTCGGGGTCAGTTAATTATAGTGCAAGACACAACATTTTAGATTGATATTATAATTGTGTCTTCACATATAGTACGGGCAATATGTATTATGTCCAAATAGTATTGTCCGATACTATAGTCAACCTAAAACAGAGGCGTGTATAAAAACGAGAAGCTTGCTCTTTCAGTGACATGCAGAACAACGAAGCCCGCGGAAAGCACGATAAAAATCGCATACAGCGCTATTATGCCGTATTTGACAGTCCTGTTTCTGTTGCCTATCAGCGATAATGTCATGAAAGCCGGAAACGCCAGTAGAAAGTACCTCGAAGCCCCGAACAGGTTTGAGGAAAGCAGTATGATAAGGACGCTCAAGCCAAAATAAGCCGCATACTCGATTTTCAGTTTCTTGTAGCTTATGTAGACAAGGGCTATGAAAGATATCGTGATGAATAAGTTATATACGTGATATGCGAGGTTGATCAGTGTGGTGTCATTCGCCATTGCCATTATTGCCTGCTCAAAACCTGCCCATGGCCATGTCAGGTATTTTCCGAAGAGTACGGCGCTCTTGAACTGTATTAGTGCATCACCAGTTATTGCCAACTCGTAGGCCATGAATGTCAATATGCCAAGCGGTATCAGCGCGAGAAACAGTATATTTCTGTTTAATTTTTTGATGCTAGATATATTCATTTTGAATCCTATGCTGCGCAGGTAAATTATCAGCGCCGGCACAATCAATAAAATTCCCTGCATCCTGGTGAGCGCAACCAGAAACCCGAAAACCCCCACGGCAAGCCAGTTTTCCTTCTTGGCAAAGTAAAATACAGATGCCGACAGGAAAAGGAAAAGCGACTCGGTGTACATCATTGTAAAATAGAATGCGGTCGGGAAGAGCATGGTATAAAGAAGCGTCTTGTACGCGTGGTGTTTGCCAAGCTCGTCCCTGACAAGCAGGTAAAGGATTGTAACAGCCAGAAAGGAAGCTATGTTTGATATGAGGAATGCGGCCAGTGGATAGCCAACAAAGCCGAGTGATCTTATCAGCAAAGGGTAGAGCGGGTACCAATGGTAGTTTCCACCGCCAAAATTTGTGTTGTAGCCGTTCTCCGCTATATTCAGGTACGCAGTGGAATCGTACTGCGCAAACGGGTTCAAAAAAATGTTGTCGGTTATTTTTTCCGTGTGCACCAGCTCGGCAGGCACGGCAAATTGCGTGCCTACGGCGATTGCCACGACGAATAGTTTTGCAATAAGAAATACTATTATTATTCTCCTGAATTCTCTTTCTCTCCAGAATGACATATAGACAACCTGATTTGATTTCTTTTAAAAGTTTAAAACAAACCTCCTTGCATGCGTAAGTACAAGCTTGCCATGCTCCTTATCAGCCTAGTCATTCTTGCGGCCGTAATTGCCTATTCTAACCCTGCAGCTCTGTTGGGACTGTTGGCAGCCAGCGACTACAAGTTTATCTTCATTGGATTTTTCATATCACTTGCTGCCATACTGCTCGGTGTGATGAAATGGCGGGTGCTTCTGAAGGGCGTGAGCTTCAGGGAGCTCGTGCCCATTCAGATTCTCGGTTTCACAATAAGCAACTTCACGCCTGGCAAAGCTGCCGAGCCCGCCAAAGCAATCCTGCTGAAGGCTGTGAAGGAGGTGCCTATATCCTCATCCCTTGCTTCTATAATCTGGGAGAGAGTGATGGATGTTATTGTCCTCATTCTATTCTCTGTGGCAGCGATCAGCACGCTTTCGCTCGGCTCTAATTTCATATTGGCAGCCTTTGGCGTCACTGTGTTTGTAGTCATTATTACAATATCAATAGGCATTCTGTATAGTGAGCGTTTTGGAAGGAAAATATTTGCGCTCGCAAAGAAGCTGCCAATACTGAGACGGCTGCCTGACAATTTCATGAACCTTTTCTACAGAACTAGAATTGAAAAATCGAGGCTTGTACAGTCGTTCATCATTTCTCTCGTAACTTGGTTCATCCTTGGCTTCGTTCTTTACTCATCACTGCTTGCATTTGGCATTGAAGCCAGCCCGCTTGTCCTGTCAGGAATCGTGGCCCTCTCTGTTGTGATTGGCATTGCATCCTCTCTGCCTGGGGGTCTCGGAACGACGGAAGTCGTGATGATTTTCTTGCTCGGACTGGTGGGTGTTGAGCCGACAGTCGCGGCGGCGGCGGCCCTGACGTTTAGGCTCATGACGATATGGTTCGTGAACATAATGGGGGGATTTTCTTTCCTTTATTTGTCCAGGAAATTTGATATCAAGAATATTTTCTGAGTGGCCGCACACAAATAGATGGAAAATGCCACTGGTCTAGAACATCTTCATTGCAGCAGAGATTGCGATCCTCATCAGTTTCATTTTCGGCAGTTTGACCCACGCCCCGCTGAACTTGTCGTAGTCAAAATTGCTGAGTTTTCCCATCTCCGGCCCGATTTGCCGGAACAACTTGTCTATGTCGCTGTTGGACAGCCGCCTGTAGAGCATCCTCACGAGGAACTGCTTGTCTATTTCCCGCGCAAAATCCTTCTTCCATAATGATTCGTATCCTTTCAGGGCGCTTGAATTAAACCTGCCTTTTTCGAACGCTTCCTTTATAACAACAGCTGCATATCCGGCTGCTATTAATCCGAACATGATGCCGCCGCCGGTAAGCGGCTTGTTCTGCCCGCAGGAATCACCGACGAGCAGCGTGCGGTCCGCATAGCTTTTCACATAGCCTGTCGGTATCAGGTAGGCGAATGTCTGGCCACCCGGCAGGAAGAGCTTCTTCTCGAAATGCTTGAGGTACTCGCGGGGCCTGATGGAAGATATGGTGCCGTACTCGTCGTTTTGCGGTATTATCCATGAGAAGAAGTCGGGGGAAAAATGCTTGTTGAAGAATACGTTTATGTCGCCGTCCAAGCTGCTTTTTGTCTTTATCATGATGCCCAGGGAAAGGAACGGTCTTGGAATTCTTGCGTATCTCCTGACGACTGAGTTTGCGCCGTCTGTGCCGACGACAATTTTCCCCTGATATATGCCGCCAGTGGTGTGCACTGTCACGCATTCTTTGCTGTATTCTACGCCGAGCACGTTATCGTATACGATGTCCGCGTTTTTCCTTGCGGTCATTCTCTGGCATTTTGTGAACAAAGTTCTCTTTATTATGTAAGCGAATGGATTTGCGCTGCCCAGCGTGAAAGTAAGTCCAGAGGGTGATATGGCGTCCATCTTGCATATTTCGTTCTTGATGAAACCGGAGTCAAAAAGTTCGAGGAAGTCCTTTGACACTATTCCGCTGTCTTTCAATATCACTTTTTTATTCTTTTCTATGAGCAATACATTAAGTCCGCCAAGCTTGCTGGCAAGATGGCACCCGGCAATGCCCCCGCCGACTATTATGACGTCGTACATCGGTCTAAACTAAAACCTTAAAATTTATAAGACGCTCGTGAATGCATGTACAGAATATGCCATGCTCCTAAGTCCACACCTAAATGTGCGGGTTTCATGGGAGCATAGCATCCCGAATGCGCCCCCAGTACATGCCACATAAATGCGGCAGTTTCGGGCGTATTCAAGATCAGAATGGTTAAGGTATAAAAATGCTTTATGAAAAATTTGAAAAACACTGGAAGATATGGCTCTGGATTCCGATCATACTGCTGATTTTGTCCGTTGGTGTCATCGCAAACAACATATTCACCACAGGCTCTTTCATGGAAAGGGATATTGAGCTGACAGGCGGAAAATCAATTACATTCGGGATTTCTTCTGCTGACGTCGATGCGATCAAGTCCGAGCTGCCTTATGCAAGCGTCCACGTGACAAGCGGCGTCGGCAAGAATCTTATAATAGAGGCATCCGTGGACAGGAACGAGGACGAGATTATCGCAGCAGTCTCACGTCATGCAAGCGTGATTGGATCGCCGACCGTAAGGACAGTAGGCCCGTCAATAGGCAACATATTCTTCCAGCAGACACAGATTGCATTGATCCTTGCATTCGTATTGATGGCCGTAACTGTCTTCATCCTTTTCCGCTCTGTCATCCCGTCGCTTATAGTTATACTGGCTGCGACAGCCGATATAGTAATTACCATAGCAGTCCTCAGCATTCTCGGCGTTACGCTCTCACTTGCTGTAATAGCTGCGTTGCTGATGGTCATAGGATATTCCGTCGACACCAACATGGTCCTTACGTCAGAGCTCCTGAAAGGGCGCGGCTCTGTCAGCAGCGGAATAAAGAGGGCGATGAAAACAGGCCTTACGATGACATCAACGATATTTGTCGCGCTGGTGGCGATGTATTTTCTGTCCGGTTCGCTGATTATAGAGCAGATTGCGCTCGTGCTTATAATAGCTACGCTGTTCGACGCGCCTACGACATGGATGACCAATGCCGGCGTGCTGCGATACTGGCTGAAAAAGAGGGGAAGGGAATGAACACAGGCATGAAAATGGCGCTATTCATGGCCGTGCTTGCCCTTACAATCGCCGGCGCATTATTCCTGCCCTCGACGCCCGTCATTCTGTTGGGCGTCGTTGTATTATTTTTTGTCATTGTACCGCGGGACATGCTGAAGAATATACGTATGATAATATGGTTCGCATTCATATTTCTGTCTATTGCCCTGATCTCGTTCAATTACAATGCCAGCGGCTTCAGCGTCACGTCAATTGACAAGAACTCGGCAGTGACTAACATTGCTGCCGGGGAGATAATCTACAAAATAAACGACGTCCCTGTGACAGCCGATGCGCTTTCACAGCAGTATTTCGGGACCATAAAGCTTGACACTAATCGCGGCCCGAAATTCGTGCGTGCAAACGGCACGCTTGGTATTGAAGCGGAAGAGGTGCCTTCTTCTAGCCTCAGTTTCGGGCTCGACCTGAAGGGCGGGGTGCGTGCGGTGCTGGAAGCAAACTCAACAGACAACGCTACGCTCGACCAGATAATCTCGACGCTGCAGACTAGGATCAACATCTACGGGTTGCGCGAAGCGGTATTCAGGCCTGTTTATCACGAAGGCAAGGGATTCGTTGAAATAAGCATAGCCGGAGGCAACAAGGATGAGCTGCGTGCATTGCTGGAGAATCAGGGGAACTTCGAGGCAAAGATAACGATAGCTCCGCGCGTTTCATCCGGCACTGGCACCATACGCCTTGAGAAAAACCACAATTTCACAGTTTCCAACGGATCAATAATCGTCGGCGGCAAAACCGTCAACGAAAAGGAGTCTTTTGTGATTGACGGCATACCGTTTGTCCTTGACACAGTGTCTGACAAGGTCAACATGACTGCAACCGTATTCAACAGCGACGATATCAAGACGGTCTTCTTCGATCCCCAGCGCTCGCGAATAGAGATAGAACAGGGGGGTTACAGGTGGTCCTTTTCAATACAGCTCAGCCAGAATGGGGCGCAGAAATTTGCATGGATAACAAATAACCTTGAAGTCGTGCCGGGCACAGGTTACCTGAGCGCACCTATAGTGCTTTACCTTGATAACAATCTTGTTGACTCTCTCAGCATCTCGTCCGGCTTGAAGGGGCGTGTGGAGACGGAGATACAGATAAGCGGCTCGTCAGAAACGCGGGACGATGCAATAAAGGAAAGGGCGCAGCTGCAAAGCATACTGAGGTCAGGAGCATTGCCGACGTCAGTGGAGATTGTGCAGCTTGACACGATTTCGCCTACTCTGGGCACGTCCTTTTTGATGAATGCCGCCCTTGCCGGCTTCGTTGCGCTTATCGGTGTAATAGTAGTTGTCGGCACCAGGTACAGGAGGCCGAAGATAGTGCTGCCAATGATAATAATTTCGTCAAGCGAAATCTTGATAATCCTTGGCATCGCATCCATGATAGGCTGGACGATTGACCTTCCGGCAATTGCGGGTATCATTGCCACGATAGGGAGCGGCATAAACAGCCAGATAATGATAATAGACCAGGCACTGCGCGGGGAGCAAGCAACGACGATGAAAGAGAAGCTGAAGAATGCGTTCTTCACGATTTTCGGCGCAGGCGGAACAGTCATCGCAGCGATGATACCGCTGATGATTATAGGCTTCGGCCTGCTGCGAGGTTTCGCAATAACAACGATAATAGGTGTTCTTGTGGGGATACTGGTAGTGCGCCCGGCATTCGGCGAGATAGTCAAGAGGATAGTTAAGGAATGATAAAGTCAGCTATATCTTTTTTGTTTTAAAAATAATCGTGGGCCCGATTAGCCTGACCAGGTCTTCCGGGTAGACTGTCGGATCTTTGATTTTGTTTTTCATGTCCAGAGGCTCGTGCATTTCCAATATAGTCAGATTTGCGTCGGTGATGCTGTTCACAATATCGCTCACTTTCCTGTGGAACATCACGAACCTGTGCTTTGAGCCGTCCGACCACGTTTCATTCCCAACAATTTTGCCTGTCTTGAAATAACTGCGCTTCAATTTCTTTGACCATTCACAACATTTGGTTTTGAAACCCTAAAAAGGCAGGTAAAATATTATCGTCGGCAGTATCAGGACTCCCATCAGCACGCTTCTTCTTATGCCGGACAGGTTCGCGAATATTCCGAGCGCCGTGCATGTAACTAGAAGAAGGAGTCCGTACGCGCCTGAGAAGACGATTGTCATGATCACTATGAAGATTATTACGGCTTTGCTGATTTTTCCATAATCTATCTTTTCTATCAGCGAGACCGACTTCTTCGCAAGCTTGAGGGTTATTATGGCAGAGATGCTCGCCACCAGAACCGCCAGCGCGGCGATGAAAATGAATTCTCCGAATCCTATCTGGACCAGCTGCTCGAGGACTGC
>JAGVVU010000059.1 GCA_018304605.1 Candidatus Aenigmatarchaeota archaeon | reverse complement strand
ACAACAGGGAAGATGTCGATGTTTATACTGATCACCCGAAAGCTGCCATATTTGAAGAGGAAGCCAAAAGGCGCGGATACAGGCCGGTTGATTGATTCTCACAGCAAGCTGGTTTTTTTCTTGTTTGTTTCCTTGTAGAACTATAAAGTTCCTTTATTTGAGAGATTTCCTGTTACTCAAGCACCCTGACGTCGTCTATTTCACCATCACCATCGTTGTCCATTCCCTCGACAATCATGTGGCTTCTCTTTTCTATAAGCTCGAAATGTTTGATGAAGCCGAGAACCGCCGCTTTGGTTCCGCTGTAGCGTTTGCCGGCAATCACCATGATGCTCTTTCCGTCGTTCCACGGGTTGTCTGTTTTTACAACGAACCCGCAGTCGTCTCCCCTGTACGTCCTCTTTTTCGATTGTATGTTCTTCCTGCTGTCGAACCTGACGGGAAGCTTCTCGTTTATCATCCTGGTTACCTTGTTGGTCACGGGTCCCCCGATTATTATCAGGTTGTTGCGGAGGTCGTCGGAGGTGGTATCCTTGTCCTCAATGACTGAATGCCCGGCTCTCGTAAGGAAGGTGCCGATGAACAGTGCAAGATCCACGGCGAAAGATACGTCCCTGCTCCTTGCCTTCTCCGGGCCGTGCGGGTCGGGAGAGCCGACAATTATTTTCGCGTCCAGCAGTCCGTTTTTCACGAACGGGTAAAATCCGTTTCCCGGCACGCGCCTTGCCCGCGCGAACTCCCCGAAGCGCACGACAAATGCCGGGCTCGAGATGCGGTATATCTTTGCCAGCGCCCCGCTCCGTTCCTCTTTCTTCGCCAGACTGATGAAGCCTTTCTTCTCGAGCTGCCTGATATGATAATAAACTTTCTGCTCGTCTGCGCGGAGCTCGCGGGCAATTTCCTTCGGGTATTTCTCATTTTCGGCAAGCAACTTCATTATCTTCAGCTGCAGTCCTGAGAAAAGCTGCTTCTCCTCCGCCTCCATTACAAGAGTCCCGTTTTCCTTTACTATGTGCATATGCAAACCTCTATGAAAATATTCATACTAGTAATACAAAAGTTTTAATACGGAGTCTTAAAGGTTTGAGGGTAAGGAGGTTGAATGAAAGCAGTAATACTTGCGGCCGGGCGTGGAACGCGCATGCTGCCGCTCACAGCCACGATGAGCAAGGGAATGATACCTGTGGCAAACCGCCCGCTGCTCGAATGGACGTGCTCTTTCCTGGACTTTTGTGAGGAGATAGTTCTTGTCGTGAGCGAAAGCCAGCGCGACATAATAGCCGGCTTCATCAACAACCCGAAAGTGCGCCTCGTATTTCAGGAACAGCCGCTGGGCACGGGCAATGCGCTTCTGTGCGCGGAAGGATTGGTAAAAGGAAAATTTCTCATGATTTATGGGGACGACATCTATGGCGAAGATGATATAAAGTCCGTTTCAGAAATGGACGCGCCTGTGATGAGTTCCTTCGTGTCGGAAAATCCGAAGGCTTACGGCGTGCTGGAGGTTGAGAACGGGCTTGTGAGAAGCCTCGAGGAGAAGCCTGAGAAGCCGAAATCAAATCTGGTGAATTGCGGGCTTTACCTGCTCGACGGCTCGATATTTGGCATACTGAAAAATCTTGAGAAGTCGCCGCGCGGCGAATACGAGCTTACCGACGCGCTCAAGCTCCTGATAGGCCAAGGGAAAGTGCGCAATCATACGCTGAAAACGTGGGTACCCCTTACTTATCCGTGGAACATACTTGACGCGAACATCCACATGCTCGACATGTACGGCTCCAGGATTGACAAGTCTGTTGAGCTAAGGCCCGGCGCCGTCATAGAGGATCCCGTGAGCATTGCAGAAGGCAGCGTCATAGGCCCGAACTGTTACGTCAGGAAATATTCTTCCATCGGAAAAAACTGCAAGATCGGCCAGGCGGTTGAAACCAAGAATTCCATAATAATGGATAACTCGTTCGTCTCGCATCTTGCATATGTCGGTGATTCAATCATCGGCAGGAACTGCAACGTGGGCGGCGGCACGCTCTTTGCAAACCTGAGGCTCGACGACAAGAACGTCAAGATGGAAGTGAACGGAATGCGTGTAGACAGCGGACGCCGCAAATTGGGCGCGGTCGTCGGCGACAACGTGAAGCTCGGTGCGCGCGTGACTATAATGCCGGGCAAGCGCATCTGGCCGGACATACTCGTGCCCGCATGCCACACGGTTGAAGAGGACATCAAGAGTGAGATACCGCTGAGCAGTTTCAGGAATCATGAAACGCGTCAGTCAGAAAGGAAGAGTGAATGAAATGGAGATAAAAATCAGGCACGCGAAAGAGTCTGACTTGGAAAACATAGTGAAGATGAACAAATCCCTTTTTGAAGAGGATTCAGAATTTGACAAAACCCTGAACATGGACTGGCCGGACAGCAAAGGGAAAGATTATTTTTTAAAAGTAATAGAAAGGCCTGAAGGCTGCATGCTGATAGCGGAAATCGAAGGCAAAGTTATAGGTTATCTGGAGGGTAGGGTAAGAAACACGTTTTCATACCGCACAAAGGTGAAAATGGCTGAGCTCGAAAATATGCTGGTGAAAAAACCCTTCAGAAACAGGGGCGTAGGCAAATCCCTTGTAAGGGAGTTTGTGATTTGGTGCAAAAGCAAAAGCGTGAGGCGTATAGCCGTTACCGCATCTGAAAAGAACGTATCGGCGATAAAGTTTTATGAGTCTGTGGGATTTTTCAAATACAGCCTTATGCTTGAAATGGAAATGGTGGAATAACTATGTGCGGAATAATCGGGCTCAAGCGCCTGGAATACCGCGGCTACGATTCATTCTGAATAGTAACCGACAAGGGCATGATGGAGAAGGAAGTTGGCGAGATAAAGCCTGTCAAGGAAAACAGATGTTCAATGGCTTTGGCGCACTGCCGCTGGGCGACTCATGGCGGCGTAACTCGCGAGAATGCACATCCGCACACCGACTGCACAGGTAATATTTTTCTCGTTCATAATGGAATCATTAGTAATTATCAGGAACTGAAAAATAAATTGGTCGGACATAAATTTACCAGCGAGACCGATACCGAAGTGATAGCTCATTTCTTTGAGGAATCCCTGAAAACCAATGACATCAAATCGTCTGTTCTTGAATTTTTCCGGATAGCACAGGGCGAATTTGCCATAGTTATGATGTTAAAGGGGGACAAAAACTTGTACGCACTGAAACGGGGCTCTCCCCTGTCCCTCGGGCTGCTTGACGATGGGAATGTGCTTGCCAGCGACATTTATGCTTTCTCGGATAAAACAGAGAAGGCTATTTTCTTCAATGAGGATGAATTTGCAATAATGAATAAAGACGGTTATGAATTCTACAAATTCCTGGATAACATGCTGAAGCCTGTTAGCAAGGAAATAACAGTTGTGAAATGGTCCGGAACTGAAGAAAAGAATCATTTTGACCATTATATGATAAAAGAAATAAATGAGGAGCCTGAGGTGGCAGAAAGACTGATTAATTCATTAAGGACAGAGCAGAAGCCGGGCCTGGAAAAGCTCAAAGAACTTATACAGGGCGCAAAAAGAATTGTATTCGTGGCTAGCACTGCTCGGGGTCTATTTTCTCAACAAGGCAGGCGTAGAAGCGCATGCCGTAATAGCCAGCGAGTTTAGGAACTTCTATCTTGTCGATGATAAAACGCTTCTTATAGCGGTCAGCCAGAGCGGCGAAACAATGGATGTCATCGAGGCGCTGCACGGGATGAAAGCCAAAGGCGCAAAAATAGCTTCGCTGGTGAATGTTCCTTATTCCACTATACAAAGAATGAGCAACGTTTCCATAAATATCGAAGCGGGTCAGGAAATATGCGTGGCGGCAACCAAATCCTTTGTGAATCAGGTGGTGGCTCTTACATACCTGGCTTCGGTTTTTGGTTATGAGAAAGATTTCTCAAAAATACCAGATGAAATAAGGGATGTTTTTAGCCAGGAGGGGAAAATAAAACAGCTTGCAAAGTCGCTGAAAGGCGAGAAGGACATCTACATCATAGGACGCGGTTATCTTTATCCCGTGGCAAGAGAAATAGCCCTCAAGATAAAAGAAATTTCTTACATACACGCGGAAGGGATGATGGGCGGCGAGCTGAAGCATGGAACCTTGGCTTTAATAGAAGAAGGCACGCCTGTGATAGCGCTGATAGACAATAAGCCGGAGATAATCTCAAACGTCATGGAAATAAAGGCAAGGGGCGGAAGAATAATTGCAGTCACGAACCGGGATGACGAGCGTTTTCAGGAGTCAATCAGGATATCGGCGCACAACAAGTTTCCGTTTTCAATAGAAGCTTCAATAGCGGGGCAGCTGCTTACTTATTACATAGCAAAAGAAAAAGGTCTGCCGATTGACAAAGTTAGGAACCTGGCGAAATCAGTCACGGTGAAGTGATTATGATGCAATGGCAGTGCATGACATGCGCGAACAAGATAGAAGCGGAGGAAGCCCCGGAAGAATGCCCGCGCTGCAAATCACAGATGTCATTCTCGCAGGTCAGGGACTGGCGGTTTTTTTAAATTGAATCAAGTTTATCAATGAAGCTCTTCGGGTACTTGTGCGTAAGAAGCTTCTTTGCCTCTTTCGCCGGCGTCCATTTGTATTCAGTGCTTTCCTCGTTGAGTATGATTTTCTGGTTTGGTTTCTTCAGCATGCACCGAAAAACAAAAAGTATCAGTCCGTCATTGTGCGGCGGTATCTTGATGTTCGAAACAAACGAGTCGAAGTGTCTTTCGACTTTTATTTCCCTGGTTCCGATTTCTTCTTCGACTTCTCTTAGGAGAGTGTCCTCCACAGTATGACCTTCCTGGATGCGTCCGCCAGGTATATCCCAGTAGTAAAGATTCTTGTTCTTATCCTTGAAGTGGGACGTGTCAACGCGGAGCAGCATTATTTCGTTCTTGTTGTTGGTGATAAGCGCCTTCACGCCGAGCTGGAATTTCTGTTCGTTCATATTATTTTCGTCCCCGCTGCAAATTATATATCTTCTCGATCTCTTTCAGCGTCGTGCAATCCTCCGGAGACTTGTCCGACCTGAAATTCAGCAATCTTGGAAATCTTAACGCGTAGCCACTCTCATATTTCGGGCTTTTTTGTATTTCTTCGTATCCGATCTCCAGCACAACCTGCGGTTTTACTGCAACTACTTTCCCTTCTTCGCTGATGATAAGCGGCTTCAGCGTCTTCGTCAGCTCCGCCAGCTGTTCCTCAGTGAAGCCCGAGGCCATGCGTCCCGTGCTTACTAATTTGCCCTTGTCGCGGGCTGCAAGAATAACAGAAGAGAACCATTTGGCTTTCCTCCCCTCGCCCCACTCCGCGCCAACTACGACCAAATCGAGAGGGTCGAGGATTTCCTTGATTTTAATCCAGTATCCTACACGCTTGCCGGGCTGATAAGGGGCGTCCATGTTCTTCACGATAACGCCTTCCTGACCTGCTGCGAGGGATTTTTTATAGAATTTGTCAGCTTCTGCAAAATTTTTCGTTTCCAGATGCTCGGCGATCTTGAAGGATTTGCTTTCTGAGATTATTTTCTTGAGATCGTTCCATCTTCTTGAAAAAGGCTCGTTGATATAAGACTCCCCGTCAAAGTAGAGCAAATCAAAAAGATTCACCTGCACCGGTATTTCTTTAACCATTTTCTCGATGTCATGCTTTCTCTGTATCCTACGCGAAAGCATCTGGAACGGCTGCGGTCTGCCTGACTTTATCGCTAAAGCCTCGCCTTCAATGATGCATTGCTTGCATTTCACGCCTTCTTTTATCATTGCGACCATGTCAGGGAATTGCCTGGTGACGTCATCCATTCGCCGCGAAAAGATTCTGATATTATTGCCGTCTTTATGCCCCTGTATGCGGAATCCGTCGTACTTGGTTTCT
>JAGVVU010000001.1:6533-19299 GCA_018304605.1 Candidatus Aenigmatarchaeota archaeon | reverse complement strand
TTTTGGAAATCCCAATGATCCACATTGCGTCCCCTTTTTTCATCGTCCTCAAGCTGCGTTCCCGCGCAGTTTGTACCCCGCGCAAGCCGTCGTATACTTGTGCAGTTTCTTCCGTTAGTATGGAATTCTTCTGGGACTGGAGCAATGGTATAACATTTATGAGTTGCTGCTTCTCCTCTGCAAGCGTCTTTTCCTTCTCTTCGAAAAAATCAAGAATGCGGCTAGGGTCGGCGGCGCGGAAATATTTCGTCTCGCCACGGACAATGTGGCTGACGAGGCCTTTCTGGGCGAGGCGATTGAGGATGTTGTAAACCTTTGAGACTGAAACTCTGGAATTATCGACAATCGGGCCGGTTGTTGATTCGCCAATACCAAGCAAAGCGCTATAGACCTTAATCTCGCCGTCTGTCAATCCTATGTCTTTGAGTATGTCCAGCTTCATGATTTTACTTGGCTTCTTGAATCTTAAAGCTTCCCTCCCTGGGGGAATAGAAGTTTTATGTCATGAAAATTTATAATAGTCACTTAGGTGTGGTAAATGAATGAGATATTTCGAGAATGGACGAGGAGGGCGAGAAGAAAAGGCATAACTGCTGTAATGAGTGTCAGACACTCTGATGAAGAAAATTTATCCGCGTCCGAGAAAATGAAACTAGATGTATTAAATTTTCTTGGAAGAAATTACGGGTCTTTGGAAGGCAAACGCATACTCGAACTCGGGTGTGGCATAGGGCGTTTTACTCGTGAACTAGCGCTTAGAGCCAGCAATGTCACAGCAGTTGACATGACACTAGGTATGCTGGAAAGGGCGAAAGATTATACCGCTGATATAACCAACATAACATACATCAATAGCAGAATAACTGATTTGGATGCACTTCCTGAATTTGACATTGTCTTTGAAACAATAACCCTTTTGCACATACTTGATGAGAAAGAGTACAGAAAATCCCTAGAAATTATGAAATCTGCAGCACCCTACATTTTCATATGCGAGCACATGGCGGACAGCGCGCCTGTAAGTCCATATTCCAAGCTGCGTACTTTCGAACAGTATGAGCAGGATTTCAAGCCATTCAAGCTAATTGCGTACGATAAGAATCATTATTGCGCAGGCGACTGGTTCCCTATGATGCTATTCAAGAAATAATTTACCTGACGGCGCACCGGTTCGCGCCAGCCTCGAGCTCGCGGAACTCATCAATCGTGTCTATCACGATCTTTCCCGTGTTGTACTCCCTGATTATCTCGAAGTTCTCCGGCGGCGGCCTGCTCCCTGAAATCCATAAAATAAATTCGCCCCTGGGTTTTTTCAGGATGTCCAATTCTTTCAACCCTTCCATTGTTTCCTTTATCGGGACTTCTTTGCGTATGGCATCGATTTCCGAATGCCCGGGCAGCACTATCGTATCACCGGGAAGCGCGAGGAGTTTTTGAATGGTATCGTAAAGAATTGGGGTGTTCTCCTCCGCGTTCTGACCCAAGTCGGGGCGGCCGACAGCATCAACGAAAAGCGTGTCGCCCGTAAGCAGAAAGCGTCCAATGCTGTATGCAAGGCTTCCCGTCGTATGGCCCGGCGCTGAAACAGCTGAAATGGAAGCCGAGCCGAAATCTATCGCGTCCCCGTCCTTTATTATTCTTGCATTACACTCCTCGGGGGCATAATACGGGATTCCGCGCTTTGCCAGCACGCGCCCGCCGGTCGCATGGTCCGCGTGCGCGTGCGTATCTAAAACAGCAATGACAGTAAGATCTCTTTCTTTTGCCCAGTTCATGTAAACGTCCACGTCAATCGTCGGGTCAATGATAACAGCTTCGCCTCCGCTGGACAATATATAGCTGAGGCAGCCTTTTCCAACGCGGCGGACCTGAACAATGCCTCCGTTTATCTCGACAAAATCATAAATGCCGTTCCACTCCACCATGCCACCCGTCAGCGAGAAAACGTTCTCGAAGCCAGCCATGCTCAAGTAGCGGACAGCTGCAGCGCTGCGAATGCCGTGAGCACAGACTGCTACAATTTCCACGTCTTTCGGCGCATCCAAATCGGGATTTCTAATAACGCGCGAGACAGGAATGTTGACAGCGCCGGGTATGTGCCAGTCCACATATTCGAAAGGCTCGCGCACGTCAAGTATCATCACAGGACCTGAATCCAGCTTTCTTTTCAATTCCTGCGACGTTATCGTTGCCATGTATTCATTCACCACCCTGGTGTTCAATCCTGACCGGAACCATCAAGAACCTGTCGGCTGAACTGTCGTATGTCAGCATCATCCCCAGATCCGAATCGCCGTTGTAGAAAATCGCATCAATGAAGCCGTTGCGGTCGAAATCCGACATCGCAACCCTGTTCACGACTGCGCCGCTCCATTCGAATTTTCCGCGAATGGAATAAGCCTCCTCCTTGCCGAAGGCCACCTCGAACCTGTAGCGTCCCCCGCTGGATCTGCCGTAAACTTGAACCGTGTTTTTGCTGGATGTTTTGGATGCCTGCGAAGAAACTTCTACAATTTCGTTATCCCGCGTCCTGTCGAAGTTGCCTATGTATCGCGCCCCGCTGTCAATGCGCGTAATATTGAGGCTGCCCAGACCTGCCAGTGAAACCACCAGCTTCTCAACAAAGTTCATTGAAAAAGGTTACCAAAAAAACTTAAATATGCCGAATCCCCGGCCAATCAATCATCATATCTTCTCGTGCGAGAAGATGGCATCCAGATGAACATTGAGTTTCACAAGGATTTCGGAAGGAATCCTGTGCAGGAAAAGCCCTTCATTTCCTCGCACCTGATTCCTAAAGCCAGTATCCAATGCATTCCCGGATAATATATCAAAAGAAAACAGAGCTCAAAAAGAAAAAAGCCCTTCAATTTACTTCTTTCTGCTCATTGCCCATCCGACTAGCAATCACATGTTCTGATATACCCACACCTAAAGGTGTGGGTTTGTTTTGAACATGGGATTCCGAATGCGCCTCTAATACATGCCGCCTAAAGGCGGCAGTTTCAGGCGCATTCAAGATGAAAAAGAATTCCCGGTGCATTGACTTGATGTCCGTCTTGGGCGATTATGACGTCTACATAGTGCTGCTTGCAAAAGACCCCAACGATCTGGAGAAAATGAAACTTGAATTAAAGCAGAAATTCACTGATCTTATCGGAGACTGGAAAGAAGTGCTTGTGACTAAAATCTACAAGCTGGAAGAATACAAGTTCTAACCATTCTTGCCTTTGCGAACTTTTTTCTGCGCTCTTATACCCTCATCCATATCTATCAGTTCTTTTCCGCAATTATCGCAAACACTAACCTTTGTTTTCTCGCCTTCTATTTCCTTATGAATCTCTTTTATGTTGCCGCCGCACCCGCATTTCATTTTTATCGGCGACTCGAGCATTTCCACAAATTCTTCCGGCCTAAGGATTTGCACGTCCTTAACAGGAGAAAATTCCTTGTCATAGGTAATCAACATAGATTTTACATCCACGCATGTTGCAAGTATAATTGCATCCGCAAATGATATCGCATATTTGGATTTGAATATGCCGCCTTTCTTTGCCAATTCTTTATCCAGATTTATTGCCATTACGCCTATCTCTTCAATCATGGCTGATATTCCCACTGCTTTTTTCGGTTCTCTCCTTTTGTAAAAGAATGAATAAATCTCGGAAATAGTAATGGAAGAAATTGATGTCTGCAGTTTTCCGTTTTTTGTCAGCTCGAATATCTTTTCTACTGACTTCAGAGACTTGTCTTTTTCTTCGTTCACAAATGCAATTATAATTCCCGTGTCAAGAACCAGCCTCATTCGTCCCACTCTTTTCTAAGAGAACGCACTATCTTCGTGGATTCGCCGCCGATTTTTGCAGAACCTTTCAATGCTCTTATAGAATCTTTTGGGAGAGGAAACACCACGATCGCGCCGTCCACTTCCTCTATTTTCACGCGCTGACCCTTCCTTATTTTGAGTCGTTCGCGAATATCCTGCGGTATTACAATCTGTCCTTTTGATGAGACTATTGTATTCATCTTACTTCACCTATAATTAGTTGAACTTTTATCTATTTAAATCTTACTAATAAATCTCCATCCCGATCTCCTTCACGTCGCGAAAACCTCTGTCGCCCGTCACGAACTTGTCGCATTTTGCAGCCATTGCAGTCGCTATATGTATGCAGTCAAAGTATGTCAGCTTTTTCGGGATTTTTTTCGCATAGTGCGCCCTTATCATGCCGGCTGTTTTTGCTATCTCGTCGTCAACAGGAACAATTTCGAGATTCGGCAGCGACTTTATATAAAGAAGAATTTCTGCCGCCTTTTCCCTGCCTCGTTTCCGGCGGATGTGAAAAGCGAGCTCTGCGAAGAGAATAGAGGAGACGGCACATTTCTGTTCTTTCATTTTTTCCAGGTAGACTTTTGCCTTTGCGGCATCAGCCTCGCCTGAAAGTATGTCCATGAAGACGAACGTGTCCAGATATACTTTTTCAGATTTTTCAGTTGCCATGATAAAATTCACCTAAGGATGGTAAGACCTTGGGAAGGATATCCCTTCCTCGGTGTTATTCTTCCTTTATGTGCCTTCTGATATTTTTCATCGCGATGCGCTGGCCTGCGTCTATCAGTCCCTTCACAGGATCCTCCGGCTTCGGGATCAGAATAAGCTTGTTTTCGACCTTTGTAATCAGCAGCGCACTGCCGGGCTTCAGGCCCAGCGCGTCGCGCAAATATTTCGGTATGACAATCTGTCCTTTTGACGAGATTGTTGTTTCCTCCATATTTGTCACCTTGCAATATTTTTCTTTGCGAAAGAAAAGGGTTAGTATAAAGCGGAAAAGGGGGTGTGGACGCGAACTGGAGTTGCTTCGCAACTCCAGTCGTCTGCTTTTCCGCCTTCTTTCCTTATGTCTTACTTTCATATATAAAGTTTTATTTTCTCTCTAAAAGTAAATTTTTAACATTTATAATTCTTACTTCTATTCCAACTACTACCAAAAATTACCGCTAAAAACGCTATTAAATCTCGTTTTCTGAGCTATCCAAATGCTTATATTGTGGTTAAAAGATCGAAAGAGTTGTGAAGAAAATGCAAAATAACCAAATGCAAATGCGCAAAGGTGTTAAACATGAGAAAATTGAGATGCAGAGATTACCTGAACCACGCGAATACGAAGGAGAATCTCTACACATACACAGGACACCTATTCGGGGCGCACAGGCGGAATCTTCCTAAAGTGGTAAAGCTCATCCACTTGTCAACTTCTTCCAGCTTCAACCAGCAGGCATACCAGGAAGTGTGCTCATTGGCCGAACAGGTTGAAAGCAATTATAGGAGAACGAGGCGATAGATATGGCATACACGTCTCAATCTGCTCAGAGAGGTCGCTCAGCCAGATCCAATTATGGCGATAGCCTTGTAAGCTGGCTAGAAGGCGAGGGCTTCGGCAATAACAGGTATCTGAAAAGCGTGTTTCAATCCAACGCTGACGATCAGACGAAATATCTGTCTGCAATGGCATTTTATGACGGCTTGGGCGGTAAAAACGGAGGACAGAAGGCTAATCCAGAAGATGAAGTAGTCCATCTAATACCACATGAAACCAGCGACGGCAGCTTCCAGTACGTGAACAGAATGACAGGAAAAGTAGAGGTCAGCGTAGGCCGGATGCCGAGTGGCCTATTCACCTACTACGGACCTGTAAAATGGATAACAAGGCTCGGAGGAAGGGGCGAGCTGAGCGGGCTAAGGGATAGCATGGCAGACGGCAAGTACTTCAACAAAGGCTAGCCGGACTTTTTCTCTTTTTTATTTATGTTACCTTTAAGTAGTGAAAAACTATATATAGGGGGGTGACCATATATATAGCAGGTGAAATAAAATGGCAATCTTCAATAAAAAAGGTGAAAGCCCAAACCCTGTCATTCCTAGCAAAGATGCAATAAAAGACGGCAGAGTGCTGCAGCCAATAGAAATACCAATCAGCCGCCGCTACAATCATATTCTAAACATATTAGACAGAGCGGGTGGCTGGATTGTAACAAATGGGCCGTACAAAGAAAGACCTGAAGAAGACCACGGCGGACACAGACCTCCTCCGCCTCCTGGAGACGCAGCACAGAGATATTCACGTAATTTCATAGATTCTGAGATAGAAGCACTTACCAGAGATTATGCGGGCATTGCAAGGGGCTACGCAAACAGCGCAAGGGACATAAATAGAAAAGGCTGGAATTTATTGAGGCTTCCGAGAGGAAAAATGACATACGATCCGGACGGCTGGGAAACAGGCGACGACATATTTGAAAATGAAAACCTGTATGGTCTGGATGGCCTAAGGGTAAGAAGCCATGAAATAATGGGCAAAGGACTGAGATCATATGGCTTTGACCATGACGATAGGGCTGACAGGGCGATAAGGCCCCTTGAAGAGCCGATGGCGTTTGCTTACATGATGGACGAAAAAAACGTTGCAGACAGGTTCACGAGACTCGCAATGGATGCTCTTAGAAACTGATTTTCCGCATTACCTTTTTATTCAACCTAGCACCATAGTTTACCTATGGCGCTGGAAGATATCGGATACATGATTTTCGGGCAATTCCTGGGCATGACGCAATACCCCGGGGCGCCTTTCACGGGAAATATCTACAGAGACCTGATAATGTTCCTTCTTGTGCCAACGATCTTCATAATAATGGTCCTTTATATAATGTCGGGGCGCATCATACCAAACAGGAACTTCCGCATAATGCTGGGTGTCGGCGCATATTTGTTCATAATCGCAGGCGGCTATTATTCCTTCTTCGCGCTGCTGGCCGGGCCCTACTTCATCTTCCTGATATTCATTTTGGGCGTACTCGGCTATCTTGCAAGGCATTTCAGGCCCGGTGGTGGAGGCGGGCCTTATTCAAGGGGCGGCGGATATTCACGGGGTGAGCACAGATCTCATGTGGATGATGACGAGATAGACGGCGGCAATAAAAAACTCAGGAACCTTATTGGCGTACCAAGAACTATTAGCCCCGCAGACAGAAAATGGCTGAAAGATGAACTAAGAAACATTGACAAGCGGATTACAAGCACGGAAAAGAACATAGAAAGGGCTCATGACAAGCCAGGCACAGGGGATATAGGGCGGCTAAATGAAACGCTTGAGAGACTAATCAGAGAGCGTCAGAGACTAGAGGACAGGCTTGATTAAAACCGGTAATATTCATGGCAATAACACTCATCGACCCGACCGTCGTTCCGTACGTCTCGACATTCCTCTTCGTTTTCGCTCTGATATTCGGGCTGCTCTCCTACAGCAAGGTCGGCGACTTCAACAAGCGCGTCAATGCGATGCTCGCGCTTGCCATAGCCGGATTCTCCGTGCTCTATGAGCCGCTTGTACTGACGCTCAGCCAGTACATACCAATCGCCGCGGGCGTCCTCATAATCGTGTTTTTCCTCGCGCTCGTGAAGAAAATATTCGAGGGGAAGGAAGGCTCGAAGAAAGACTACTTCCCACTGATAGTCGTGATAGCGATACTATTCCTGCTTTTGATAGCTCTCGCTGACGTGTTCCTCGCATTCCTCCCCGGCAATTTTGACCCTTCGGTCGTGCTCTGGGGAATCGGGCTTGTTTTTGTGATTTTGTTTTTCTGGCTCATCTACAAATCAGGGGACGCATAGTGATTCTTTCGTAATTGTGCTGCGCAGGAAGAAACGTATATATACCACCCCTGACAAATATAGTTCTACAAGGGAACAGAAAAATATATTATTTCCTTGCGAACTATAAGTGAGGCAAATGATAATATTTTCGGTTGTTTGCTTCACTATAAAATAAGGTTGAAAATAATGGCGTTCTCGCTTAACCCAGCATCCATACTCGGCCCGGAATTCTACGGATTCCTTCTGCCCTGGCTTTTCACTTTCGCAATCGTTTACGGGTTGCTTTCCACAAGAGACATGTTCGGGAAGAAGTCTGACAAGATAAATCTTGCACTGGCTTTTGTCATAGCATTCTTTGTCACGGGAGCGGCAGGACCGCAGCTTGCTGCATTTTTCATCAACCTCTTCGGAGGGGCATCCGTGTACCTGGCAGGGATACTCGTGATAATTTTGTTCCTGTCACTTATAGGATATGACATGACAAAATTGGGCAAGGGTCCCATATATGTGCTTGTAGTCATTATCATAGGAATAATGTTGTTCCTTGGATCAACTGGAACGTTTGTTGGCCAGATATATCTCGATTCCAGCGTGGCTGCACTTGCCTTCTGGCTCGTAATAATCGTGATCGCCGTGTACCTAATAACAAAGCCGGACGGGGCAGTTGGCGGCGGAGACCACCATTAATCTGAGTGGCATGATCACAGACTATCGGACAAAGGTTCTTTTTCTTCTTTTCGTCTTATTCGTTATATTTCTTGGCACGTTCGGGACTCTAATCACGATTCCTGTATTGTTGCTGGTTATTGTAGTCTTATCAACATTTGCCACGACATTCTACGGCTCTGGATGGACTCCAAGCAGTAGACAAAGCATTGAACGCATCCTGAAGGAAATCAGACCAAAAAAGGGTGACATAATATATGACTTGGGCTCGGGGGACGGTCGGTTCGTTATTGCCGCAGCCAAGCAGACAAACGCAAAAATAATCGGCCTGGAAATCGACTTCTTTAAGTGGCTGATGAGCTCCCTGGCAATAAAAATAAAAGGGCTTGGCAACGCGAAAATCATCAGAAAGAATTTTTTCACTTATAATTTTCACGATGCGGACATAATTTTTATATACCTGCCACAGCCGACCGTTGACCGTCTTCAGGAAAGATTGAAAAAACTTCGGAAGGGGACCCTGATTGTTACGAACAAAATAAAATGCAAATCCCTGAAACTGACAAAAGAACTTAAACCAGAGAAGATATACATATATTCAACCAAATAGGTGTATCAAATGGCAGACCCGTTCTCAATTTTAGTCGCTAACCTCAATGCCCTTGGCTTTTTCGGATTCCTGCTCCCCTGGATATTCATGTTTGCCGTCGTCTTTGGACTGCTTACAAAGGCCAAGTTCTTCGAGGACACCAAAATAACTGGCGTGCTGTCACTTGTGATGGCTTTCTTCGTTGTGGGCTTCGGAGGGCCGTGGCTGGCGAGCTTTTTTGTCAACCTGTTCGGCTACGCGGCCGTCATAATCGCCGGCATACTTGTCATAGTCCTCTTCATCACGATGTCCGGAGCTTCTGTCGGCAAGTTCTTCGACAACAAAGGAGTCGCAGCCATGCTCGCAGGCATAGGGATAATAGTCTTCTTCATCGCGATGGGCGGCTTTAGCGTCGTAGTAAGCGACGCGGTGATAGGCATAATCTTCATAATAATCGTGATGGCGCTGGCTGTCTACTTCATAGCCGGCAACGGAAAATCATAAGTCTTTGTATAATACTATGGGCTAAAGGATTATTGCAATGTGACTCGCTAACGCTTGCAAATTGGCTGTGCTGCAATACCCGAAAACCAATATAAACCCTGAAAATCAATATTAGAGAAGTGATAAAATGGGTCTGTTCCACAAAAAGCCGAAAGACGAGAAGCTCGTTCCCATAGAGGAAGTCCAGAAGATGACCAAGAGGGGCATGAGCGACAAGGACATAATAAAACATCTCAAGTCAAAGGGCTATTCCTACGAGTCCATAGAGAGCGCGATGCTTAGGGCGGTCAAGGAAGGCGTCGGTGACGAGCCCCCGAAGCAGATGGAGATGCAATCGCCTGCCATGGACAACATATTCGAGCTGCCACAGGAATTCCCGGCTGCTGCTGAGCCTGAATTCGGGACCGGGGAGATAGAGCAGCCGGAAGTCATGCTTGAAGAGCTCATTGAAGGCATCGTGGAGGACAAGTGGAGAAAGTTTGACGACCGCCTGAAGAAGATAGACGACAACTTCGATCGCATGAGGGCGGAGATAAAGCAGTTCGAGGCGAAGCTGGACCAAACCAAGAGGGAAAGCCCGACGCACGAGCTGGACTCAAGGATGGCGGACATTTCTGAGCAGCTGGAGGACCTTGAAGCGCGCGTGGGTGGATTGGAGAAAGCGTTCAAGCAGTTTTTGCCTTCATTGACCCGCAATATAGAATCCCTTTCTCACATGATACATGAGATGAAGGACAAGCAGGCAATGCACGAGGAAGAAATATAATTAGCCCACTGCCTTGATTTCTACTGTTCTACGGTATATGCGTAATTTTTCAACAGGTATACTATAAGCTGATGCCACTTCGTCGCGCCTGGTTGTTGCACTTAACATGCTTTCACAATATACTCTCCACATATTCTTTATTTCCCACAATTCATTGAAAAACACAGAATCCTGTGACAGCGTTGGCATGTCTTCCTTTCCAAACCTGTGCCTTTCGGCATACTCCCAAAAATCGTTGTTATCAAGTGTTATATGATAAGTCAGGGATTTCATAGAAAACGTATAACCAAAAACCTTTTAATCGAACCGAAATTTTTTCCTTGCCCTAGTGCTGTGCCGACTTCAATTCCTCTTCCAGCTGGTCTTTCGTAACGAATTCCTGCTTCAGCGGGCTTATCAGGTCCAGCATGCGCTCAATCTCCTTAAGATCCTGTTTTCTTGCGAACTTGTTCACCTGCTTGTTGATCTTTTCCAGGCCGCCATTCACTTTCATGAGCTCTTCTGTCAGTGTCTTTATGGAAAGATCCATCTCGGCGAATTTCAGGTTGACCTTCTTATTTCTGTCAAGGCTGCTGTTCTCGAAATTGTTTATCCTGTTCTCTATGGCGTCAAGCCGCTGCTCGAGCCCACGTAGCCGGCGGCTGTCTTCATTGGACCGCCGGACCAGTTCCTGCATGATGACATTGACATTCGTAGGGTCGGGCATATTCCTATAATGTCCCGGTGGCTATTTTAAGATTTGGCGGCTATTCTCAAACCAATTAATATTCCTGCGCACATTACTACTCATGGTCTATGAGTACGACTACGACGAAGAGACGCAAAAGATGCGCATCAATTGCCTGGGCGGCCTCTACGGCGATTCTATTGAAGACTATAGCGCGTGCATGGCGACGACCATCGACAAGCTTATGGAGCTGAAGAAGGTCGTGCGCATCGTATTTGCCGGGGTGCGGGAATATGAATACGACTTCTCTGAATCGAAAATGCTGCTCGAAATTGCCCTGGCCATAGAGAGGATGATGAAAGACAGGCTAATCTCGCTAAAAAACGTCGTCATCGCGGGATGCGAGAACGATTCCCAAGAACGCTACAGGTTCCTGCAGAGGCTGCTTAATGATCTTCGCTTCGATCCTATAGACGCTTACAGGAACCTGACAAGGGAGATAAGGAAGGTCAAGACCAAGATCGAGCGTGAGACAGGAATAAAGAGGGACTGTTATTCGCATTATCTCAGCAATTCACTAATTCCCATAGCAGCCGTGCTTGACAATTGCAGGCTAATACAACTGGCAAAGCCGAACATAACCGAGCACAAGGATCGCTCGCTCTACAGGAGAATATTTCACCCGACCATAAGGCCGAATTTCATTTACACCCGGTACATATCGCTGCCGCCGGCGAACGCGGAGCTTCTGGAAAGGTATATGGTTGGCGAGACAGAGATAGAGATATACAACATACCGGGACAGGTGAGGCGGCTGTACCACATAATCCCGCCGGAATTTCGCCTGAACGAAATCGAATACAACCTGCTTGACACTGCCAGGCGCTACTTAGGCCACCACGAGCCAAGGGAGAGCGACCTGGAAGAGCCCGAGAGGATAAGGGAGAATTTGTTTCGCATAGGCCTGGACATGATACGCGACCTGGCTGCGGATCATGACATACCTGAAAAACGGCTGGAGGAGCTGGCGAACATACTGGCACGATATACCGCCGGGCTCGGAATCCTGGATTTAATGCTTCAGGACGAAAACATTCAGGACATAGAAATAAATTCTCCGATAGGCGCGTCGCCTGTCTTCCTGTTCCACGGCATATACCAGGAGTGTGAGACGAACATCGTGCCAAGCCGGGAAGACGGCGAGTCGTGGGCAACCAGATTCAGGCTGAAGTCCGGCAGGCCTCTTGACGAGAAAAACCCTGTGCTTGACACGGAAATAGAAGTCCCTGGCGGACGTGCAAGAGTCGCGGCGATAACCCGCACGCTGTCGCCGGACGGCCTTGGCTTCGCGTTCCGCCGCCACAGGGACAAGCCATGGACGCTTCCCCTTTTCATAAACAACAGGATGATCGATCCGTTCTCGGCCGGGCTGCTTTGGTTTCTCATAGACGGCTCGAGGACCATGCTGATTGCCGGCACGCGAAGCAGCGGAAAATCCTCGCTGCTCGGCGCGCTGATGGTCCAGATAATGCCGAAGCTGAGAATTATCAGTGTTGAAGACAGCGTGACAGGAGATTGCCAGATAGTTTATGAAAGAAATGGAAAAATTGAGAAAGGCACCGTAGGCGGACTTATAGATGGCACAATAGAAAGGCATGGATGCGACTATGATTTTGGCAGGGAAATTCTAAGGAAAAACCCCGAAAATATACGGGTTTTCTCAATGGACAAGAATGGCAAATTCAAGCTATCTAGCGTCAGATCATTCATACGTCATAAGACTACCAAAGACATTTATGAAATAATTACCCGGACTGGCAAGAAAATCAAGGTTACAGGAGACCATTCGCTGTTCACATTGGGCAAGGATGGAAAAATCATTCCTGCGAAGGTCCGAAAGCTCGAGATAGACGACTATCTTGC
>JAGVVU010000001.1:0-6516 GCA_018304605.1 Candidatus Aenigmatarchaeota archaeon | reverse complement strand
CAGGACGCTGCCTTTCGAAACCTCTGAAAAAAAATCCATAGACATACTGGAATATGTCCAGTCAATAGAGAAAGGATTTTTTACAGGGTCCGGGATTAAAAAATGCATAAACGACAACTGGGAGTGCATAAAGAAAAAAGAAGAAAACAGGTCGCAAAGATGCCGGTGGAGAAGGCTAGGCATACTTCCAGCAAGATTCGTCAAGGAATTCGCAAAAAACGTGTATAAGTTTGATCAGGATATTTTCTATAAGTCCGGAGCAACAGCAATTCCCAGATTTATTCCACTCACAAATGAATTCATGGAATTTCTGGGCCTATGGCTTGCCGATGGTTGTTACGATAAAAAGTCGGTCATAATATCAGTCGTAGACGAGCAATCCAGAGCCTGCGTAAGAAGCGTCGCCGAAAGGTTTGGTGCAAATGTCAAAATGCATAGCGACGGCATTTCACTAATGGTTAATTCGTCTTCGTTAAGGCAAATTATGAGAGCTTTGGGATTTGCGGGCAATGCCTATACAAAAAACATACCTTCATGGATCTATGAATTGGATAAAGGAAAGGTTGCCGCCATTTTGAGAGGGCTATTCAGTGGCGATGGCCATGCATCTAAAAGCGAAGTCACGATAACGCTTTGTTCAAAGGAATTGATTAAAGACATCCAGACCCTGCTCCTTTCGTTCGGCATAATATCAAGGGTCGGGAGCTTCAGGGAAAGCGACAAAACCTATCCGTGCCGAATAAGCGCGTTATCTTCTTTGCAAGATTTCAGGAAAATAGGATTCTTGCAGGATGAAAAAAAGGCAAGACTAGAAACACTGTGCAATAAAAAATCAACGCACGATAGCAGCGACGTTATTCCGCTCTCGCTTGAGACCAAAAATGTGATTAGTGACAATCATGACGGCTTCAGCTATTACGACTACATAAAACGGGACAATAACATAGGTCGACAAAAGTTATCCTTAATTTCTAGCCGGATCAAAAACAGCGAAATTGCCTCAAACATGGAAATACTTGCCAAATCTGATATATTTTGGGACCAGATAAGGGAAATTAGAAGGTTGGAAAGCATGGAGGAATTTGTATATGACTTTTCTGTCCCTGAAAATGAGAACTTCGTCTGCGAGAACATTCTGGCCCATAACACGCTTGAGCTCCCAACAAACCAGCTTCGCGAACTGGGTTATAACATCCAGAGCATGAAATCGCGGAGCGTGATAACGAATGTCGACACGGAACTGCCTGCGGAAGAGGCACTCAGGACAGCATTGAGGCTGGGGGACAGCTGCCTGATAATCGGCGAGGTGCGAAGCAGGGAAGCCCTTGCCTTGTACGAAGCCATGCGCATAGGAGCGCTGGCAAATCTCGTGGCGGGCACGATCCATGGCGATTCTGCTTACGGCGTATTCGACCGTGTCGTAAATGATCTGGGCGTGCCGCCGACAAGCTTCAAGGCTACTGACATTATTTTAATTGCGAATATGCTGAAATCGCCTGATGGCTTGCGTTCCTTCAGGCGATGCGTCGAGCTGACAGAAGTCAGGAAGCACTGGAAAACAGACCCGGCAGAAGAGGGTGGATTTGTGAACCTTCTTGATTATTCAGCCAAGGATGATATTCTCAAGCCGTCAAAGACACTGCTCATGGGCGAGTCTGCAATTCTCAACGACATAGCGCAGCGCGTCCGGGAATGGAAGGGGAACTGGGATGCTGTATGGAACAACATAAAGCTGCGCGGCAAGATCATGCAGACAATCGTCGACTATGCCAACGTGAATAACCGTCCTGACCTTCTCGAGGCGAACAGCATAATGGCCTCGAACTCGCACTTCCATATCATAAGCAGCGAGGTTAAGGAAGAATTGGGGGCGCTGGACAGCACGCTCATCTACGACCGCTGGCTGCAGTGGCTTAGGAAGAACTATTAACCCTTTTCTTTTGAAAAAAGAAAAGCCTTAGTGGAAAAGAAAACATTTTACAAAATGTGGCTCACTGGCGTTCGTGAAAAGCTGCGTGATTTTATCCTGTATCTCAAAGTGCGCGTTTGCGGAAATCTTTTCTGCCTTTATATCCCATCTTTTTAATCCGGTAGTCTATTGCGCTCCCAACAACTCCAAGTTCACCAGCAGCTTTAGAAAAACTACCATGCTGTCTAATTGCCCTCATTAATTCATCGTCAGTTATACGAGACCTTCTTCCTTGATGTTTTGTTTTTGTGGCAGGTTCTGCTAGCATAGTAGGTTTGTATTCAATTTTCATGCCGCCGATCATTTGCTCCAGGCTCTCGTATCCTAAATCCCTGGATATTTCTTCCGAAGACACTTTATCCATGAGCCTTTTTGCGGCTACAAACAAATTTCCGCCAGACGACTCGAACAGTTCTCTCATATAATTCAAGGCAAATCTTCTTTTAGATTCTGTATAACCCAAGCCAGTTACCTGCGCGGCAGTCACGTCTTTTCCATGCGTAATATGTCTTTTCTGCTCTTGCAATATTCTTTGCACAACTTCTGGATTTATTGTTCTCTCCGGACTTTCGACACAGGCACGCTCCAGTATATTCTGAAGCTCCCTGACATTGCCTGGATAATCATATTCCGTCAACAATCTTAAACCATGGGAATTCAGAGTCTTTTCAGGTCCATTTCTTTCGTTCCAACGACGTAGAAAACTATTCACTATGGGAGTTATGTCATCCATGCGTTCGCGCAATGGAGGTATTTCTATCACAGCCACGGAAAGCCTGTACAAAAGATCGTTCCTAAAATTCGCCGCGTTATAGATATCAGGATTATTCGTGGCTGATATTATTCTCACGTTTGCCTGGCGGTCAATTACACCACCAATCCTCCTAAATACACCTTCATCTAAAATTCTCAGCAACTTCACCTGAGTTTCCGGCGGCATATTTCCTATTTCGTCGAGGAACAGAGTTCCGTTGTCAGCAAGCTCGTAATAACCAACTTTTCTACTTGTTGCGCCTGTGAAAGCCCCTTGTTCGTATCCAAAAAGTTCGGATTCAACAAGTTCTCGCGGCAACGCGCCTGTATTCAAAGCCTCAAACCTGTATTCTTTTCTACCGGATCTGGCATGAATTTCCCTAGAAACAAGCTCTTTTCCGGTTCCGGTTTCCCCCAAAATAAGGACATAGGTATCCAACGGTGCATACAAATCTATTTTTCTCTGCACTTCAGCCATGGCTTGGGAAACAGCTACCATGCCGCTATAACTGCCGTTCATTTCGATCAAAAGTAACTATAATAGGTAAGTTTAAAAGGAGTTTAATTAAAAGTTGCCGTAATGTTGGAAAATCACATTGTAATCACTGAATTATCTTTTCTTTCTTGAGGAAATCCCTTACCATCTCAAAAATCATTTCGTGGCCCTTGGAATTCGGATGATCTCCGTCCTCCAGAAGCTTCAGGTATTTTGTTTTCTTGAAATTCTTGAATATCTCTATGAACGGCACTATTTCCATGCGACAAACGGATCTTATCATCTCGTCATATTTTTCTATGTAAATATTCCTTGCCGAGAACTGGGGTGCCCACTCAACGGGACCCATTTTTGACTCGTCAACAGGCGTTAACCCGACGAAAAATACCTTGTCGGAGAATTTTCTTGCGGATTTTATAAGGTTCTTTATATTCTTTTCAAATACCTTCCGGTCCACATTCATCTTGCCTGTCTTGTTCAGGCGCAGGCAGTCATTTGTGCCGATCGAGAATATGATCACTGTATCTTCTTCGTAGCCGACCCTTGCGCCCGTCTCTTTCTCGAATCTTTCCAGGACGTTGCTCGTCGTGTCCCCGGAAACTCCGCAATTATAGACAAGAGTATCTTTTTCATGCTTCGGAGAATTATTTTCTATATAAGTACGCAGCCGCTGGACCCACCCGCCTTTCCCGTCCCAGGCTCCGTAAGCTATGCTGTCTCCGAAAATGAGTATGTGCATACCAATAATTGAAAACATCTTTTAAGAATCTATTTTTAAGCCGGGCAGCAAGTAATATATGGTAGCATGCCGTCGAAGAGAAAACGCGAAGAGCAGATCAAGAAGCTGATTTCCCGCGAATACAAGCTTTATCAGGAGGAAGAGGCCTTTGCCTCGATGCCCAAGTCACTCTACGAGCGAGCATGCAGGTTCGCTGAAAGAACGCTGCACATCGAGCCTGACAAGAAAAGCCGGCCGAAAATCCAGGAGACCATAGAATTTGCGCACCTGAAGGTGACGCCAGGCGGCACGACATCCGCGACAATCTTTTTTCTTTTGATAACGCTGATCCCGACAATGGTCCTCATGACGCTTCCTCTTCTTAATCTTCCGGGCCTTCCTTTCGGGTACGGCGTAATGACACTGATGCTTGCGTTGTTCTTCACGTTTTACGTGCACACGTATCCCAAACGCCTCCGGCGCAAATACGAGGCTGATGCAGGCTCGGAAATAGTCACGCTTGTCCTTTACATAGCGATGTACATGAGAAACGTCCCGAACCTCGAGGCGGCGGTGAAGTTCGCAGCTGAGAACCTGGGCGGGTCCATGGGCTACGAGATGAAGAAGCTTCTGTGGGACGTGGAGATCGGAAATTATCTCACTATGCAGGAAGCTCTCATTGACTTCACGGGCCGCTGGTCAAAGAACAGGCCGTTCGTAGAATCGGTTGAGCTGCTCATCACTTCGCTCAAGCAGGTCGGCGACAAGCGCATAGTTCTGCTGGACGAGGCAGTCGACATAGTGCTGGAGGGAAGCAGGGAGCAGGCGAAGCACTTCAATCAGGACCTAAAGCTGCCTGTGATGGTGGTGCATGCACTGGGCATAGTCCTGCCTGTCATGGGCCTAGTGCTTTTCCCCATACTTGCCGCTTTCCTCAACGTGTCCTCGACAATACTTTTCGTCGGCTATGACATAATCCTGCCGCTCATACTTTATTTCGTGATCTCGGGCATCCTCGAGACGAGGCCTGCCACGTTCAGCAAGATAGACATAACGGAGAACCCTGACGTTCCGCCGCCGGGAAAATTCCTGATGGGAAAGAAATTCTACAAGGCGTGGCACGTCGGGCTGATTGTGGGCGTGCTGATAATATTTCTTGGTGTCCTTCTGCTTGTCAACGAATTCTTTACAGCCAGGGACGGATTCGAGGGAATACTTCCGGCGCTCGTCATAAGCATGGGCATCTCGTTCGGCTTCGGAATTTATTTCGTGCTGCTTTCAAAGCAGCGGCTTGCCATCAGGAAAAAGACGCGGGAGATAGAGACGGAATTCGCAGAAGCGTTGTTCCAGCTGGGCAACCAGATATCGGGCGGGGTGCCTGTCGAGCTGTCGCTGGAACATTCCATGGAAAGGATACAGAACCTGAAAATAAAGGACTTATTCGGGAGGGCGCTGAAGAACATGAAGCTCCTCGGCTTCACATTTTCGCAGGCATTCTTCGACAAGGAATACGGCGCGATAAGGTTCTACCCGTCCAAGCTCATCAAGTCCATCATGAGGACTGTGGTTGAGTCAACGAAGAAGGGCGTGAAGACAGCGTCAATAGCGATGCTCTCCGTGTCGCGCTACCTGAAAGGTTTGCATGATACGCAGGAAGACGTAAAGGAGGAATTGAACGACACCCTGAGCTCGCTGAAGTTCCAGTCTTACTTCCTCTCGCCGCTGATCTCGGGCATTGTAGTAACATTGGCGATAATAATAATCAAGATCCTGAAGCAGATAAGCGAGCAGACCAGCAATCTTGGAAGCGTGAGCGTGCCGCTCCTTGCGTCGCTCGGAGGCGTCAAGATAACGCCGTTCGAATTCATACTCATAGTCACCATCTACCTGATAGAGACGGCGTTCATACTCGCGATGTTCATCAACTCCATCGAGAGCGGAGAGGACCCTATAGGCAAACAGAACATCACCGGGACCTCGCTGATAATAGGGTTCATAGTCTTCACTGTCTGCATGCTGGCAACGCTGGTGATGTTCGAGCCCCTGATAAACAGCAGCCTGGTGCGGTCAACTATATAGTAAACTGCGCAGGTATCTATAAATCCCACGTCGCTTCAATAGTAATACATGTCGAAGGGGATATCTCAATGGCTGCTGTGGGCGGCGATGGGCCTGCTTCTGGTGGCTTGGCTATCCAGACAAATGAACAGGCAGCAGTGAACCAGGGCGTGGAAACCGTATACACAGAAATGGAGAACGCTCCTGAATCATCATCCGGCGCCGCAACTGTCGGCAATAATCGGGAAAGGGGTGTCGAATCTTGAAAGCCATGCTTCAGGTTGACATCATCACGATCATAATCGCGGCGCTTGTGATTTTCGGGATAGCCATCGCAATCTGGTTCGAGACTGCCAATGACGTTTCGAAATCAGGCCCATCGAACATAAACAAGATAGTGAGCGGAGCCGTGCTCTGGGGATTCGGGAATGCAAAGAAGAAAAGACAGCGCAAGAAAGGCATAGTGATAACGACGACGCTGCTGGCGACGATAGTCTTCTTCCTTGTTGTTGCTTTCGTATT
>JAGVVU010000058.1 GCA_018304605.1 Candidatus Aenigmatarchaeota archaeon | reverse complement strand
GCAATAAGCGTGATCCCGATTCCCGCAACTGCACAGGATGTAAAATTAACGGCAAATTATTCCGGCAGTCATAAATATATTTGCGCAAGCTACTGGGACCCGAATCCGCGTGCCAGGTTATGCTACGAAGGCGATGATAGCGTCAAGCTGGGGTTTTTTCTTCCTGGGAATTCGTGGAAGTTCGTGTTCGGCACTACGAATGATAATGAAGAAGCCGGCTTGTACTTCAATAAAAAGAAGGGTCCCGTCACTCTTGGGACAAGTGTGGAGTACATTGATGGACTAGTGTCCGGAGAGGCCCACGCAAGGATAGATACGGGCGACAACAAAGTATTCGGGAACAACAGGGTGTTTTTAGCTTATGGAAATCTGAACGGCACATCGACTTTCATGATGGCAGACTTCTTTCATTACGGAAAATATCATTTCGGCATTGGAGCTGCTTTTAGGGGCAGTAATCTCGATGAAAATATTCCGTTCAATGGCAAAAAACATGTGAGGCTTTATGCAGCCCGGGAGAATATGGCCAAATTCTTTTACGCGAATGACGGTAGTTCCCAGTCGCTGACCGGATTTGTCCGCATAGGAGGCAAATACAGGCCATATGAACCTGCAGGGCTTGATGCCGATACGTATGATTTTTTTCAGCAGGCGGCTGTGCATTCGCGATACTGGCCGTTTAATCCGATGCTTACTGCGCAGAACACTCATTTAAGCGAGCAGGGAAGGGTGGCATTTGCCCCAAGAATCTCCAGAAATAGAGAAACAAGAACGGCAACATATGGCATCGATTCCTTCTATACGTATGAGAACTTCATAGGCGGATACGGGTTCGAAAAAAATACTAGGGGCAGGAAAACAAGCAGCAGCCACAAAATAAGCGCAGGCGCAGTTATAGGACCCGTGAGAGTCGTAGGGTCGTGGGATACAAAAAAGGGAGCATCGGTTAACGGGACCTTTATCAGGAAAAATGGCGCGAAGAAATAGGAGTCTAGTCAATAACGATCTTCATCAGGTCCTTTGCTATCTTGACGTTCGGGTGTCCGGATATCTTTTCCTTCATCTCCTCTATGTCCTGGTATCTCCGGCTGATGTGCGTGAGTATGAGCTGCTTTACGTTTGCTTCTTCCGCCAGCTTGAGGACTTCGCCGACGTTCGCGTGCTTCGCGTCCATCTCCTCGAAGAAAGTGGAGTCGTGCGCGAGCACATCAGCGTCCTGCGACAGCTTTATCACGTTCTTGCACGGCAGCGTGTCTCCTGAATAGACAAACTTCTTTCCTTTCTCAACGAGCGCGATGTCCTCCAGCGCGATTTTCTTGCCGTGAAAATCAGCTGTGCCATTTTCCTTGAGTTTCTTGAATATCAGGCCTTTTTCCGGAAGTCCCATATGTTTTGCTTTCGCCTTGTCTATCTTCACGCGGTCCTTCTCGACAAACGCATAAGCCACGGCAGGTATCCCATGCCTCGCCGGAATGGAACATATCCGGAACTCATCCGTTTCTAACAGCGTTGATATCTCGCTGCCCTCAAAAGGCACGGGTCTCGCGACGACATCATACTTTTTTGACGCGTAGCCAAGGTCGAGCAGATTTTCAACAAATCTGTCAGCTTCCGGCCCGTATATATAAAGCGGCTTGGTCCGCTTCTCGAGATTCATGGTTTCCATCAGTCCCAGAAGGCCTGCGAAGTGGTCCGCGTGCCAGTGAGTGATGAAGATGTCATTGATTCTCATGAAGTTGAGGCCGCTGGCGAATATCTGGCGCTGCGTTCCCTCGCCGCAATCAAAAAGGAAGCAGTGCTCGTTCTCGCTCTGGTACCTTATATAGAGCGACGCATGATTCCTCTGCGGGGTCGGCACGCCTGCAGTTGTCCCGAGAAAAGTGACTTCGATTTGCGTCATGAAATTAATTTGAATCGAGGGTTTATAAATTGAAATATGGAACAGGAATTGATACGAAAAATAAAGCATCCGAAGAAGTCGTGAAAGAAATCCTAGATTTTCTGCCCAAATCAAAATAAAGATAAGCTATAGAAAAATAAAAAATCTTAGACTTTGTATTGCCGCTCTTCCACATTCAGTTCCATGAGCAGGAGCACGAGCCCGACAACCAGCATCGCTATGCCGCCATAGAAAAATTTGTCAAGTATGGACGCGACGACTCCCATTCCGAAAACAAGCCCCGTCACGAAAAGAAGCACCTTCTCCTCGTCATGCTTGTTGAGGAAGAATTCCTCCCGTGTCAGCCTTGACGGAGGGTGTACGACTGCCTGACGCCTGTCCGCCTGCCTTGCCCTGACTTTCCGTCTTGTTTTTTTCGCCATTATCTTCTCACCTCAAATAACCCTTTTCTTTTGAAAAGAAAAGCCCTACTGGAAAAGAAACATATTATATTTCTTTTCGCTGCAATTACCTGTGAATTACTTTGATTTTCCATCTTAATAAACTTATTTTTGCGCCAATAATACGCGCTAGCCGCGCTCTGTCAAAGCTATCAGGTTGTCGTAGCCCCTGTTGATGTCATCCTGATTCACTTCGAGGAAGCAGTTCGAGCATCTCTCGAAGCACCTGTTGACGTGGGCGCCGTCGCCGTATCCGAGGCGCTCGCACGCGCTGACGAAGTCATGGTCGTTCTGCGAGGCGGTGTATGCGTTCCTGAATGTCTCATACAGGTCAGGCTGGCAGTATCTCGCGCAGCCCGATGAGAACAGTCTCTGCGCCTCTGCTTCCGATATTTGTCCGAACGATCCGCTGAAAAAGAATATCGAGATCGAAGCCAGGGTGAGCACTGCTATCGCTACGATTATTATCATGTTCAGCGACAATGCCAGGCCTTTTTTCATTTGCTAATCACCTTACGCTAACATACCGTTTGTCTATTTTTCTTATCTCGTCTTTGATGATATCGACAGACATCTTGTCCTTCCAAACGTTACAGGTAAGTGATTTCCTGATATAAATGAACAATATCAGCGGGACCATGATCACCGCAAGTATTATTATCAGCAGCACCATGATATCCTTGCTGAAGATCGGCTCTGATTTAGTGATGCACCTGTTGTTGTCGCACTCCTGCCCGGCACTGCAATCGCTGTTCGCGAAGCACTCCGGAGGCCGCGGCTGGCATACGCTGTTTATGCACACCTGCTCCGAAGGGCATTGCTCATTCAAGCTGCAAACGGGAGGCAGTATTTCCGGTGCGCAGCTTCCGAACGAGCAGGCATATCCGTCGCCGCACGCTATGCACTGGCCTCCCGAGCAGAAGCATGCGTTCTTGACACCCGGGCAGTTGCTGACCGAGCAGCTCGGTTGTTCCTGGACGCACTGGTTGCTGACGCATGTGAACCCCGCCTCGCAAGGCACGTTGCTGTTGCATTCCTCCTGGGGAGGCGTGTAGGTGACGTTGAAAGGCTTGTTGACGCTTTCTGAATCTTCGAGTATGATGCTGCCAAGCCGGTACAGGCTGCACGAGCTGACCCTCCATCTTCCTGGCACGTCGACGGTGTACTGCGGGTGGAAATCGCGCACCTCGCCGAGCGGTATCGTCTGGTTCGGCGTTGTGAGTCTTATTGACGCGTTGTAAGGGTTGAATATCGTGCAGTTGACGAACGCTGCGTACTCCCTCTCCCCGATGTTCTTCACGTTGACCGTTATGTCAGCGATGTCGCCGACGACCAGGTTTCCTGATGTCAGGTAGATTTCCTCTATCCTTAGCAGCGGGGCGGTCACGCTGAATGATTTCGAGACTGTGGAAACATTATGGGTCCTGTTCCCGCTGCATCCTTCGTTCCTGCTCGCGTTCACGAAGCATCCGAATATGGACCAGTTGCCGCGGAGCTCCGGTATCACGCCGACAGCTATGTTGTTCGTGTCTTCCGACATCTCCTCGCACTGCGACACGTTGCGGAGCGTCTCGTTCAGCCTGTTCCTGAAAGTGCATCCCGCGAAACCGTAGAATTTCGCGAGAGCGGTGTTCCTTATCCTTAGCGTTGCAACAGTCAGGTTGTTCAGCGGCGCGAGAGCCGGCATGTCATACGATTGTATGTACAGGTCGGGCGGGTCGGTGATGATTGCATGTCACTGTCCATGTCCCTGCCAGTTCCGTGGTCAGGTTCGCCCTCGAATCGACGAATGACTCGGGAGGGAGCCTGAAGCAGGACGAGCGATTCACAAAGCTCTGTCCGCTTCGAGTGAAGGTGCACGTCACCCGTCCGAATCTTTCGGATGCGGAAGGATTCCTCAATGTGTACGAAGCAAATGTGGGAGTTGAAGTGTAAGCCGGGCTGGTTATCGAGATGCTGGATATGGTCAGGTTGTAGCCGCGTATCACGCGGAAGATGTCTCCGTTTATCATGCTGCTTGTCATTGCCGAAGGCGAGCACGAAGAGCCGGATGCCGCGCTTACCGAACAATTTCTCACGTTCCATGTGCCGACGGCGTCCGCGAAGACGGAAACATTGTATCGCCTGTCTGAGTTGCGGGTTATTATGCTGCATGGCGCCTGTTTCGATTGCGCGACTCCGTTCGGGTTCTCTATCAAACAACTTACTGTTCCGTACCTGTCGTCGTTGAGGGGGTTGCTCACGAAGATATCTATCGGGACATTGCTGTTGTTCACGGCCTCGGCCTGCGCTGCCACGCTCGTTATGTAAAGGTCGGGTGGAAGTGTGACGTTTATTGTCCTTGCCTCCAGGGAAACATTGTGAAGCAATGACGGAGAACAGCTGTTTACATTAGACGCGTTGATGAAGCAGTCGCGCGCGGTCCATGTGCCCTGCCTGTTTACAGGCTGCGATAATATGAATTGTTGCGTCGTGTTGGCGGTTATCTGCGCACATTCTGATATCCGCCTTGTCGTGATGCCGTCCGGGTTGACGAACGAGCATCCCGTGATGGCATAGCTGCTGTTGGCAAGGTTCGGGTTTCTTCCGTACGCAATTACATTTATCCGGCTGTTGTTCACGGCAGATGCCGGCACGCTTATGTTCGATATGAAAAGTCCCAGCAGCGCGGGCGGCGGCTGTTCCGAGGTTACGTTGAATGTCCCCAAGCCTGACCTTGAATCATGCAGCTCTGAGCAGTCGGATGTCAGCGAGCCCCGGAGCGAGCATGTGTCAACGCCCCATGAACCCGGAGCGTTCGCGAATATGTCCAGTGCGAGCGTGGGAGTGGACGTGCCTGCTACTTGGGCGCATGCCGTCGAATTGGATACGATTGAATTTGAAGGCGTCCTGAAGCTGCAGGTGACGCGCGCGAAGCGCGCCGTGTCTGACGGGTTCCTGATATTTATCCCGAGAGTTGCGCTGTTTCCGGCCTGCGTGTTCCCTGGCATCGTAAATGATATGAAGGAGAGATTGAGGCCGCGTATGACATTTATCGTTTTGCTCGCGTTCAGGGAATGCTGCTGAACAGCGGAAGCGCAGCTGGTGGATGCGTTGACTGTGCAGGTTGTGACGTTCCATCTTCCAACGACATCAAGGAAAGCAGGAAGACTGTATGTCCTTGCGTTATTGGCCGATATTCCCTCGCAGGAGGATGTAAGCAGCCTCGATGCGCCGGGAGGATTTCTCAAAAAGCAGCTGACGCTGGCGAACCTGTCATCATCCAACGGATTTGTTGCAAGCACGTTTATGTTTATGTTTGAGTTGTTGATCACGTCGCCAGTCGGGACGGTGACCAACGAGACGCGGACAACTTCAGGACCCGTGCTCGGGCAGGCGTTCTGGCTCACGTTTATCCATCCCGATGGCACGCAGTTGTCGGTGAATTCCCTGCATTCGCCCGTCGTTGCATTGAACCCCCTGTATAATCCGGATATGCATGTGTTTGTCACGTTGAACGTGCCGATGTTCGTCTCGCTGTCCTGCAGGGTCGCGCAGTCGGATGTCAGCGAGCCCCGGAGCGAGCAGTCGACAGTCGACCACGTTCCAACAGCATTCGCAAATACGCTCACGTCCAGCGGCGTGACCGAGCCTCCGCCAGTGACTTGCACGCAGGCTGTTGAATTCGGCACAAGCTGGTTGCTCGGCTTCCTGAAGCTGCAGGTGACGCGCGCGAAGCGCGCCGCGTCTGAGGGATTTCTTACGTTGGCGGTAAGTATTGCATTTGTGTTGACCTGTACGTTTGACGGCCGCACGAATGACTCAAACGAAAGATTCAGTCCTCTTATTACATTGAACGCCCTGCCGGCTGCGAAAGAATGCTGCCGTGTCGCGGAAGCGCAGCTGGTGGATGCGTTGACTGTGCAGGTTGTGACGTTCCATACGCCGACTATATTCGCAAATATCGGCGTGGCATAGTTTCGCGAGCTGCCGGCTTGTATCCCTTCGCACTGCGAAGTGAGAAGCTGCGACACGCCCGAAGGATTCCTCACGAAGCAGCTCGCGTAAGCGAATCTGTCGTCGCTGAGAGGGTTGGATACTGTT
>JAGVVU010000013.1 GCA_018304605.1 Candidatus Aenigmatarchaeota archaeon | reverse complement strand
AACCTCCACAAGAGACCCCTGGTTTCCGTGATTCTGTCAGAATTGTAATGATTAAGATCAAAATAAGCTTTTGGCAAGTGATATGGAACTGGAAGATTGCTAAGCGTTATATGTTGTATGCCTTCTCCAATCCTTTCCCTGACCCGGTCGCTGTCAGGCCCCTTATACGTAAGGTGAACGATGCCGTAATCTTCTGGGCGAGTATTGTAGCCCAAATCCTGCAAGTTTACAGATGTCACTTCTGAAATAATGTCGGAATCTTCGCTTGTGTCTCTGGCGTTCCACGAAAGAACGCGCCTATCACTCTTTGACCGGACTAATTCGTACGCGACTATGCTGTTTTTCATGTACTAGATAATAGAAAGAAAGAATTAAAAGACTGGAATACGTCACATGGAAATTACAGATTGACGAGCACATCGTCGCCTTCTACTTTGACTTCGAATTTCGCCACTGTCACGCTTTGCATTACAGGCGAGATGCCTGTTGCAACGTCAAATCTCCAGCCATGCCAGGGGCATGCCACAACATTGCCCTCAAGCATTCCCTCGCCGAGAGGTCCGCCCTTGTGAGGGCATGTATTTTTTATTGCATAGAAAGTGCCGTCCACATTGAAAATTGCAATGTCCACGCCGTTTGCGCTTACAGTTTTGCCCTGCCCGGGCTTTATCTCATTCACATTTGCAACTTTAACGAACATAATCATCACTATGATGCAAAAGCTTTTTATCCTAGAATGCATTGAATACTGATTTAGCAAACAGATGAAACTCAATGCATTCTGGATGCCATGCTCTCAAAGGTCATATCATCCCGCAAGGACCTTTTCCAGGTTGTTTGCAATGACTTCAAAATTCTTGACGTTTACATTGTTGACGACAGCCGGCGCGCCCCTGTCGCAGCAATCACGCATCTGCTTCGAAAGCTCTATGCGGCCAAGAAACGGGACTGATAATTCGCCTGCTATCGTTTCGCCGCCGCCGCTTCCGAAGACCTCGCCCGACATGTTCTCGACTATGCCGACCGGCTTGTAGAAGCCGAGGGCCATCTTTGCGGATTTGGTCGCGTCTGTCATGGAAAGCTCCTGCGATGTCGTAACAACAACCACAGCATCTATGCCGATGAATTGCATTACAGTCAGGGCTGCATCGCTCGTCCCCGGAGGCATGTCTATTATCAGGTAATCCAGGGAATCCCAGTTGGTCAGCTCCATGAGCTGCATGATTGCGCTGTGTATTAGGGGACCCCGCCACATGGTCGGTCCGGATTCCATTTCAATAAGCGACATGGATGATGCTTTTACGCCGTATTTTTCGGGGGGTATGAAGCCGTTATCGTCTTTTTCGAACTTCTCTTCAATGTTCATCATCTGAGCGACATTGGGGCAGTCTATATCGGCGTCAAGGAGACCAACAGCATTTCCCTTCTTCGCCAGCATGCACGCCAGGTTGACTGCGACTGTCGTCTTGCCAACGCCGCCCTTCCCGCTCATGACTGCTATCTTGTATCTTATTTTCGAAAGGTTCCCCTTTAATCGCTCGGCGCGCCGCTGAAATAAGCCAGCGCCCTGTGTATCCTCATGCATGATTCTAATTGGAAGAAAAAGTTAAATTGGGATTACTTCGTCCATCGTATTTCACGTCGCGACTTGAAGCCCTCGTCAATGGAATGCCAGTGACTTACATACTGCTCTCCGTATCTCCAGCACAGGAAAACAAGCTCGCCTTTGTTGCTGAAGTAGAAGTCGACAAGTCCTGTCTCGACGTCCTTCACAATGCAGCCGTTTGACTGTATCTCGTTTATCTTCTGCATCATTTCCTGATAAGCTTCCTCCCTCTGGGTGACCCTTTCGAAATAATACGCGTTGTCCATGTGGCCTTTTTCAAGCACGTCTTTTCCCCAGATGGAAACAAGGTTCTCCATGTCATTTGTCAGGGATTTTATGCGTTCGTTCAGAACAAGTGTCTTTTCGAGGCCCCTTTTTATCGCAGGGAGCAGGTCATTTGCCTCTTTCAGGGTGAATGTCCTGACTGCGCCGCTTGATTTTGACGATGGCTCCATTTTGTTCTAGGTCAATATTGTGCGCGCCTCATATAAATATTTTCGTTTTTTAGAAAAAAACATAAGCTTAGGGCACATCTGGAGCATGCAGGCGTCGGAGCCCGCTAATTCCTTATGTTGTTTCGCCAGAAGCTGTATGTCACGGTGCAGGCGAAAGCCGTGTACGCAAGGGCGCTGAAGAATCTGTCAATGCTGCCGGGGCTCTTGTTGACAAGGCTGAGCATTCTCTTGCCGAAGAATTTTTTCGCGGGGCTATAGTTTTCTTCCATGTAATTCCATGTATGGCTGTAGGACATTTTAAGTCTCGTCACGGCATAATCCTTCAGCAATTTCACAGAAGGGTAAGTATATTCAGGGTATATGGCGCCTCTCTTTATTGATTTTATTATCCCGTCAACATCCGTCGCACTCGTATTTATTATTCCGAGTCCAAGCATCGCGATTGTATGCGCATCGCTGCCTGCGACCATTATCATTTTGTTCTTTGCAGCAAAATTGCGGGCCCGTATGTTGGATATCCGGTCAAGATTGTTGCCGTTGAAGATTTCTATTGCGTCGCACGCCCTTGCCTCCTCCCTGAGACCGTCGTGTTTTATGTCAAATGGGTGCACGGCAATCGCGACTCCTCCCTGCGCATGTATCAGGTCGACGGTCTCCTTTACAGGCAAGCCGGGCCGTATTGTTTCCTGTATCCCGAGCGCAAGCGTGTGACCGTCCGTGCTGCTTACTTCTTCGCCTGGTATTATGAGGATCCCGTGTTTCTTCCCCGCCGTTATTGCTTCCTTGTGGCCAAGTACAGTATTGTGGTCTGTTACTGCGAGCGCCCCTAATCCCAGCTCTTTGGCCCTGCGGACCATCGCCTCAGGCGATTCTACCCCGTCATAGAGCACCTTTTTGCCTCGCGAGTAGTGAGTGTGAGAATGCAGTTCGACTTTCATGCAAATCAGATTTGCTCCAAACCTATAAAAAGAATAGAAAGCCCAGGATAAATCCAAGGATTAAACCTGCGAAAATGTCGATGATGTCGTGTCGCCTGAAATATATGCGGGATGCGCAAACTGCAAGCACCATCAGCGCCAGTAGCGGGAAGGTTGCCGGGGCTTTTGCATATATCGCAATCGATATCATCACGGACCTCGCCGCATGTATGCTTGGAAAAGATGAGTTGTCCACTGCTTCGTAAATCAGATTGTATCTCCTTTTTTTCATTCCCGGCCGGGGCTTGTTATAAGAAAGGCGGAAGAACATGACGACCGCTGTTACGGCTGCAAGCGAAACGATAAGAGTGTAGAAGATTGTATAATCGCCAATTAGCAGGAACAATGCCGCTATGACGATATAGAATATGAAGCTGCCGTATGACCCGAGGTCCTTGAGCGATATCTCACCTATGACTTTCGCTGTCCGTTTTATGTTCAATTCCATTCAATCAACTCAGAATTGAATGTATTAAAAGTAAGCTTGGAGAAAGCGCGAGCGCCAGTGAGCCGGAAAATATAATATCTTTCTTTCCCGCTAACGGTTTTCTTTCTTTGGAAAGAAAAGGTTACTTAAATTTGGCCAGCAGCTGGGATATGTCTATGTTGCTGATGTCCTGGTTTGCAAGCGGTGTAGATGCGATTTGCGGCGTGCCATCCTCATACGTCGGTTTGCTCTCCTGGTAGAAGAGACCTATCGGGATTTTGTCTCCCCACATTTGGCCCATTTGAATGGCAGCCATCTTGTCAGTGGTCTCATATCCTGTTTCTTCCAGCTTGAATATCCTCTGCTTGTACCAGTCGGCCGTTTGCACTTTGTTGTAAGTCGTGCACGGCTGGAATACGTCTATCAGTGCGAACCCCTTGTGGCGCATGCCCTCAGCAATCAGTTTCTTCAGGTGCATTATGTCCATTGCGTATCCGCGGGCGACGTATGTGGCGCCCGCCGCTATTGCCCATGTTATCGGGTTGACGGGATCCTCAAGAACGCCGCTCGGAGTCGAATTCGATTTGAAGCCCTTCTCGCTTGTCGGCGATGTCTGTCCCTTCGTAAGTCCGTACACTTCATTGTCCTGCACGATAAGTGTCATGTCCAGGTTGCGCCTCATTGAATGCATGAAATGGTTGCCGCCGATGCCGTAAGTGTCGCCGTCGCCGGAAACTTCAATCACATTCAGCTTGTTGTTGGCCAGTTTTATTCCGCTGGCAACCGCAAGCCCCCGCCCATGGAGCCCTTCAAACCCGTATGTCCTGACGAAGTGAGGTGTCTTCGAGCCGCAGCCGATGCCAGAAACGAGCACCGTATTGTGCTGCTCCAGCTGAAGCTCGGCGATCGCGTTCTTGATGGTGCTGAGTATAGTGAAGTCACCGCATCCTGGACACCATGTAGGCGCCTGTTTTGTTGTCAGCTCCGCGATTGTTGCCATTTTTTTCACCTATAACTGCGATACCTGCCAATTCTCCTTGCGTCGTTCTTCGTGGCTCAAGCCTCCTTCTAAATAAGGTCTCTGGCTCAGGCAAGTTCGCTGATAAACGGTCCTGGTGTGTTTTATTCCTACGCCCCAGTTGCTCAATACCCTGCCCTCGTATTCTTTGTCCACTAAAAATCACCATGCTTCTATAATACCGTGCTTGCTGAACACGATCTCCTTCAGCTCGGTCGTGTTGAGCAGCTCCTTTATCCCTGCATAAATGTCCTGCGGCGAAAACGGCCGCCCGTCGTATTTGAGTATCTTGTGGTCGATATCCAGCCCCGTCTGCTCTTTTATAACGCCGGCGAGTTGCGCTGTCTTGTTGTTCTCGATAATTACCGTAGCCTTGGAATCGTTGATTATTTCCGCGATGCGCTTGGAAGGCAGCGGGCTTATGAAAACCACTTGGAGGAAGTTGGTGCTTATTCCGTCTTCTTTCAGCAGCTTCATCGCTTCCCTGATGGGGCCTTTTGTCGAACCCCATGAAATTATTGTCATTTCAGCGTCAGGGTTTCCCTCGAGGACAGGGTCGTCCAGAGTCTTCGCAAACGTGTCGAATTTTTTGAATCTCTTGTTGTGCATCATCACGCGCACTTCCTCTTCCTCGCGCTCATTGCCCTCCTCGTCATGCTCATAGCTGCTTGCGACATGCATGCCGTTTTTCTGCCCGGGAACTGCGCGCGGCGAGACGCCATTCTCTGTTATCTTATATCTCTTGTAGTCAGAAGGCACTTCCTTCAGTAGAAGCCCCCTGTCTATGACTATATTCTTTGTCTCGAATTCCTTGATTGTCCAGAAGCTCTCACCAAGGAATTTGTCCGTGAGCACGATCACGGGCATCTGGTATTTCTCTGCGATATTGAATGCGTCTATTGTCCTGTAGAAGCACTCCTCAACGTCGCCAGGCGCGATTACAACGCGGGGAAATTCATCTGTTGAAGCATGAAGCATGAAGCGTAGATCGCCTTGCCCCGAATGTGTTGCCATGCCTGTTCCAGGCCCGGGTCTTTGGGCTTCTATAACCACCAAAGGTACTTCCATTTGGGCGGCCATCCCGAATCCTTCTGCCATCAGTGCAAATCCGCCACCGGATGTTCCTGTTGCGGCGCGTACCCCCGCATAGCTTGCGCCGATTGCCATGTTTATCGCAGCTATCTCATCTTCCGTGTGTTTGACGACGAGATTGAACTGCCTTTCAAGTGCAGCCATGTTGCTCAGCAGCGAGGACGCAGGTGTCATCGGATATGCCGCGTAAAATTTGCAGCCGGCCTTGACCATGCCAGCTGTTATCGCCTCGTTTCCCGACATGAACATATTGTTTTTTCGTGCCTGTTTCTCAAGTCTGAATTTGAAGTCATCGGGAAAATTATTCTTGATGTAGTCATATCCTGCCTTGGCAGCCTTGATGTTCGCTTCGACTATCGCAGCTCCTTTCTTTTTTCCGAAGTTATCAGATATGACACCATTGAATATTTCCATGTCGAAATCCAGCAGGGCCATGGTAGCGCCCAGCGCCACGGTGTTTCTCATTATCTTTCCGCCGTTCTCATTGGCGATCTTGAAGAGCGGCACAGAATATAATCTTATTGTTGAATTCTCGATTTCCGAAGGGTCCAATTTTGTATAGTCACCGTCATATATCACGCCTGCATGGTCGCTCAATTTGTGTTTGTGCTTGTCTATCGTGTCCTTGTTCATCGCCACAAGAAGGTTTATCCCCTTGACATGGGAGAATATTTCCGCGTCCTCCACGCGCACGTCTAAGCTATTGTGCCCGCCGCGTATAAGAGAGGGATATTCTGATGTTGAGAAAACTTCCAGCCCGCCGCGCAGGCACGTCTTTGCGAACATCTGAAGCCCTGCATTGAGTATGCCGTCTCCTGCTTCGCCGCCGATTTTCCAGGAGAATTTATTGACTATCTTGCTCATGGTATCACAATGGGTCAGAATATCTCTATAATGAGAAAGGGACATTTAAATTCTTTTCCGTCCTAATTTAATTACTTTATCAATACACTATAATGCATAGATGATGTCTATATGGGTTACATAAGATATAAGCTTCCGGAGCGTACGCACTTAATCCTCAAGGGCGTATGCGAAAAGCTTGACATGAAGGAGTCGGAAGTATCGAGAATTGCACTGATGGAATACCTGAAATCTCTGGGCGTTCTGTCAGAAAGGATGAAGAAGCATAATTTAATACGCAGGTAAATTTGTCCTGTCATTTGAAGAATTGATTCTAACGCCGAAGGATGTTCAAAAACTCCTCATACTTCAATAATCTTCCCGCGGGAGCCGACGCATATCACTCGTGTGTTGCCCATCCTTTCCTCGAATCCTTCCATCTCATGGATGTGCCCGCATATGTGTATGTCCGGCCTCAGTTCGTATATTGCCCGCGTCACTGCTTCGCTGCCAGGAAAGGAGAACTTTTCTATCATGCTGCCCTTCGGGTGTATGTGGGTCACCATTATTTTTTTCTTTGCTGCCTTCACGTAGCGAAATCCGTTGCTCAGGTAAGTGAACATGTCGTCGTCAGAAGTGAAATTCATGTGGAGTATGTTCGCGCCGCCGCACCCGAAGATGCCGACGCCGTCGTAGATGATTGATTTGTTCTGTATGTCAAGAATATCATATTTTTCCTTGAGGACCTCTGTTATGCCCGGCACATCGTGATTCCCCGCAACGAATGCGACCTTTTTGTTTCTATCAAGAAACGGTTTTATCATTCCTTTCGCGAGGTCGCCGAAGTTGGATATATCTCCGTTTATCACTACCAGGTCTACTCCTTCCTTCTCTGCCTCTTCAGCCAGCTTCCTGACGCCTTCATGGTCGTCGTGCAGATCTCCTGCGGCCAGTAGTTTCATAGTTATACGATTCCATTACGGTTTTTAAAGCTTGCAACTGCATGAAAAATCCGTCAGAAAAACGGCGAAATCAGAAAACCTGTTCGCCTGTTTCGGCGTTGTAGATGTGTATGATGAGCACAGGGCACACTTCCGCGGCAGCTTTCATCGCCTGCAGTTCGTCCTCTTCGATTATTACTTCAAAAAGCCCCGTCTCCGGATTCTTCTCGGCGTTGAGCAGGTTAGCCCGCCCGTCCGCAGCGTCGAGCGCCCACCATTTTGCATTGACGCCGACGCATGCTGCCGCAGAGATGCATCCGTCGCGGTCGTATGTGACCTTGTATTTCGCCATAAGAATAATAATAGTTCTTTTTGACTGCAAGCTACTTTTTCTTACAAGAAAAAGGAGCTTAATGTACTGACTTCCCGCATCCGCAGGATGATTTCACGTTCGGATTGTTGAGCTTGAATCCCGCGCCCTGGAGCCCTTCCGTATAGTCTATCTGAGTGCCGTTCAGGAATTCCATGCTTTTCGGCGTTACAAACATCCTCACGCCGTGCTCCTCGAAGACAAAATCATCGTCGCTGTGGGTTTTTTCAAAATCCATGTTGTACGTGTAGCCCGCGCAGCCGCCGCGCGCCACCTCAACGCGCAATCCATACCCATCCTTGTGCTGGGTTTTCATTATCTCGTTTATCTTCCTTGCCGCGAACTCTGTGATTGTGATCTTTGCATCTTTCGGAAGTGCCTCTGCCTTGCCTGCATGCGTCTTGACGAGGTCGTTGAGCTCCTGAAGCATGGAATTTACTTCTTCGTCGCTCATCCCGTGCCCGAGTGCCCCGTTCTCAAGGCTCTCGTATGGATTGACATGGCATCCGACGCAGTGCAGTCCATAGGAGAGCATGACCTCTGACGCGAACGGGAATTTTTCTATTATCTCCCCCATCGTCATGTCTTTTGTAATTGACTGTGTCTGGGTTTCCATAGCATCACTAACCAATCCAATGCATTTAAAACTTTCTCACTACAGACGAATCTGTCATCTTCGCTGTTTCCAAATCTATCATATCTTCATAGCGCCTAGCGCTTGCGTGATTAAGGAAATCTTTCGCAACCCGCTGCGCATCCTCCGGCGTTTCCCAGTGAAGGACATCCATCCAATTTCCGTCTTCCGTTCTCGCAAGCGCCCTGTCTATGAAACCTGCAGCCTTTCCAAGAAATTCTTTTTGCAGTTCCTCAGCTGCTGATATGAAATCCTTTTCATCTGTCTCGCTTTTCAGCCTGAATTGCACGATTTCCAGCGTCGTCATATTATTTTCTCGCCTGTTTCCTTGTTGATTATGTGTATGACGTTCTTTGGGCAGCCCTCGGCAGCTGCCTTCATCTTGTCGAATTCGTCCTGCCCGATCTGGAGCTCGAATAAAGTGATGCCGTCGCTGGATTTTGAGCCCTTCAGTTCGGCCTTTCCGCTTCCTTGGACGTTCCATCTTTCCGGGTAAACGGCTTCGCAGGTAGCTGCTCCAATGCATCCTTTTTTGTCATATTGCACAAGCCATTTGCCGTCAGCAGGCTTGGGTTCTTTCTGCTCTTTCTTTCCCATTCCGAATAATCCTTTCATAAGCGAAACTAAAGCCTGAAATTATTAAAAAGAAATCTTTCAGCGAACGCCAGTGAGCCACCATTATGATAATATCTTTCTTTTCCGCTAACGGTTTTCTTTCTTTGGAAAGAAAAGGGTTAATGGCAGCCACAGCCGCCGCTCTCTTCCTTGCCTGAGGAACAGCATCCGCCGCCTGAGAAGCTTCCCGCCGGGTTTTCCATCGTCGGCTTTGTTTTGGGAAGTGTTCCTAGGACAGCCGCGCCGATTGCGCCGAGAGGCACAAAATCGTTGCTGTGGGTTGCCTGAATTTGTGCAACTGCCGGAATGCCCGACGCCAAAGGCGTCTCTAGAGATTCTTCGCCCCAGTCGGTCCACATCTTGCGTTTCTCCTTGTATTTCCTGAACTGGTCGAAATTATTTTTGATTGCCATCATCTGTTCTTTAGTGAGACGTCTGTGGTGCTTGTCGTCGACGAGCTTCTTCCCTGTTCTCCTTTCCCATTCATCTGACGGGATTGAGAATTTTCTCTGCACCTTGTCCCTGTACAGGGCAGGTATCACGTTGAATGTGCAGAACGGTAGCACGCGCCCGTCCGGTGTCGCGTAGTGAATGTCGCACTTATGTATGCGGTCTATGTCCCAGTTGTAAGGATCCTGGAAGTGCATCATTCCCACGAACAGCGAATTCTTGTGGAAATCCGCCAGTCCATGATAGTTCGTACCGCTTACCGCGCCTGTGAGCATCCTCACGAATTTGAGGTCTTTTGGCTTCTTTTCCTCGTTGACGTACTTGCTGATGTTCTTCATCAGCTTCATCACTACCCACGGCTTGCGGAGCGACTTGTGCTTGCTGCTGTTTAGCTCGCGCGTGAGTTCGCCAAGGTATTCGAAGAACCCTTCTATGTCAAAGAACTCAGGTAGGGCAACCATTCTGTCGCCGTCCTTGAATACATATGTTGCCATTCCGCAGGCAAAGTGAATAGACAGTCGATATTTAGGCTCTTCCTTCATTGCCTCGACAAAATCAGTGACTTGTTTTGCGCAAGGCACAGGGAACCAGTGCTCGCGGCCGACCTGTCCGTCCGTCTGCTCCTCTATCTTCTTGATCGCGCCCGGTATTGTTATTCTCTGTTTGCGTCGCAATTTGTCCGGCATCCTTCCAACCAAGGAAACAGGCTGGAAGTTCACAGAACGAACTGTATCAATATTTCCGAATCCGAATCTGATTATATCTCCCAATTCATGGTCATTCACGCCTCCGATAACGGTCGGTACAAGAACTACTCCGAGTCCCGCCTTGCTGCAATTGGCAATTGCCCCTTGCGCTTCCCAGTAGTTCTTCGGGTTGGTTTCAGGCGACATGCCATCAAAAGACATGTAGAGCACGTGACTGCCAGCATTTTTTATGTTCTGGCAAAGCTCCAAAGATCTTGAAAGGTTTATGCCGTTGGTGTTTAACTGAATGTGGTCGTAACCAATCTCTTTTCCTGCTTTTATTATGTCAATCAGGTCCTCACGCAGCGTAGGTTCGCCGCCCGTGAGCTGCACCGCGTTGGCGCCTACTGGCTTCTCGTCCCTCATTCGCTTTAGCATGAATTTTATCTGGTCAAGAGTAGGCTCGTATATCGGCTCTCCCTCTTTCGCATAGAAGAAGCAGTACCAGCATGTAAGGTCGCACCTGTTCGTCAGCACTACGTTGCCCAAGCCTGTATGTGATTCGTGCTCGACGCAAAGCCCGCAATCGGTGGGGCAGTTTATCTCGAACTCGCTCTTGTCTATGTTAGGATTGAGTATCTTGATGCCTGGGTCCTGGAACTTCTCGGCCTTCTTGTACATGTCATAGTCAGACCAGTAGACCTCTGTCACGGCGCCGTGCATGCTGCAGTTTTTGGTCATCCATACCTTGTTGTCCTTTACGTATACGATGCAGTCGATCTTCATCGTGTCCCATCTTTCGTCGTCCACGCATCCGGGGCAGAGCGATTGGTTGAATTTGAGAACCTTCACGTCGCCTTCGGGCAGGAGTCCGACGAGCGCTTTTTTCCGTTCGTCAGTATAGTCCTTGACATAGGGGGAAGTGGATATCAGATTGATATCTGTCCTGTCTCTTGCTATTGCCTGCGGATACGCCGTTACCATTGGATGCACCTCGTTTTAAATTAGACCACGTCTTAAAAGTCATTTTACAACTTTTATAAAACACTAAAAGTTACTATTACAATGTTATTTTATATATTTAAGGCTTACCCGAGTTCTAAAAGGGGTTTATAACAAGAGATGGGCGCCGAAGAATTAATTAAGTTCTCTTAAACTTCCGTCAGGCCCCTGAACTCCCCTGAAACGTACGTTCTCATAAACAGGAACTATCCTTATGCCGCCGCTCCCATCATCCTCGATGCGCATGTACCTGTCGCGCGCGTTTGTGATAACAGCACAGTAAAATGGGAGGTTTTCCCCGAGTTCCTGAAATGTTGGGAAAGAAGACTGTGTATAAAGCCATGAATAAGAAGTCGCTCCGGTATCCGTGTAAAAAGACATTAAACCTTTTGCCTTGAGTCTTTCTGGAACCATCCCTAAATTGAAAAGCGCGAAATCCGCGACCTCTCTGCTGTAAAATGACTCGCCTCTATCGTGCAAGGCAAAGAACCTTTGGGTCAAAGTATCAAAGCCATCCGGGGTAAAAAGATTTTCGGACCTTACAAACCGTTCCATGAAACCCGAAATATACGCGACAGAGCCTCTATCAGGGATGGCACCCGTGTCTGAAAGAGGTTGGGTGTCTGAATATGACATCCAAAGAGATTGGCGAAAAACATCGCATAATCTCTCATTTTGTATAATTGTCATTCAGATTTAATTGGTCAGAAAAAAATAAATATCCCTATGGGTTAACGATTAGTTTCCCGCGCATGTCGCCGTGCCCTGAGCCGCAGAAGACCGAGCAGAAGAAGTTGAATTCGCCAACCTGTTCAGCCGTGAAGGATATTGTTTTCGTCTCGCCTACGGGAAGCGTCTCGACTATATTGTATGTGGCAAGCGAGAAGCCGTGCTCGACGTCGGTGCTTGTTATGCGGAGCACGACGCGGTCCCCTTTGTTGACCGTTATTGTTGATGGATCAAAAGAAAAGCGCTGCGCACTCATGTTGAATTCCTTGACTGGGCCTGTAGCGGAGACCGTGAACGTGACTGTCTTTGCAGTGCCCTCGTACAGCGAGTGGTCGCCCTTGTGCAGTTCTACCCTCACTGTGTGCGTTCCTGCGGCGGCATTCTCAAATGTGAAAGTTGTCTTCGCCCCGCGCTGCTCGTTTGCATCGTCGATCCATACGTGGAAATGCCCTTCCCCCTCCACGACCGTTCCGTTCGGCGCTGTTAGGCGCACATTCGACGCGCCTAATGAAACTGTGACTGTGTCGCCTGCAATGGCCTGCCCGTCTGTGGGTGATACTATACTAACAGACGGCGATGAGCCGATAGTGCCGGTTGATGTGCAGCCTGCCACAAGTAAGATGGAAAATATCGCCAATATAGGCAGAATTTTAGAATTCATTTCAACACCTTTATTATAAACAGATTTTTATTATCTTATGTTAATACCTTTAAAAGATTACTGTGTTATTAAGCGAAGGTGAGCATATGCCGTACAAAATAGACCATGACCGCCCGAACTGCATAGGCTGCGGCGCATGCGCGGCTGTAGCCCCGGATTTCTGGGAAATGTCGGCGGTGGACGGGAAGTCAGACGTGAAAGGCAGCGAGCGCGAGGAAGAAGCAGGCGAAATAGTGCGCGAAACGCTCGAGATAATTGATGATCAATACACGAAGAACAAGGAAGCTGCGGACTGCTGCCCGGTTAATGTGATACATCTCCTCAACGAGAAAGGCGAGAAGATAATCTAATAAAATTCCCTGTTCTACTTATTTACATGAAAAAATTGCATAGCGCAGCGACAATAGCCTTGTCTGCAATTGCTTTTGTCATATACATGCTCTTTTACGACATCCTTATTCCCGGCATTCCAAATGGCTCGTACAGGCTCGCCGTCGGCCCGCTTTTTGCGGTCCCGGCGCTGCTTCTTTTGATCGGCCAGGTTGCAATAGGCGGGCTGATGATACTTTTCGCAGTTTCCAGCCTCAAGGGCGAGAAATTGTCGGGAAATAATTTTTCAAAGTCCTTGCTGGTCGCCTCTGTAATCACGCTCCTTTTCGCGTTTACATACGTGATTTATCCGCTGTATGGGCCTTTCTATTACATAGTATTCGCCACGGGATCCGCGCCGGCAGGGGTGATTTTCGTGGAAGCTGCCTGGACTGTCGTAATGATTGCAGCCAGCACATTATTGATAAAGAAATTGCACGGGATAAAAATGAGCCACGCCCTTCTCATCGCAGTCATGTCCATTATTTTCATAACTGTCGCGGCTTCTTAGCGCATCTGCTTTCTTCTTCGGTCTTCCAGTTCTTCCAGCTCGGTTCTCAGGGCAGAAGGACGCTTCATCGCTCTTGCCTGTAGAACACGTCGAGCGGCTCTATGCCGGATCCGCGCGCCTTGAAAGGCAGGAATGGTGCATAGTGGGCAATGCCTGCGTATTCTGGGTTGGCGATGTCAGAAGGATAAAGAAAAGCGCTGAACCTCCCGTCTTTTCCATATCCTTGGCTGTTTCCTCCTTTCCCATATTTGCCAATGCCGCTGCCTGAACCGTCGGCGCTTCCGCCTTTGCCCGAATTGCCTTTTCCAGAACTATAACCGCATCCGCATTTTGACATGATAACCAAGAATAGTGATATCAGAAATGTATTTAGCCGTTGCTGTAGCTGAGGCAATAAGAAATGATTACCTTCTATAGGCAAGTCGATAGCGCGCTCCGGGCTCGGCAAAATACGAGCCTCGCGGGCGGATTATATCAAAATCATAGCGCCCAAAGGAGGGAATAATACCTTCCCTAAGGTAGGGGTTTTTAGGCATTGGAGAGCGCCGCCGTACCTGTCGATAGCCGGATTCCTTTCGCCGTCCATGGTAATCAAACATGTATAGTATTGAAAAGTTTAAAAGAAAAGTGCTCCGTACGGGATTTGAACCCGTGCCGCCGGCTTGAAAGGCCAGTATCCTTGACCGGGATCTCCGACCAATTCCTGCTCTTCTTTTGGTTGAGCTTTTCTTTGGAAGAAAAGGTCACTAGACGAACGGAGCGTGCTTTAGAAGTAATTAGCGTATCTTTTAAAATAGCTTGGTGCTGCCAAATCCACGATCCGGGGCGCAAAGGACTAGTCATGATGTTTTTGTTTTCTCTCTTCAAGCCGTCTCTTTTTCTCCTCGAGTTTAAGTTTTTTCCTGTATTCCATTTCTTTTAGTTTTTCTTCCGCGATGCGCTGGCTGTGTATCAGGACATAGATTATGATAACAACAGCAATCGTCACGGTTATTGCTGCCAGGAATTTGTAGGAAAGCCCCTCGCCAGCCGGTACAATCTGCTCGATCGCTGCTTTTATCGCCTCGTTCCAGAAAAGGCCGACTACAAGTGCAAGCGCGGAGACTATTGAAGTCATGAAAAGCATGCGCACATTTGACAGCTTTTCTACCTTTTCCTCATATTCGCCCATGAATGTCCACTCCTAAAAGTAGCCCAATTTTCCTGTAGAATAATGCAGAATTTCCTGTTCTATAATAATAATTGCCAAGAATAGTATAAAAGTTTATCACGGCAGATAAACTATTGTTGCTGGGATAGCCAAGCTTGGTCTAAGTGATTAACGCGCAAGCGTTTTGCGGCTAACGGCGCAGGTTTGCTAAACCTGTGAGGCGCAAGCCTCACGAGGGTTCAAAAAGCCCTTTCTTAAAAAGAAAGCGCTTGCGGGAAGAACGCAAGCATGGCTGGAATTTCCCTCTCCCAGCGCTTGAATGGGTCAGTGGTCTAGAGGCATGACGCCACCCTTACATCTTCGGAAAGCTTAGCTTCCCGAGACACAGGAAAGAAAGAAGATATAAGCTTCTTTCCTCGTGAGGTGGATATCGGCAGATGGTCTTTAGGATTAAAGATCAGCCGAATTCGATTCTGCCCTGACCCATTCTTCTTCTAATCACGCCCCAATTACGACAGGATTGCGAAAAAACTCGGGCAATCTTTATATTCGGGTGCAGCCATATAAGAACAGTAAAGGAATCCGTAAGGAGCTGAAAAATATGCCTGTAACAACAAAAAGTTTTTCTGACATGACAAGGAAGGATGTTTTTACGCACAAGGGAGTTTACTGCGGGAAGGTTCTCGATGTCGGCCTCGATCTTGAAAAATTCCGCGTAAAATCGCTTGTTGTGGACGCGGTCCGCGGCTCTTTTTTGGCATCGCTTGTAGGCGACAAGAAGGGGGTCATCGTGCCGTTCTCGATGGTCCAGTCTGTCGGCGACGTAGTCATCATAAAGCACATCTCGCCAACGTCGGTTGAGACAGAAGAGGCTGAAGAGACGCCTTCTAACTGAGTTTTGCTTTCGGTCCGGGCATGCCCAGGTAAATATCCTCCAGAAGCCTCGGGTTTGCAATCTTATTTTACTGGGTCCGGATTTTAAGAAGGTTTGGTTTATTATTTTTGCATGCGGAAAGCGCTTCTTGCCGGCGTGCTGGCCTGTTCGATGGGCTGCGCTTCTTCCCGGCACGTAATTTATGAGCCGGGCATAGGACGCAAGATTAATACGGCTTGGGTATTGAATGATGAAAGAGCTGGCTACGTAAGGCGTTTCGCCCAGACGGTGTATGTAACCAGGCACTACTGGGATAATTACGAGGCACAGATGAGAAAAGTCAAGACAATAAGCCTCTATGACGACTGGATACATGGATGGTATGGAGGTGTCGTTTACGGGTCAAAAAGGCTGGAACACATGGGAATCCATGACTTGCGGCCGCACGTCCTTGTTCATGAGCTCTGTCACGTGTGGCACAGCGCCCTGCCCCCAGCCAAAAGGAAGGAATTCGAGAGGAAATGGTCGGAGGCTGCGGGGTTTCGCTACGGTGAGTATGAAGAAAATTCCAGGGAAATCGTGGAAAACGGTCTCGTAGCATTGGAATCGTCTGAAAACATGATGCAGGATGTGTCCACCGTCTGCGAGCTGGTGATTATTCTACAGATGCCGAACATACAAGTCCCGGGAGTGTCAAGGCCGGGGAGGTCCGGAAGCGAGGAATACAATGTCCTTTTCAGGCGCGACGACGAAAAGGTTAGGGAGAAAATAGGACTGCTTGGAAATTACAAATTCATATCGTCGGAAGAGAGAGATTTTGCGCTCAAGGAGCTGGATTGGAAGTAAAACCGTGTTTGATTGTAGCTCTACAGGGAAACAATCTGGATGTATTACTTCCTTGTGCACTGTATGTGAACCCACAAACATGTCCGGATTCTTTTGTGGGTTCACTATAACAGAGTCTTAAAATAATATTAATGGTGCCGCCTATACTATCTCATGAAAATCCCCGACCACGCCGCGTACAAGATGCTGGAAAAATACGGAATAACCGCGGCGAGCTGGGCATTTGCAAGGAATTTCAGGGAAGCGGAAGTCGCCGCGGAAAACCTCCATTTTCCGGTCATTCTAAAGGCAGATTCTCCTGACATAATCCATAAGATGAAGTCCGGCTGTATACGCACCGCCTACCATCGCGACCATCTGCGCAAGATGTTCGAGGCTGTCATGTCCAGCGCCAAGCGTATCGGCAGGGTAAATGGCGTGATAATCCAGGAGCTTGTCTACAGCAACTTGGAGAATGTGCACGAGCTCATAATAGGCGTTAAGAATGACGAGCAGTTCGGCAAGGTCATAATGTTCGGCGCTGGCGGGCGGCTTACTGCTCAGAAAGATGTATGCTTTCGTCTCATCCCGCTCAGCAAAGCGGATGCAGTGGACATGGCTGGCGAGCCAAGAATTTCGCGTCTGCTGACTCGCCGCGACAAGATCGCGTCCGTTCTCCTGAAGGTCTCGAAACTGGCAGAATACGAGAAAATCAGCGAGCTTGACATCAATCCTCTGTTGATTTCTGACAAAGGCTTGCTGGCGGCTGATGTAAGGGTAATGATATGCTCCTAATATCCCACACCTAAAGGTGTGGGTTTCGTGGGAGCATGGCATCCCGAATGCGCCCTTAATACATGCTGCCTAAAGGCAGCAGTTTTGGGCGCATTCAAGATAATTTAATTTAGTGGGTCAAGCCTCCACGCTCTATTAACCTACAAGTATGTTTTGCGATGAATTTGTGTGAAAACATGCCAGATTTTCGTATACCTTTAAATTAATGCACGCAGAAATGATTAACGGTGCAGTTTTACGATAACATTTGGATTCTACGGCAGGAGCGGCCAGGGAGTTGAAACCGCTGTCCGCCTCTTCTCGAAAGCATGCTTCCAGTCTGGATTTTACGTCCAAAGCTTTGCCTTTATAGGCAGGGGAAGGCGTGTTTTTCCCGTGCAGGGCTATGTGAAGATAGACAAAACGCCCATCCTGTCCCGCCAGGTCGAGGATCCGGACTATTATGTCATACTTGACCCCACGCTTGGGATTGAAGCACGTCCGAAAGACGCCAAAGGCGCCGGGCACATCAGCATGCGCGAGAAGAGCATTGTCCTGTTCAATTCTCCCGAAAAAGTAGTTTCCCCTGTCCTGAAAAAGCGCAAAGTGCACACATACCATGTCGATGCCACAGAGCTTGCGCTGGCTCATCTCAAGGCAAACATCCCGAATACAGTAATGCTCGGGGCGCTGGCGAAACTATTCAACAAGGTCTCGATGAAATCATTGAAGGCTGCCATGGAAGGCATGCCAAGGGAGGATTTCGCCGCTTTTGACGAGGGCTACAAGGAAGTGAAGTAATGAGGCATTCAAAAATAGCTGCAGTGATTGGGCTGGCTGCGGCTCTCTCAGCATCATGTGCTATGCGGGCATACAAAAATGGGCAGTACGAGTTGCCTAGCGGGAAAGCGAAATGTGACGTTCAGGGGAACTCGGTAACATGCAGTTATGCAGTAGACGGCCACTGGACAAATCATCAGGAGAAAAATGGCGTGTGGAGACGAGGTTGGTCTCCCAGCCTTAATTTGGAGTATGGAGTTTATGGCAGCAAAGAATATATGGACATTGAATCGAAATGCAAGGCAGGGCAAGGCTCATCCTGCAATGACCTGCATGAAAGATACTGGACTTCCAGGGAAGTCCTACAAACTGATATGAAAAATCTTAAGGATAGAGTTATACGTCCGGAAAACAGGAGAAAATGACATGATAAACGAAGAGGAAGTAAAGTTTTCGATACCGGTAATCCAGCCAAGAAATGCGAGAAGAATTACAACTGCATAGTCAGCTGCCCCCACAACGCCATATCCGCGAGGGCTGACGGCTTCCCTGCCATAAATTACGAGCTATGCACGGGCTGCCTGATATGCCTGCGTGAATGCCCGACGTTCGCAATAACTGAGGACCACGAGCATCGTGTCCCGAAGGTTTAGGTTGGTAGGTATATCATCGGAGAAGAAAGGGGTTTATAATGAAAGGAGATATTTTATCCGCAACTGACGCAGCAGCTTATGGCGCAAAGTCGGCATGCGTTCAGTCAGTGCCGCATTTTCCCGCGCCGCTCTCGGTAGAGATAGCCAGGAAGCTCTCAAAGATACACAGCTGCAAGATATTCGACCTTGAATCTGCGGGCGGCGCCTTCGCCGCCGCAATCGGTTCTGCTACTGGCATGAGGACATTTGTGCCCTGCTCGTCGCCTTTGGCATACGAAGTTCTCGCAGCGCCGTTCATGCGCCTGCCTTTCGTGGCTGTGAATGTGTCACGTAGCCTGCACGGCCTGAAGCCTGACAATTCTGCGGTCATGGCCCTTCGGGATGCGGGATACCTGATGTTTTTTCCTGAAAGCAACCAGGAAATCCACGACACGGTTGTGCTGGCATACAGGATAGGCGAGGACAGTAAGGTCATGCTGCCTTCTATAGTGAACATAGACGGGCTGCCAAGCCTGATGGAGCCTGTGCAGATAGCAACAGAACAGTCTGTGAAAAGCTTCCTGCCGAAATTTAACGCGCCGAAGCTTGTCAGCGGCAAATTGAGCTTTGACATCTATTCGGACAAATATGACGAGCAGAAACTGCAGCAGAACAAAGCCATGGAAAACGCAGCTGATTTGATCAACAAGGCAGGCGAGAAGTGGAAGCAGAAATTCCACCGGTTCCACGGGCTCGTGGACCGCTACATGACAGAGGACGCGGAAACAATAATAGTGACGATGGGATATCATTCGGCGACTGCAAAAGCCGTGGCGAAGAAGCTGCGCGAGCAGGGCAAAAAAGTCGGCGTGCTGCGGATTCGCGTTTTCAGGCCTTGGCCGAAAGCCGCCGTGGAAGCTGTCCTGCAGAACGTGAAGAAGATTGTAGTTTTTGAGCAGGCAATATCAGTAGGAATAGGCGGAATACTGCGTGCGCATATAGGAAAAGGCAGCCAGTTGATATGCTTAGGCAAATATCCTTCCGAGAAAGACTTTATTGATGCAGTAACGCGTGTCGAGAAGTCTGAGAAAGACCTAAGATTGTGGCTGTAAAATCACGTCGTGTATTGCTAGCATAAACGGGACTCTGCCGTTTCAGTCATTTTCAATGGGCTGGCTCAATATGGGTGTCATGCGTTCTTTTTGACGTGCGGCAACTCATCAAATTGTCTTTTGGCATCCATATCTCCGGCCTTGGCTATAGGTATTTGCCTACTCTTTCTTTGATTTCCCTCTGCACAGCTGAAACAAACATATCTTCATTTTTTGCAAGCGGTTTCGATACGAAGCCGTTTTGCGCAAATCCATATACTCTATTATATTCGACGTATCCTTCCGGGTCGTCAAAATAAGCGTAGGAACATGAGCCCGTAGATGATACCATCGTAGCCTCGCGGTCGTATTGCCCGTTGCCGGGGGAAAATGCATGACCGCCTACAAAAAATTTTTCTGTCATCTCAGGTGCCCAGAAAGTTATTTTGTAACGGTGCACTTCGCCACACCATTTTGCGCATTTGCCTGAATTATACAGCTCAAAGGCATTGATATAACCCCAGAATGACGCGGGGAATCTTGCGCGACCGTTGCTCTCTGCATTTTTTGTCCCGTCAACAACAATAACATCAGGACCGTTGTCGTTTATCCATCTCATGACTTCATTGGTCGGCCCTCCGAATGCCGAAAAGCCTTGTGGATACCCGTAGTTGAATGAAGTTACATACTCGTGGACTACGCTTACCCCTTCTTTTGTCAGGCGTTCTTCTATCGGTCTGACGACAAAGTAGCTGCCATATCTTTTATTTCCGATAACAAGTAGTGGATTGCCATTTTGTCTGGTTGAAATATATTTGAAAACCTCGGCAGCCTGTTTTGCCGTCTCCTCGACCTGTGCATAAACGCTGTCGGTCATTATCAAATTCCTGTCACCCAACCATGGAAGCTGTATGAAATGGTCAAACGAAAATGGCATGTATCCTCTTTCGCGCTCGCTGGCCTTATGACGTGTGTATTCCAGTTCAACATGAAGCGGGTTGGCATAATCAAACCTTCCGGCTTCTATGCCAGCCTGCGCGGATTTGAACAATTCATCTGCGCCGGCTTCCTGTGCAGCCGCCCATATTTCAGGTGTCGGAAGCAAACACATGTCCGCATCATAGATGCCAGCATTTCGGTGCTTATGGAATCAAAAAAGGCAGAAGCATAATTTCTGTCTGTAAAAATGAGGTCGAGTCTTCTAATCAAATCGGTTGACCAGTAACTATCTGCGTTTGCCGCGGCTGCTGTTATCTTTGGATGATTTCCAAATCTTGCGCTGTACCTTGCGAGGTGATTAGACACATTTAAAAGGAAGATCTATAACTTTTTAAAGTGTTGAAAATTCACTTGAACATTTCATCCTTTAACTTCTCCCTGACGTCTTTTATCTTGGAAAACAGTTCCTCAAGGCGTTTGTCAAGCAATGCTTCCTGGCCTTCCATATAATACCATGTAGCGTAGCCTGCAAAGCGTCGCTGAAGAACTTTCCGTCTTACCTTCATGCCGCGCTTGTTGCTCATCAGGAACAGCTCGTTGTGTTTCTGGAATTTCTTCTCGATTTCTATGGCAGGCATGGGACCGTTTTCCCTGAAATAGCTCTCGAATTCATTTACGTTTCCAGGCTCCGGCTTCCTCAGTCCCTTTATCCAGTGGTAGGCAGCAGAATAAGAAACGCCCAATGAAGTGGCTATCTCGTTGATGCTCTTCCCTTCCTTGTGCAGCTCCATCGCCTCGTCATACTTCTTGCTGTAGAGTTGCCGGCCGCGTCTCATTGGCATAGAAATAATATGTTCCGTATCTTAATATGTTTCTTTTTCATAAACGGCTTTCTTTGACAAAGAAAAGGATTGGATGGCTCAAAAGCTACCCGTATGGTCATCTGACTGGACGACGTACTTCGTACGTCATTGTCTCATCCCACTGGGACGATCTTCTCATCGCCACCCGAGTATGATAGTTCCAAAAGTATAAATACGCTGCAAGTCAATTGTAATTTCAATGGCAAAGGCAAAGAAAAGTGTTCATCACCGGGTAAAGCGATACGAGCTCAACCATACGGAACGCGTGCTTCTTGCGATAATAGGCGTCTTCGGGTTCATACTGTTCTGGCGCGGCCTGTCAAGTATAATGGACAGCGTGCCGCTTCTTAACAATGAGATGTTTTTGGTGCTTCTCGGACTTGTTCTGATGTACACGAGCGGTCTGCTTATAAAGTTTAGAAAATAGAATCAGCCCGGCTAATCTTGGGAAGAGGTTGTAAAGTCGGCGTTCTTCTCGAGCCATACATAATGGTAAAAATATCAATAAAGTGCTTATAAGCTTTGCAGAACAAGATGAGAAAATGCCCATTGACGTCAACGTGAGCGAGCTTAAGCCGCTAAAGAATTTCGGGGACGGCCCGCCGGGATCCGGCTCGATGCTTGCCCTGAAGCTGCTGCTCCAGACGCTTGACAATATAATTCTTGTCAATTCCACAGGGACCATGACCCCTTTCATCAATGGAATGCCTTTCGTTCATGCCGGTCCTAATGCGGCATCGGTCGCGCGCGGCGTTTCTCAAAGCGGCATGACGCAGAATGCGTCGTCCAGAGGCGAAAAAGGCATGGAAAAGAAGCCCGGCACGAAAGTGGTCGCTTTCGCGGGCGATGGTGCGACTGCGATGAATCTCGCATCGATTGCAAACGTAAAGGAAGACGTCCTTTATGTCTGTGCGAATGACTTCGGCTACAATGCAATGAACTACAAGAGCGAAAGGGCGCTATGCAGGCACGTGGCAGGCTCGGCAAGCTATGCGGCCACCGCAAGCGTGGCTCATCCCGAAGATTATATTGTGAAACTGAAGAAGGCGCATGCCATGGCAGGCTTCCGTTTCATTGAAGTCCTGTGCCCTTCCCCGGAATCGTGGGGATACGAGCCTTCCAACACAATAGAAGTCGGGCGTGTGGCAGTCGAGACGGGCCTTTGGCCGCTTTTCGAAGTGGAAAACAGTGTAGTCACTATCACCAAGCGCCCAAACAGGCTGGAGCCCGTCGAGAGCTTCAACCATGTACAGAAAAAGTTCCAGATACCTTCTGACAAGGTCCAGTCTGTCCAGGAACACGTCAACAGGAGCTGGAAGATGCTCGGCGACGGGAGATTATTGTAAGTTGTGTCTGGCTGGTTCTTAGCTTTAAGAAGATTTTGAAAATAGGCATATGCATGAAACTGAGGGGCCTTAAAAATATTCCAAAAAATCATCTTCCGCCAATTTTGACCGAAGGTGTAGAACATTGCGCGTATATTGAGATCGAATACAAATTAAGGGCGACAGAGTACTGGAAGACCGGCAGCGCAGTAAGAAGAAGCGTAACGGCGGATTCACCGGAACGGGCTTATAGATTCTACAAGGAGCTTAGGAAAGTATATCCACGATGCAAGATAGGTATACAACAAAGCTTTCATATACATTATGGAGGAGGAGTTCCTATTTCTCCTGGACGGTTAAGAGGACTATCATCCAAGAAATAATAGATTTATACAGCACGGGTCAATTACTTTGCATGGGCTCTGATTTGGACAGCTTCTTCAACCCAAAGAGCATTGCCGTCATCGGTGCATCCCGCAATCCGAAAAAGTTCGGGCACATAATATTCAGGAACCTTCTGGAAAAGAAGGTCTTTCCCGTAAATCCGAATGCCGGCGAAGTCCTTGGCAAGAAATGTTACAGGAGCATCAAGGACGTCGGAGGCTCTGTCGACCTGGCCGTCATAGTTGTGCCTGCCAAGTCTGTACTGCAGTCAGTTGTGGAATGCAGGGAAAAGGGCGTCAAGGCGGCTGTCATAATCACATCCGGCTTTGCAGAGGCGGGCAATGCAGAAGGCGAGGAGGCCATAAAAAGAGCAAGGGGGGACATGCGAATAATCGGCCCGAATGTTATCGGGCTGTATGACGCTTATTCTGGCGTGGACACCGTATTCAACCTCCGTCATCGCCAGCAGCGCCCGCGCCAGGGAAATATCGCCTTTGTCTCCCAGTCGGGGGCATTCGGCTCCGCCGCTCTGGACTCGGCTTCCTTTGAGGGGATAGGCATTTCCAAGTTCGTCTCGCTCGGAAACATGGTTGACGTCAACGAGACGGACATGCTGAATTACCTGCTAGACGATGAGAAGACAAAGACGATTTGCATGTACGTCGAAGGCTCGAAGGATTATCGCATGCTTTATGAGAAGCTCAAGGTTTCTACCAAGCCGGTAATAGTTGTCAAGGCCGGCAAGACCAGCCAGACAAAAAAGGCGGTAGCCTCGCACACAGCCTCTATGGCGGGCGAAGCCGGCATCTTCAGCGGCATGTTGAAAAGCTTTTCGGCCTTGCAAAAGCTTTCAGCCAGCCGATCCCAAGGAACAATCGGGTGCACGTGATAACAGACGGCGGCGGATTCGGAATATTGGCAGCCGATGCGCTTATCCAGGGCGGTTTGCGCCTGTCCAAGCTGTCAGACAAGACGGCAAATCAGGTGAAAGCTCATGTGCCGCTCTATGCTTCGGTATCAAACCCGCTGGACCTGACAGGCGACGCGGACACGGCACGCTACAAATCCGTTCTTCCGCTTGTGCTGAACGATGATAATGTTGACGCTGTGCTTGCCATACTTCTGATGCAGATATCCTCGCTGGATTCCGAGATTGTTGACGTCATTGCGTCCGCAAAACGTTTCAAGAAGCCGATATTGGTCTGCATGGCGGGCGGGGAGTATACCAGCCTGCACAGGAAGATGTTGGAGGAGAAAGGTGTCCCGACTTACTCATCCCCGGAAACAGCTGCCGATGCCCTTTCGGGGCTTTGCAGGTATCAGAAAATGATGAGGTTGAGGAATTGCTAAGTGTTGTTTGACTTCAAGGTTGTTGACATGCGAATGCTGTTTTATTCGGTTGCATTCTCCTGTACAAGCTTAATTCAATTTTCTGAATTAAGCTTTATATACCACTTGCCGACAAAAGAAATAATAGAGTGAGCTTAATGAAAGGTATTACACCCGTGATTGCTATAATTTTGCTGTTACTTATCACGATATCGATGGTGGGCTTCGCCTTCGTCTGGTTCCAGAGGGTTGCGCAGACGGCAACGGACAGCACGGACACACAGCTTCAGCAGCAGCTGAGCCAGCAGGCGCAAAAGATCAGGATAGAAAGCGCAGCCGGCACGGCGGTAAATCTCAGGAATACGGGCAGCCAGAGCATTCCGGCCAGTGCAGTCGCCATATTTGTCAATGGCACGGCAACTACGAGTGGTAATTGCCCAAGCGTGCCGCAGGCCGCAGGTTCTGTATTCGCATGCTCGTCAACTGCAGCTGTATGCTCAGGCAGCAGCACGATAAGGGTGACAGCGCCGGGAAATAGCGACCAGATAATTTGCTGATCAGAGCTAATTTTATAAGCACTCATTTTGAAAGATTAATGCATGCCAAATGGCTGATTTTGCCGGTTTTGCTGCTGCTTGCCCAGCCAGTTGTTTCCCTACAAGTCTCAGAGATAATTAATATGGGAAAACAATATTGACTGGGCGGAAAATCGTACAAATCACTTCAAGAGTTCTTGAAATACAATTTTAGTTTCATTGCACTTGTCTCCTATTTCTCCCAGTTGTTTTACAATGCCTTCATACTTCTCTTGGCTGTAAGATTTTTTTATCGATTCTATCCTGTCGTGAATTTCCGAAATTAATGGCTCTATATTGTCTGTTTTAATTATTTTATTCTGTCGAACAATTTCCATCTTTCTTATTATTTCAAGCATCATAGAATTTGACCTTTGGATAGCCAAAAATACGGTCTGTCTTGATATCGTCGCGTACTTGCTCCTATTGCCGAAATTCTTCTCTAAGTCATAAATCTTTGAGAAATAAAAGGATACAGACGCGCAAATCTCTTCTATTCTGCCAAGATTTTCAAAGATTTCATACACGTATAATCTGTAGGATCTTTTCAGATGGCTCACCTCCGAAGAATTAGAAGCTATCAGCCTTTCGGCGTTTAACGGTGAGCCTCATCACCAACTAACTATAATTACATAGATAACTCTTAAAAACCCTCCTCCCCGTATCTTTATGTATGGTAAATTCTTGCTAATAGCCATAGTTGTTCTATTTTTCCTGCCAAAACCAATATGGAATCTCCAAGTGAGTGAGATAATGTACAACCCCAACTGCTCCAACGACCTGTGTGAATGGGTTGAGATATACAATAACGGAACCAATACCGATACATCCGGTTGGACATTCGATAGTCAGCCGCTGGGGAACAATTCCATGCCAGACGGAAGTTATCTGGTGATAACTAATAGATTAACAGGCAACAGCAGCTTCGAGTCGGTATGGGGAAATAACAATGGATTGTTGGGTGAGTTCAACTATACGATAATCGAGTTGTCCATCAGCCTTAGAAATACCAACGATACGCTGAACCTTAGCAATGGCATCAAGGAAGACATAATATTCTATGAAAGTTCTTATGGTGCCAACGGTAATGGGAAAGCCCTTTGCCGGGGATTTGTAGAGTGTGACCCGACGCCCGGTGCAGCTAATAATGGGGCGAATGCGATTGTCAATGCAACTGTAAATATTACTGATGTAAGACTGTCTGTTTATATAGAAAACGCGACTGTAAATCAGACATACACATCATTATTCAAAATAGATATAGACAACAAAACATGCACAACTTTAGACAATGTAACAGTATCATACAATATAACACCTTCTTCTGTAACCGGCTCATTTTCTAGAGAGGTAGGCTGCTCTATGGAGGCGGGCAGCTGGGCGCCGGCTGCTGCTGGCAACTACACGATATGCGGCTACGTATCAAATCTGTCATTCAGCGACGCAAACCTGTCAAACAATGATGTCTGCAGGACAGTTGCGGCAAGCGAAGCGCAGAAGCAGTGCAACACGTCAGTTTCGATATCTTCAGAAAGCATTGCTAACGGCACCGCAACGCTCGAATACAGGCTGCTTCTTGCTGACAGCATGTGCAACGAGACATCGGTGGATGTCGAATACTGGATCGAGGACCTTTTCGGATCTTACGTCAAGGCAAAATTAAATACAACCCAGGAATTCTCGTGCTACAAGTCAGTTGACCGTCAGTGGACGCCGGACAGCATAACAGGAACAGAAGCGTACAAGATAAAAGCCGTGCTCAGGACAGGCTGCCAGGACAATGTGTCTGATAACTCAGCCGAGAAGCTCATTGTTGTAAAAGGCTTCCAAGCACGTAGCGCACTTGGCAGCAGTTCAGAAAGCAGTCCAAGCAATTCAGGTAGCACCGGTGCTTCTGATCCAAAAAAGAGTATGGAACTTCTGTCATACCCATCCAAGGTTTACGTCAATGAGCCTTTCGAAACTATTGTAAATGTATCTGCCAGCAGCTTTTCGATATACTCGTACGTTTACAGCGGAAACAAGCCTGTGTCAGAGTGGAATGGCAAAGGCTCGTGGGACGCGAACAGGAAAGACCTGAATGCAAGCGGCTTGGTTGTCCTGGCTAAAAAGATAGAAAACGGCACAGAGCCGGGTAACTACACGATGAAGGTCAGGCTCAAGTCGGACAAAGAAGAGGACATAATAGTGCCAATAGAAGTGCTCGGGCGTCCGAAGCTGAGTATAGAAAAGATTAACAGCAGCGTGCTGCTCACTGCGTGCGAAGGCTGCGAGATATTGATACTCGGCCAGGACTTTGAGTTCTCCGGGAAGAACTACACGTTGCAGATACCTGGCGTATACAATGTGCTGTTGCTCAAGGATTCGAAAGTATTTTCCAAAAGCCGCGTAGTGATTGAAGAAATTAAAAATTCAACATCAGCCAAGATAACAGGCATGACAACAAAGAAATCGAAGCGGCAGATTGACAAGAAACATCTGGCTATGCTTCAGGTTCTTTCCAAAATCAAGCTATTTTAAATCTTCCAGCCTCTAGCATACCAAAGACCTGTGGAAATCTGGCATCTCGCTGCCAAGCCAGGTCAAGCGCCTGGCGGAAAGATTGAACAGTCTGAAGAAACTCACCAAAGCTGAGTCACTGATAATAGTCGGCGACCTGAAGCATAAAACGGCCGGAATAAGCCCGCAGGAAAGGCGCGAGGTTCCGGAATTTCTGGAGCTGCTGAAATTCAAGAAAATAATCATTGTCAAGGGAAACCATGACGGTTTCATAGAAAAGCTCGTTGATGGCAAGAGGGTCTCTGTGCAGAAATCCTTCTCGGTCGGCGGATACATTTTCACCCATGGTCATCGCAGGATAAGGAGCGATAAGGGGATTATTGTCATAGGCCACAACCATCTCTGCGTTAAGTTCCGCGACGATGTAGGCGCAACGTACAACGAGCCCGTCTGGGTGCGCGGAAGGCTGGGCGGCAAGACGATCATAATCATGCCGGCATTCAATGAGTTGTGCGGGTATTTCCTGGTGAACAGGGGGACGTTCAACGGGCCGATAGCTTCGAAACTGAAAAATCCGAAGATCTATCTTCTCGACGGCACCGACATAGGCCGCGTAAATGATTTGAAAGTGAAGGAGTGAGCGAGATATATGGTATTCAATCTTTTTTCCGAGAAAATGCGGTCTTTGATAGCCAAGAAAGGTTTCATTGAGCCGACGCTCCCTCAAAAGCTCGGGATTCCTGACATTCTTGCAGGAAAGAATATTCTCATTATAGCAGCAACAGGGATCGGCAAGACGGAAACCGCTATGCTGCCACTACTAGATAAAATTCATCTTGAAAAGAGCAAGCCCATCTCGCTTCTTTATGTGACCCCTCTCAAGTCGCTCAACAGGGATCTTTTATCGCGATTGTTCTGGTGGGCGGACAAGCTGGACCTAGAGATAGACGTAAGGCATGGCGACACATCTGCGCAAGAGCGTGCAGCGCAAAGGGAGAACCCGCCGCATGTTTTGATAACAACTCCAGAATCGCTCCAAGCGATTCTGACAGGGAAGATATTCCGCGAGCATCTGAAGAATGTCAAGTATGTAGTAATTGACGAAATTCATGAGCTTATCGAGAGCAAGCGCGGCGTACAGCTGTCATTAGGATTAGAACGGCTGAAGCAGCTGTCGGGAAACTTCCAGCGCATAGGCCTGTCAGCTACTGTCGGTTCGCCTGAGATTGTTGCTAGCTTTCTGTCAGCTGACACGAAAATAGTGCAGGCGGAGTCCTCGAAGAAGTATAACATCCGTGTGGAGACGCCGAAACCTACGCCCAAGGACCAGCTGATAGCGGACGATCTCGTCATCGGCGTCAGCACCACAGCCCGCCTTCGCCGCATTTATGATCTTATCCAGAGCCACAAGAGCGTGATAGTATTTACCAACACGCGTGAGACTGCGGAAGTCATATCATCAAGACTGAAGAGGCTTGACAAGGAGCTGAAGCAGGAGGTCCATCACGGCTCGCTCTCGAAAGAAGGCAGGATCAAGAGCGAAGTGGCATTCAAGGAGCAGAAGCTCAAGTCGCTGATAGCAACAAGTTCCCTGGAGCTTGGGATAGACATAGGCTCGATTGATCTTGTCGTGCAGTACCTTTCGCCAAGACAAGCCACGCGCCTGATACAGCGTGTCGGCCGAGCAGGGCATCGCATCGACGAGGTCAGCAAGGGCATCATCCTGTCCGGCGAAGAGGATATATTTGAGTCGTGTGTGGTGGCGAGCCACGCTGCGAGCCGCAGGCTTGACAAGATAAGGACGCATGACATGGCACTAGATGTCCTGTCTGGCCAGATACTTGGCATGTGCCTGGATGAATATGAGATGACGCCGGAGAAGGTATTCGAGATATCCAAAGGCTCCTACATGTTCCGTGATATAACAAGGGAGCAGGTTGACGCGCTGCTCAAGTTCATGGCTGACATTCGCATGATATGGCTGAACCCTGCGCCTGATGGCAAATCTTTTGGGATAAAAAGAAGAAGAAAAACATGGACATCTTATTTCGAGAACCTATCGACAATACCGGCGTCTGTCAAGTTCAAAGTCATCTCCATAGTCGAGAACGAGCCTATAGGAAGCCTTGATGAGGCTTTCGTCGCAGAGCATGGCCAGTCGGGCAACAAGTTTATTTGCGCGGGCCGTGCCTGGAAAATAATACAAGTGGATAATGGAAAAGTTATTGTCGAGCCTGTGGATGACATAGAATCGGCCATACCTTCATGGGAAGGCGAGCTTATTCCAGTAGCCTTCGATGTAGCTCAGGAAGTCGGTAAGCTGCGAAAGCTTGCATCAACAGAGAACGTGGCACAGATAAAAGAATTCTACAACGCAGACACCGATTCGGCGAAGGAAATGATAAGCATGATCAAGCAGCACAAGCCATTCCCGATACCCGACAACAGGAACATCCTGATCGAGAACTACAAGGATTTCATTATCATCCACACCTGCGCGGGCTCGCTCGTTAACGACACGCTGGGGCGGTATCTTGCTGCTGTCATATCAGCAGAAAGTGGCGTGGCTGTCAACATGAAGAACGACCCGTACAGGATAATATTGCAGACGGTAGTCGACGTCAACCGTGTTGTTAAGCTGCTGGAAGAGGCTGAGGATATAAAAACTGTTCTGACGTCAGCTCTTGAGCGCTCGTCCATGTTCAAGTGGCGGTTCCTGCACGTCGCCCGCCGCTTCGGCGTCATATCCCGCGACGCCAAGTTTGACAAGATAAATATGAACAAGATAGTGGCCAACTATGCGAAATCGCCGATATATGAGGAGACGCTGCGCGAGCTCTTCCTGGAAAAGATGGACCTCGAGAATGCAGCGGTGGTGCTCGACCGGATAAGGAAGGGGGAAGTGAAGATGCACCTGAAGCCCGGGCTCAGCTATCTCGGCGAGCTGGCGCTGGTCCACCAGTTCAAGGAAGTCATGAAGCCAAGGATGCCGGAGAAGGAAATACTCAACGCTTTTCGCAAACGTCTGCTTGCAACCCGCGTCCGTCTGGTTTGCACCAATTGCGGCGATTATAATCTTATCATGACCGTTAAAGATATCGACGAGCAGCCGTCCTGCCCGAAATGCCACAGCCGTCTTATAGGTATTATCCGCAAGCGGCAGATAACAGCCGCGGAAGTGGTGAAGAAGCGTGCGAAGAAGAAGCCCCTCAATGACGAAGAGCAGAAAGACCTGCAGAACGTGCGTCGCTCGGCGGATTTGGTGATGGTCTACGGCAGGAAAGCCGCGGAAGTTCTGGCAGGCCACGGCATAGGTCCGCAAACCGCGGCGCGCATATTGGCGATGCTACATACTGATAAAGAAAAATTCTACAAGGATATTTTAAATGCGGAAAAATTGTTCGCCAAGAATAAGATTTACTGGAAGTAACCATTTCCTGTTAGTTTAAATCATTTTTGTATAATTTTAGAAAAATGATACAGATTATTTTTCCTTTTGCTTTAACTGAATTCAGTCAGTGTAACCAGCTTGCCGATAATGCCCTAATCAGATATGTTAATGAATTACATGCCTTGGATAGCAGGCATCAGGCTGCGGTTTCTGGTTGGGGTGACTATGGAATTCGGGATAGCGTAGCGCAAGAAACAGGAGAAGGGATGATATCAATTGTTGACCACTGCCCTTATCCAGAATTGGCTGAGTCTCCTTTGTTCAGAAATTTGATAACGCATTATAAACATTTTCGGTGGTAGTTACTTATTGAAAGGATCCTTCTTCCATTTTCTCAGAAGACCGATCTGCGTATCAGAGACGTATTTCATTTCAGCAGCAACGTCAATCAGTGTATCCCAGTAGACAAGGGATGTGACAGTGCATGGCTCTTCCAGCACATCATCATCGAATGTCTCCATGCAGTTGAAGATTCTTTGCGATATGTAAAAGCTGTAATTGAATATGGATAGGCAATGATTCACTCGTGCGCCGGACTTCCTCAATTCGCTGATTGCTCTTGCGGCACTTTTTCCTGTTGATATGAGTTCCTCAACGACAAGCGTCTTCTTCCCTGAGGGGTCGGGTCCTTCCACGGCTTTTCCGAGTCCATAGCCTTTTGGAGTGCTCCTTACATATCCAAGCGGCGCCTTAAGTGAGTCAGCTAGAGTTGTTGCAGGAGATATGCCTGCAGTTGCCACGCCGAATATCATATCGTACTTTATCTGTTTTTCCCTTATGGTGTCCTGAAATCCCTCAGAGACCATCATCCTTGTATCATAATCTCCGAGAAGGAGCCTAGTATCGTTATAGACAGGCATTCTGTGCCCTGAGCTCCAGACAAAATAGTTCTTGATATCGAATTTAAGGGCTCCTGATTCCAACATCCGCCTTGCGAGCTGCCTAGTTCGTTGATAAGAAATAAACCCTCTCTTAATTGGCAATTGTGTCTTATAAAGACGACAGTGTCTAAAAACAATTTATAGATACGAAAGCAAATAATATTTTCTTCTAATGAAATTAGAGGAGCGATTTGAAAATTTCAATCAGCTCTTCTGGTTTGTCCAAATATCCACTGCTCACAACCGCGTAATCCATCTGTTCTTTCAGTTCCTTCGCTTCCTCAAGAAGCGTTATCCTGCTTTGTCTGCGCCTCTCGTGAAGCTTGAGCCTTATGCCTGTGACTAATTTTTTTAGAGGAAGCCCTTGGATGTCCGGGTTTTTCAGCGCCTCCCCGTCAAGGACAATACCATCGCACCCGGCCTCTAAAGCGTTGTTCCCAAGGGAATATATTGCAGGAATGCAATCTACATTATAGGTATCTCGGACATCTCCAGGAGGCATATGAGTATGCGCAGTCGCAGCCAAAACCTCCATTCCAAGTTCGTGTGCAAATCTTACATGTTGCCTCATCATATGCACACCCATTGGCGCTGCTATTGTGAAATAGGAAACCGGCAAAACTGGATGTAGCCTCCTGATGGATCTTTCGCTTCCTACAGGGTCATCATAAAACTTGGCGTCAATGAAATTAGCCTTGTCGCGACAAAAGCTCCAGAGCACGGGATCTATGGATTCGTATAATAGGTTTGGCGGCAGCTTTAGCCCGACTTTACCATAACTATCTGGTATACCATCAACAATTTCAGTTCCGAATCTTTGCCTTAATATTCCCATCGAATATTTTGCAGCATCAACAGCCTGACTGGCTTCTGCATAATCCAGTGCAAGAAAAAACATCTCGACCATAGGAAGATGGATATTTGAAATCTATTTAATCTTGACATCGAAGTAATCCTAATGAACGACGAAGTTCTTGAAAAATACATCAAGGCAGGCAAGATAGCTGCGGAAGTCCGCGAGCAGTCAGCGAAGCTCGCGAAAGTCGGGATGCCGCTCCTTGAGCTTGCCGAGAAGGTCGAAGCCATGGTGCGCTCAGCCGGAGCCGAGCCCGCTTTTCCTGTTAACCTGTCATTGAACGAGTTCGCCGCTCATTATACTCCGCAGCACAACGACGAGACAAAAATATCAGGAGACGATGTGCTGAAGATAGATGTGGGCGCACACATAGATGGATACATAGCCGACACGGCAATAACGGTCGACTTCGGCCAGCACGATGGCTTGTTAAAAGCTGCCAAGGATGCGCTAGCCGCAGCCGTTGATTTGGTAAAGCCGGGAGCTGCAATAGGTGATATTTCCAAGGCAATCGAAGATGCCATAAGAAATTCGGGCTTCGTTCCTGTAGAGAATCTTACGGGCCATGGACTCGACCGCTACGTGGAGCACAAGGAGCCGAGCATTCCCAATATTGCATTGAGGAATGATTATCGCTTATCAGACGGGCAAGTGATCGCAATAGAGCCCTTTGCAACTAATGGCGTTGGCCATGTAAAAGATACGCCGGAAGTTATGATATTTTCCTTCTCCGCAGACAAGCCCGTCCGCAGCATGGATGCGAAGAGGATTGCGTCGTATGTCGCCCGCTACAACGGCCTGCCTTTCGCGGAGCGATGGCTGCTGTCGGAGGAAGCCAGGCAGTCTGGTGTTCCCGATTCCCTGTTCAGGGTGCGGATGGCGTTGCGCGAATTGGTGCAGCGAGGCGTGCTGTACAGCTATCCTGTGCTGCGCGAGGCAAAAGCCGGCATGGTGAGCCAGGCAGAGCATACAATAATAGTAAGAGACGAGCCGATAATAATAACAAAATAGATTATTCAAGCGATACGTCATGGCTCGGGTGAAATTCGGGGCTGGAAATCAGAAAATATCTTAATTTTCCAGAAATATCATAAGGCGTATTCTCAGGGATAAAGACCACGTCATTCTTTGATACGGAAGCGCTCTTCCCGCCAATGATGAACTTGCCGGTTCCTGAAACTATGAAGTAAATTCTGTCCTCGGCAGTGCATTTGATTTTTCCATGCCTTCCTTTTATCTCTATTAGCGCCCCGCTGAAATCCGTGTTTATCTTGTATTCAGTTATTTTCATGTTGCCGCGCTTCTTGCTTGGCAGCTTTGAAGACTTGATTATCATTAATCTCATCTTGCGCCTTGGCGAATAAAAAGTTTTTATAGAAGAACCATTGGTTTTTCATCAGTTCATGCTTAAAAGCTTTATGAGCGAATTCTAATTATGCTTCAGATAGTCGACAACGGAAAAGGCGCCGAGCAGATAGCCCGGCTTGTGCGCGGGCAAAAGGTCGTTGTCAAGCCCGAGAAGGCCGACATGAAGGCGTCTGCTTTTATCCTTTCTGACGGCGACATGAAGAACCATAAGCACAACGAGAAAATAATCAAGGGCACTGACAAGCCTCTTCTCGCCATCGGTGCAGCCTCAATATTTCTGGTCGGGGCTTACGGCGCAAAAGCTTCCAAGGGAAAGCCGGAGAAGCAGGTCCGCGTCAAGATCGACCATCCCTGTTCGCTGACTCTGGACATGAAGAAGATGTTCGTGGCGTTCAGCAACTGCGACGGGGTCATAGACGAGCTGCCCGAGAACTTCGAGGTGTTCGCGTCATCAAAATACCCGGAGATTATAGGAGAAGTCGAGAAGCCGTTCTTCGGCGTGCACTTCAACCCGGAGATGGGCGCGGACGGGACGAAGATAATAGACAACTTCGTGAAGTTCGTCGAGGTATGGGAAAAGTATCACAGTGGAAAATAAACTGGCATTTTTATGCAAACTATTTTTATCTTCCATGGAACAGAAGGATATCCAGAAGAAAACTGGTTTCCGTGGCTGAAGCATGAGTTGGAGCAAAAAGGTTGCAAAGTCTTCGTGCCACAATTTCCTTCGCCGCCGGTAGTGCCTTCAAAAATATCAGAATGGTTTGAAGTTCTCAGGGAATATGAAAAATATATCAATGAAGAAACAGTGATCATTGGTCACAGCTTAGGTGGAGTTTTTACGTTGCGTATTCTTGAAAGATTAACGCACCCGGTGAAAGCTGCATTCTTCATCGGGACGCCTGTGGGGATCCGCCCTATTTTAAACTATGACCGTGATAGCAGCTTTTGCGGCTTTTCATTCAATTGGCATGAAATAAAAAAGAAAGCAGGTCGCTTTGTAGTTTTTCAGTCGAATGACGACCCTTATGTATCCCTCGGAAACGGTGAAGCGCTAGCAAAAAATCTTGACGTAAAGTTAGATTTTGTGCCGAATGCAGGTCACTTCAATAAAAGGGCCGGTTACATTAAATTTGAAAAATTGAGAGACAAAGTCCTGGAAATATTAGAGAAATAAAGTATTTAGTTGAGCAGTCGCAGGCGCTTTACTGTTGCTTATGACTTCGCGCTATTCTTGGTTATGCTTTGACTGTTGCCACAATCCTAACAGGCATATGTACCGTGCAGAACGCGACTTCTATGCCCTTTCTCACGACGATGGCAACCGCCCTCTGACCGCAGGCCATGCATGTCATGATAGAAAATTGGCAGGCGCCTTTAATACTGGTTTTGGTACAAGCGTAGAAGTTAGATTTGACAATTCATCATCCAATGTAATCTGGCTGCTCAAGCTCTATGACGTGCATCTTGCCGTTTGCTGGATGTCCGCCCGGATAGAGCAGGAGTGGGAAGAACTTTGTCATGTCCTTCGCCATCTCCGTTATGGTCGACCCGTTGAATATGGATTTAGTTATGCCATGCGTTAGCTTCCTGACTGTATTCTCGTCAAGATAACCTAGAGAATGGATGTATTCATGCAGCAGGACGACGAAAACATACGGCTTCATCAGGTCGGGCCTGGTCTCTGTGACGCGCTTGAGCGGCGTCTTGTTCAGTACGATAATATTCGAGCCGACGGGGTAATACGCGCTAAGCAGCTGGCCGTGGCCGTTGCCAAGATCTATCAGTCCAAGGTCGATGCCGGCACGGGACTCATTGAGTGACAGCCTGACCGCATCCTTGACTACTTCGAATATCTCTTTCACATTCTTTGCGTTCTCGAAATCTTCGCGCACTGTTTTCATCAGATCACCAAAGAATTCAACTAATAGCACAGGCAGACAGTTATGAAGATGCACTGCCTTGGATGTTGTACCGAATGCCCCGCATCCGCACAATTTGCACGAACCTCCGGTTCAGTGCAATAGTGGCGTTCGCAAAAAGCCGCCTCTATATCCTGCCGTATCGCTGTCCTTTCCGCGTTCTTTTCGCAAACTATGCATTTCATGTAATTCGCCTGAATTCGCAATATGGTTCTTTTGACGGGCCTTATCCTGTGTAATTAATCTCTTCCTCGATAACCTGGGCTTTTCTTCTCTTCAGTATGCTCTCGTAAAATTGGTTCATTTCTTCGCTTACAGAAGGCTTTATTTCCTTCAGGGATCTCTCGAAATCCGGCTTGGTAACTTCTTGCGCGTTTGTATCTTTTCTCATGGCGTTCAGTCCAGCCTCGCGGACAAGTGCATTGAGGTCTGCGCCGGAGTATCCGATGGTCTCTCTTGCCAGTTTCTTCAGGTCTATATCGCCCGAAAGCGGCATGTCATGGGTATGCACATTGAGTATCGCCAGTCTGGACTTCTCATCGGGCGTTGGCACAAGTATCTGCCTGTCGAACCTGCCAGGTCTGAGCAGGGCCGGGTCAACTATATCCGGCCTGTTTGTTGCTGCCACGACAACCACGTCATGAAGGTCTTCCAATCCTGATATTTCTGCAAGCAGCTGGCTGACCACACGTTCAGAAACATTGTCCCCCTGCGACATTCCCCTCCTCGGCACTAGCGCGTCTACCTCGTCGAAAAATATTATCGCGGGCGCGACTTGCTTCGCCCGGCGGAAAACATCGCGGATATGCTTTTCTGATTCACCGACCCACATCGACAGCAATTCAGGGCCTTTTACAGATATGAAATTCGCGCCGCTCTCATTGGCTACAGCCTTGGCAAGCAGCGTCTTTCCGCATCCCGGAGGGCCAAAAAGCAGCACCCCGGTAGGAGGCTTTATGCCCAGCCTCTTGAAAGAGTCCGGATATTTCAGCGGCCACTCGATGACTTCTTTCATTGAGTCCTTCACTTCCCCCAATCCACCGATGTCTTCCCACTTTACTTTCGGAATTTCTATCAGAACTTCTCGCATCGCGGAAGGCTCCACCATCTTCATCGAATAATCAAAATCTTCCTTTGTCACGATCAGGTTCTTGAGTACCTCCTGAGGTATCGGTCTGTCCCCCTTTATCGACCCTATGTCCGGCAGCACCCTTCGGAGAGCGTGCATTGCAGCCTCCTTGCAGAGCGCCGTTATGTCAGCGCCGACGTAGCCATGGGTGATCTCGGCTATCTGAATGAGATCCACGTTCTTGTTTAGCGGCATTCCGCGCGTATGGATCTGGAGTATTTCTTTTCTTCCCTCCTTGTTCGGCACGCCTAGCTCAATTTCCCGGTCGAAGCGTCCCGGCCTTCTCAATGCAGGATCAAGCGAATTTGGTATGTTCGTCGCGCCGATAACTATGACTTTGCCGCGGGCTTTCAGTCCATCGAGAAGCGTGAGCAGCTGGCTGACCACTCTTTTCTCGACTTCTCCCTTGCCCTCCTCACGCTTGGGCGCGATCGAGTCTATCTCGTCTATGAAAACTATGCTCGGCGCGCTCTTCTCCGCCTGCTCGAAAATCTTGCGAAGGTTCTCCTCTGATTCGCCATAGAACTTGCTCATGACTTCAGGGCCGTTTATCACAAAAAACTTTGCGCCGCTCTCGTTTGCCACAGCTTTCGCCAGAAGCGTCTTGCCCGATCCGGGAGGCCCGTGAAGAAGTATTCCTTTCGGCGGCTCGATGCCTAGGCGCTCGAAAAGCTCGGGGTGCTTCAGCGGCAGCTCGATCATTTCCCTTACCTTCTTCACTTCCTCGTGCAGCCCGCCAAGGTCCTCGTACGTGACTTCCGGAATCCTCTCCTCTTCGAGAGGTTTCGTGACCTGCGGAAGCAGCTCGACATCAGTAGCCCTTGTAACGCGCACTATTCCTTTCGGCTCCGTCGCCACAACTACGAATTTCTCCTCGCCGAATGGCGTGAACAGGAATTCGCCGAAATCCATGCCAAAAAACTGCTCGAATACGCTGTTCGATCTTCGGTCCTGGACGATGGGATTCGGGATTATTATGTCTCCTGTGAGGAGAGGTCTCATGAGAATATTCTGCTTTATCAGATTGCCGCCCATGTGTATAATTATGCCTTTTCGTGCCGGAGCTATTGTGACCGATTTCGCCTCTGCCACCGCGGCTTTTTTCACCTTGACAGATTCTCCTATGCCCGCGCCGCAATTTCTTCTCTCAAGCCCGTCCATCCTGACTATGTCCAGCCCTATGTCAACGGGATAAGCGCGCACTGCTATTGCAGCTGTCTTTCTTTTTCCTTCTAATTCTATTATATCCCCTTCTGTTATTCCTATCCGTTTCATATCCTTCGCGGAAATCCTTATTATGCCCCGGCCAAAGTCTCCCCTCTCCGTCAGTTCTCCGACCCTAAGTTTTACGTCTTCTGTCATGAATATCACCCGATTTTCATTATAATTATGGTTTGCAATGTTATTTATTTGACATTATTCCCTGGCCAGTAATTTCCTCATCTGCTCGGGGTCCATCATTATTTTCATCATCTCGCAGTGCACCTTCTCATGCCACTCATTGAAGAAAGTCTCCATCCTCTTCATGTGCTCCATTGCGACAATGAATGCTGAGTCGGCCACCTTGATGTGGGGCACCTCGTCCAGAATCCCGTGCCGCCTGTATTCATAGCGCTTGCCGCCGGAAGGCACGACCTGGTTCCATCCGTGGAGCTTACGGAAGAATTTATTGCGCTCATAGTCCGAGTCGAACTTGTCCGCCTGCGTATCGAATGTTATGATCACGGCGGCGCCGTTCTTCCGTATTTCTATCCTAATTTCTAAACACCTTGCAAAACCACGTCTTTATTTATTTAGTATAACATGAACACTAAAAGTATATAAAGATTTAGGGATGACGTTGTCCTAAAGATTTTACCTTAAATCCTCTCGCTGGATATTTCTTCTATGCGACTTTCTACA
>JAGVVU010000057.1 GCA_018304605.1 Candidatus Aenigmatarchaeota archaeon | reverse complement strand
AGGGGCATCTCCAGCGGAGAGAATGAGGATTACAAAAGACGGCAACGTCGGCATCGGGACGACGGCGCCGAATGTTAGATTGGGTGAAAAGTTAGATATAGCTACATCCGCAAATTATGGTGGTGCAATGTTATCTACGTGGTCCACTACTGCGGCACATGGTTCTGTCCTTGATTTAGCTCGAAGTAAGTCTGCCACGATGGGAACTCATAGTGCTTTGGCAAGTGGCGATACTGTGGGATTCCTTTCATTTCGTGGTAGTGATGGCTCAACGTTTCAAGACGTCGCATTTATTCAGGGAGATGTGGATGGAACAGTTGCGACGAGTCAAGTTCCAGGACGAATGATGTTTTGGACAACAAGTGCAGCGGGAACAGCAACGGAGCGGATGAGAATAGACAAGAGCGGCAACGTCGGCATCGGGACGACGGGGCCAGCGACCTTGCTTGATGTGAGAGGTTCGAATAGTACGGGCTATATCTCCACATTTTATAATTCTTACAACGGGGCTGGAGGAAAAGCTGTTAGGATTGTGAACAGGGAAAACAGCGCAAATGGTGTGGTTCTATCGCTGGAATCGGGGGATATTGCAACCGCGGATGCCTTAGTGACAGTTTTGGGGAGCGGCAACGTAGGCATAGGGACGACGGGGCCGAACTACAAACTGGACGTAAAAGGCGACATCAATGCCAGCAGTTATAGGTCGAATGGAACTGACTATGCGGAGTGGATGCGGGTCGGGGAAAACGAGTCAATCTCGGCAATCTCGGCAGGGGACATCGTTGCAGTCGTCGGCGGGAAAATCACAAAACCAGAAAACCTTTGCAATTCCGGCATTAGTTCAAATGAAATTCCGGCACAGGGACAGCCCGAGGTTGCAGGCGTAGATGGCTCGTCCCGAAAGACTATGCCGTCATTGAGCAAAATATCGGCAGGGACGCGGCTAAACGCCGGTCAATGCCAGCAAGGGAACGGCAACCTCGGCACAGGGACCGCGGCGCTTTACATGGTCGTCACCGACAGCGCCGGCGTGGTGGGAAACGAGGGATGCGAGGCTGGAAAGTGCATGACCGTAGCGTTTATAGGGCAGGTAAGGACCAAGGTATCCGGGCATGTGAGCGAGGGCGATTATATCTTGGTCAATGAATCGTCTATCGGATATGCGAAACCGAAGGATAGGGTAAGCTTCGACGAGTTCAAGAGCAGGGTTGTCGGGATAGCTCTGGAAAGCAAGAATAACGAAGGAATATCCAGAATTTCAGTGGCGGTGGGCGTAAAATGAGGGGAAACGAAAGAAAGGCGCGAAACAGCATGAGAACAGGCAGTGAGCATAAAATGCAAAATTTTGGGGAATCGGGCGAATCTGTTAAAAATCCACGCCATTTTCATATCACGAGTTTTGACCGGAATGCGAAAAAGCATGAAAGTCGTGAGATTTCTGCCTATGGAAGTCGTGAGATAGATTACAGGATAGAAATGCTTAAATATAATTAATATATAATTATATTAGTGATTAAAATGGAAACGACAACAAGACCGAGGAAATGGGGCAATTCATTAGGCATCACTATTCCCAAGGAAATTGTGGAAAAGGAAGGCATCACACTTAGAGACGAGCTTATCGTGGACATCAAGAAAAAACGGGATGTCGAGGCTGTGAAGAAACTTTTCGGGAAATTCAAGTTCACGAAAAGCGCGCAGGACATCAAGGACGAGATGAGGAAGGGCTGGGAGTAGTATGGCAACATACTTTTATGACAGCTATGCTGTGATTGAATATTTTCGCGGCGCTGAAAATTACAGGGAATATTTCGAGAACCACAGCGGCGTCCTTACTTACATGAATCTTATAGAAATACATCACGCCATCCTGAAGCAGTTTTCCGAAAAAGACGCCGAGGAAACGGCAAAGACTTTCAACCAATTCGTTGTCATGCCATCGCTGGAAGCGCTCATCGAGGCGTCAAAATTCCGGCTGCAGCATAAAGGAATTTCGTACGCGGATGCTGTTGGCTACATTTATGCAAAGCTCAATGGCATGAAATTCCTTACAGGAGACATGGCATTTGAAGATATGCCGAACGTGGAGTTCGTCAAACATGAAAATAAAAAGCAGGTAACACCATGAAAGCACCATTTCAGAAAGACAGGAAGCTTGACTTATCCACTTTGGAAGACTGGCCGAGAAAGGCTAGAGAGGACAAGTCGGCGGCTGTCGAGAAGCAAATAGACAAATGTCCGTACTGCTCCTCAAAGAAGATAGTCAGACGCGGCGTGCGGAAGAAGAAGCTCGAGGAAGTCCAGCTTTACCTGTGCAATGACTGCAGCAAAACATTCACGTCCCAGAGAGTGAAGGGGAAAAAGTTTCCGCTGAAGACCATTATCGACGGCCTGAGCTATTACAACATGGGCTATACAAGGGAAGAAAGCTGCGGCTTTCTCAAGGAACATTATGGCCTTGATGTCCAGCCAGCCACGATTTCGGCATGGCTCGAGGAGTTCAGCAAGCTTTGCACATATTCTAGGATGCGCGAATTCGGCAAGAAGCTGTACACACCGAACCAGATAATACAATCAGTTACGCTTTTTCATCGGCAAGTCTATCGCTACCGATACCACCGCGCGAAAGCGGAGCTTTGCCTGCAGGAATTCCGCAACGCGCGGCTCGCTCCGCTCAAGGATTATCTCGAGGCTGTAATGGCGGAGTGCCCGCACCAGCTTTTCAAGGAAGGCGGGCGAGCGTCGGACAACGCGAAATTTGATTTATCCCAGCTCATCGTCAACGAGCGGTTCAACTTTGCCGTCCGCTTGGCGCAGCTCGTGCTTCAGGCTGTCAATAACAACAGGGAGCGGCACGAGATACTGCAGAAGTTCATGCTCGCCAACGATTCAGTCACGGTGGCAGCCGAAGTGCCTGTCTATATCGACAGCGACGACGTTGACCACATGAAGATGGCTCTTGGATTTGAGATACCTGATATCTTTCGTTCCAGTGCCGATGTTGAGGTTGCGCCTGCGGCTGACAGTCCCGATGTTCATAAAAATACCGGCGGGGACTTGCCCTCAACGGAAGGCAACGGCGGCACGGAACGGCGGCACGGGGACGGCAGGGGGTCGACAGATAATAACCGGACACATAGACTTCCTGCAAATCCGCAACGGCTCCGTGCATATCCTCGATTACAAGCCGAACGCCTCCAAGGAAAGGCCAATCGGGCAGCTTACGGTGTACGCGCTCGCGCTTTCGCGGCTCACTGGGCTGCGCCTGTTCGACTTCAAGTGCGCGTGGTTCGACGACAAGAACTACTATGAATTCTTCCCGCTTCATGTCGTTTACAAAAGACACAAGATAAAAATAACCAAAGACCAGACAAGACTGAATCAGATTAAAATTGGCAGCGAAGAATTACAGGGACAAAATCTCAACGGAAGGCAATGACGGGATGGGAACTATGGAAATTAGAAAAATTCCAAGCGGCACATTCAGGAAAACAAGCTTCTATCCGAAGAAACCTGTGCGCAGCTTCCGTGACCTTGAGGTCTACCAGAAAACGTCGCAGGCGAGCGCGGACGTGATGAGAAAAATCACTCCGAAGATAACCGGGAAATATCCGATGACCGACAGGATGAGCCAGTGCTTGCTCACCATACCGAACCTGATTGCCGAAGCGCATTCGCGAAGGTTCGAAGACGAGAAAACCGGGTTGAAACTCCTGGACGAGTCGATGGCAGAGTGCAACAAGATGGTCGTTTACCTTGAGCAAATTCGCGACATTTATGGCGGCGAGGTTGACAGGAGCGTGTGCGAGGAACTGATTAAAGCATACATCTATTCGCGGGAAAAAATATTTCGCTTATACAAGTCGTGGAAGAGTTTTCAGGAGGAGCACGAGAGGAACGCCGGCAGGATACGGGAGGTTAAATGAATGATACCAACCCTCCCGATAATATTCTGGATAGCGGCAGCAGGCCTAATCGGCGGACTCGTGCGCGGCTCGCTTTGCTTGAGAAGAAGGTGAAATGAAGATGGAAAGAAAAATGAACATGATTCAACTGATATTCGCGGCGCCCGAGAAATGGGTGCACATCAGGGAGATCGCGCGGCGGCTGCGCATCAGCCCCAACAGCGTCAGGAAAGAGGCTGCCTTGCTGAGAAAATCCGGCATAATCGAGCAGAAGAGGGAGGGCAACATGATAATGTACAGGGCGGATATGGAAAGCGAACGCTACAGGCGCGAGAAGATGCTCAGCAACCTCAGAGGCATATTCGGCTCTGGCATAGCCGATTTCCTTGAGGAATACTACAATCCGAGCGCTATCGTGCTGTTCGGGAGCTACTCGCGCGGCGAGGACACGTCAAAGAGTGACATAGACATAGCAGTGATTGTGAGCAGCCAGAAAAGGCCGGACCTGCGGCAGTTCGAGAAGAAACTCTCAAGAAGGATCGAACTTTCGTTGTTCGCAAGGAAAGAGGTGTCTAGGGAATTCTTCAACAACATAATAAACGGCATAGTGCTAAAGGGGTTTTTGAAAAATGAATGATTTCGAGTTTTACCTTAACGAGGGCGACGTAAGGAAAAGAAAGCCCGACATGGAGCTGGCGAAGTCCCTGCTCAATGACGCGAAGTACAGGATCGAGAAAGCATCAAAACTCGATGTCAAGGAATTCTCAAAAATGGTTTTCGAGAACTTCTATGACGCCCTGAGAGACATGCTTGACGCGCTGCTCGCCGCAGACGGATACAAATCCTATTCCCATGAGGCAGCGATAGCTTACCTGAAGAAATACGGGCTCTCGGCACTGACGCAGGAGCTTGACAGCTTCCGGGCTCTTAGGAACGCATCGAAATACTACGGGAAGGAAATCTCCATGGACAGCGCAGACGACATAAAGGGATTCTTCCTGGATCACGCCAAGTCTATAGAGGGCATTGTAGGGCAAAGGATCAATAATGTTCAAAAAAATGAACAATCGTCCGAAAAAATGAACGAGCCGGAGGAGGAGAGTCCATGATAACCCTCCCGATTATTCTGGATAGCGGCGGCGGGCCTGATTGGCGGGCTCGTTCGC
>JAGVVU010000012.1:3433-17051 GCA_018304605.1 Candidatus Aenigmatarchaeota archaeon | reverse complement strand
CACATGCTTTTCCCTTGGTTCGCCGTAAAAAGTAACGAGCCACAGGGGAGCTGCCCTCTCTAAAGAATACTGAGCTAATGACGGAAGGAACTGCGGCACGCCGTTCATGTAAGCGGCAAAATTTCCCACCAGCCTTGCATTAGGCTCCGACTCAAAAAGACTCCTGAGAAACTGCCTTGTTTCCGCCTGATGCCACGCTTCCGACACAAGATGAGACATATCCAAACGTTTTCAAAAAAGTATAAAAAGCTTAAACAATCAAAACCCCGAAGCTCTCCATTACCGTAAGAACGGTGAACACCCCGATGATGTCGGCTGTTCCCGTCACTATCGGTATCGTCACGTTGTCAGGGTTTATCCTGTACCTGAACGCCAGTATCGACACGAAGAACGAGACTGCAATCACTATCGTCGTGAGCACCATGCCGGCTATGGTCGCCGTGAACATCAGCCTCGGGAGCGACATGCCTCCGATCCCTATGGCGCCGCCGAATACGTAGACCAGCACGCTCACTATCGGGAATATCATCAGCGACAGTATGTACGAGTTGATTATCTCGTGCTTTATCTCGTCATCCATGCTGAATCTTGCAGAGAGCTGCCCCGTGTGCAGCTTTGTCGCCATCCGCGACGAGAGGATATTCCCTATGTTGCCTCCTTCCTCGAGGAAAGCCGGTATGAGCGTGATTATTATGGGGACCGTAAGCAACAGCCCGAGGTTCGATTCCAGGAACAGCCCGGACATCGCGCTCAGCGTGCCTGCAAAGAGCATGACAATCACGGACTGGAGCACGATGGTCTTGTAGCTGCCTTCCCGGAGCACAAGCGCGTCCTGGCTGCTCTCCGCGACGAAGACGACCACCAAGTTTATCACTGCGAGCGCCATGAGCAGGACTGACATGACCATTATGTAGAAATTGGGCACTCCGAGTATGAAGGAGGCGGCGAAAGCCAGGGATGGTATGGTGAAGAAATCGCCCAGCGCGGTTATGAGAGGCGACGTCACATTGTCGGGGTCCCATCTCTTCCTTTCCGCGAGGAACGCGATGCCGAAAGTCACGACAAGCAGGACCATGCCGGAAATGAAGCCGCCTATGAATGAGACCAGGACAAGGTGCAGCACGCCTGCGCTCGTCACCCCGAACATCAGGAGCAGCGCGCGCGCTATGAAGCCGAGGGCGATGGACGTGAATATTGTCAATGTGATCGACGAGTAGATGTTGTTCCGTATGTACTTGCTCTTCAGGTCGAAATCGTCTATTCTTTTCATGTGCAGCGCGCTGCTTAGCCGGGAGCCAAGCGCGCCGAAGATGTTGCCGCGCATGGACATGGCGCCTGGTATCAAGACAATCAAGCCGGGCAAAAGGAGCAGCGTTTCTTCCAGCTTGCCTAGGAAGAGGCCGGCAAGCACGTCTGTTATGATGCTGAGAAATATCGCGCCGAAGCTCTGCTTAAGGTTTGACTGCCCGCGCATATAGGAGACGAAATTCTTGGCCGACCCCTTCATCGACTCGAACACCGTACTCTCACCCTCGAAATCCCAATTCTCAGTTTCAGTCATCTTCGTTCTCCATAATTATCGCTTTCACTAATTGCACTTCGAGTATAAAGCGTCAAAGAAATGAATTCTATACTATAACTTTGACACTATAACTGAAGCAAATTTATAATATCAATATTCTCATTTGCTTCATATTAAAAAAGATTCTTTAGAAATTCTTCTCCTTCACTATCTGGCCGTCCTTCAGCCACACGCCCCTGTCGGCTGTCGCTCCCAGCGATTCCTCATGGGTTATGATTATCACGGTGTGTCCCAGCTTCTCGTTCAGGTCCCTTATGGACTTGAAGACGTTCAGCGCGCTCTTCGAGTCCAGCGCGGCCGTAGGCTCGTCGGCCAGCAGTATGTCCGGGCTGTTGACGATGGCCCTGGCTATGCCGACCCTCTGCTGCTCGCCGCCGGACAGTTGGTGCGGATAGTTCTCCGTCCTGTTCTCAAGGCCGAGCATCTCGAGCACCCCGGAAGCATTCTTTCTCAGCTCATGATTCTTCTTTCCAATGAGCATCTGCGGTATGAAGACGTTCTCTATCGCAGTAAGCTCGGGCAGGAGCGAGTAGAACTGGAACACGAATCCGAGCTCCTTCAGGCGAAAATCCGTTTTCATGTCCTCTGACATCCTCGAGACGTCCCTGCCCTTTATCTCGATGGTTCCTTTCGTCACGCTGTCGAGAAGTCCCATGAGATGGAGCATAGTGCTCTTGCCGGAGCCCGACGGTCCCATGATGGAAACGAACTCGCCCTTCTTCACGCCGAAATCGACTCCGTTCAGGGCATTCACGCGGAGCTCTCCCATCCTGTAGGTCTTGTGAACATCTTTCATCTCGATTATATTCATATTGACTCCTTCTTTGGACTTATCATTTTAGTCTTTATTTTCTTTTGAATTTTGTTTCATCTTTCATTTCCATTGGCAAACATCTGGTTCATGCGAACGCCACGAGCCTTTGTAATATTTTTCTTTTCCGCAAGCACTTTTCTTTCCTAAAGAAAAGGGCTTACTCGACGGTTTTTATCGACTCCAGTATTTTCTGCTTCGACGCGGACCTCGCCGGAACGTAGCCCGCTATGACTGCCGAAATAATTATCAGGGCAGCTGCGCCTATTACCGAGTCCACCGGCAGTATAAGCCTCAGGTCCCCTATCGGCAGATGTATCGGGTTCGAGTTCGTGTAGATGCTGACCGCCTCGAATATGCCGACGCCGAGCAGCATGCCGGCTGTCCCAAGCAGAATTGATTGCAGCATGAATATCAGGAGTACTTCCCTGCTGCTCATTCCTATCGCCTTGAGCACGCCGATTATGCGCTTCTTGCGCGAGGTGTTTATGAAAATCACTATGCCGATGGTGACAAGGACGATTATGATGCCGACCAGTGACGTGGCGAATATGACTATGCCGAAGGTTGAGTTGATCGCGCCGACAAAGCTCGACGCCTCTTCCCACGTCTTTACATCCACGTTCTTTATTCCCTGCTCGAGGATGAACTGCTTTACATGGTCAGCTTTATAGCGGTCATCGAGCCGCACAAGGATGCTGGATGCCTGATCTTCCAGGCCGAGGACGTCTTTGGCTTCCTCGTCCGTTATGAACACGTCCTGCGAGACGCTCGAGAAGCCCTCGGCGCTCAGTATGCCACGCACCTTGTATTCTCTTTGGATGCCATTGGAATATTTGACAGTCACGACCTCGCCTACACGGACGCCAAGCCCCTCGATAAGCTGCCCGAACTGCTCGCGCCCTATCGTATCCTCAATCCTCTCGCCGGCGATGAACCTCCCGAGCACGACCTCGCCGCTGCTCGTGTCGCTAAGATAAGAGCCGGAAATGACGAAATTCGACGTCGTGGTCACCTGTGAATCGTCCGAGGGCTTTATTCCAGTTGCAGAAACGGAAAACTGCTTCTCCCCGAATATTATGGTAATCGGGACGCTGATCCGCGCGGACGTGCCCGTCACCTCCCTGTTGAGCTCTATCTTCTTGCGTATCAGGGACACGTCCGGTATGTACTTCAGCCGTTCGGACGGAGTGATAATGATATGGGATGTCGACGTGTCAATGACGCTCTCCTGGAAAGTGTTGCCGAGCCCGTTCAGGAACGCCGCGAAGAACGTTATGTTGATGTAAGAGAATGCCAGCAGGAAGACAACGAGCATCGCTATCTTCTTGTCCCTCTTCAGGTCCTTGACCGCAAGAAAGGATGCTGTGCGAACTGACATGGTTATTACCTTACAATTTGGTGCGACTTTGAAATATCACATCTTCCTTATATCCACTGACTAAAGTCGATGGTTTGTTGGAAGATGAGATCCCGAATGCGCCTCTAATACATGCCGCCTAAAGGCGGCAGTTTCAGGCGCATTCAAGATCAGGGAACGAATGCGAATAGAGGGCTTGGATAGTATGTCTTTTTTGCTTTCCTAATCTTCCTTCTTCTTCCTTCGCTTTCTCACCAAAAAATAATAAACAAGCCCGATAATGACAAGCAGAATTATTATTTGCATTACCGGCAGTTCAGGATTCTTCAGGTATATGTCGAATTTGTTCGTTGTTGTGTGGCTGCCCAGGTCGTCAGAGTAGCTTGTCGTCATTACACATTCATGCCTTCCGCCATCTGGCAGTGTCATGTCAAAGACAGCAGGCGCATCCTCGTCGCGCTTGAGCTGCCCCAGGAATGACTTTGCCTTCTGGCCGTTGCATGCAAGCTCGGACTCGATCGCATCCATCGTGCCCTTGCCCGTGTTCTCTATGCGCACGATGACCGACACCGGCGCGCCGGCCGCAGGGTCGCCGAATGCCGAGGCGACCTTTATATTTTGTATGCTTACCTTTCCAAGATTGACTACGCGCGCACCTACGTTCTGGGTGGAGTTGTATGATGTGCCCGACTCATCCACGTAACTGAGCTCAAAAGGAAGGCTGTATGCACCTGCCTTTAGCTCGCTGCCGACCGACATGAGGAAGGAAACGGATGAGCTGTTTCCGGGGGCTATGCCGCTCAGCGTGAGCACCGAGCTCCCGAGCGAGATGAAGTCAGATGATTTGGAAACTATCTTTATCTGGTTGGCAATGCCTGTCCCGATGTTCCCGGCCTGCACGTCCATCCTGAAGACAGACGAAGGCGTCGTGTTCGTGATTGCATCGGAAGACAGGACAACATTCGGCTTTCCCCTGACAGTGGCGTTTATTGTCCTAACAGACTCGCTGCCTGACTGCGTCGTGCGCACGAATATGGGATAGACGCCGGAGCTTGCCTGGGAATCAACATGGATGAAATAAGTGTTCGTGCGCGAGCAGTGCGCGCACAGGTCAAAGCCGTTCTCGAACGACTCGGTCGAGGTCTTCAAAGAGAAAGGATATCTCAAATCCAGCTTTGCCGTTGACGTCACGAAGTCCGAGTCGACATTGCTGTACGTGATGCGCAAGGTCAGGTCGCGCCCCGGCTCGACAGGCTGCGGGCTGACGTCGTTGACTATAACCTTTATGGCAGCTGCGTTCGCTACAGAAACCAGGAATATGACTATTATTGCAGCCACTAAAAACAAAATTTTTGACATATTATCACTTACAGGATGTTATGAGCCTTTTAAATTCTATTAAAAAACTTCTTAACTTTAGAATGTCCGATATTTTCATTACGCATGCTTTACGAATTATAATTATACTTTTAGTCTACCAAGCTCTTTATTTCTGGTCAATCTGTTTTTGGCGTTGACATAGAATTTTTAGAGAAAGTTTTAGCAATTTAAAAATATTTTTGTAATTATTTTACTTCTATATAAGTACTTCTTATAACATCATTATTAGTATAGCCAAAAACTTTAGGATATTTTGAACAGTTATTTATTACAAGTCCTTTAATGAATATTATTTTTTTAGTTATATTAAGATTTTCTTTGTCCCAAGCTTCTTGGGATTTTAAATTTGAATTATTATCTTGAACGATCAACATAGAGCTAACGAATAAGTTTGAAGGTAGTAAATCAATGTTTTTATAAGATCCACACGTAGATTGTTCACCATTAAAGCTTTCGGTTCCTACATTTACAACTTTTAGAATTTTGTTATCAAAACATAAATTCAAATTAAATTCATGTGAAGCCTTTTTTCCATCATTTGATATGCTTATAGTATAAAAAGAACAATTTGTACAAGAGGAGTCACTATTACTAACTGGTGTTGCTAGGGGGTAATCTTTATTTTCACACGGGATTTCCACAATTGAACACCTGTTATCCGAAACCTTAGAACCTCCTATACAGCTAGAATTAATTTTTCCATTAAAGTTTAAAATTTCATCTTCTGAATTGGCAAAGTACCATTTCACAATTGTTATTTTTTCTTGTGGGACATTGCCAGTAATTTGATCGTAAAAAGATGTCCATACACCTCTAACTTCAGGTACAATAATGGAAGATATGATTATAGGTATGATAATACTTATAATTATAAATTTTACTTTAGGCTGGGGCTTTCTCTTGTCTTTGAAAGGCTTGAGAGTAGATTTCTTCAGTTTCTGAAGTTTCATAGAGCTGGGAGGGAGAGTTGAACTCCCCTATCCGGCTCTGCAGGCCGGCGCATGGCCGCTCTGCCATCCCAGCGACTTTCTTAGGGTAATTTGTTGTTCAAGGCTTTAAAATTCGATTTTTAAGGATTTCAGCTTTCTTCGACTATGCGCATGTTTTCAGTTTTCTTTAAGTTTCGCAAACTAGAGATATAACTTAATGAAGCGTAAAAAATTACAAAAGATCTTAAGGAAATTTCAAAGACTGCCCTCGCATGTTATGGATACAAATATACTAATCGAGGCTTTGAAAGACACAAAACTTGGCAACATATGTTCGGACTATTTGAACAGAATAGGTTACAAATACAGGGGATTTTTGTGCTCCTCGGTTTTGGGCGAGTTTCTGCTTCATGTACTGAAAGACATTAAGGAGCCGGAAGAGAGGAGATTTATGCTGGAATTCATTGATAAAATTTCAAGGAAAACAAAATGCGGATATTCTTCCCTGAAGTATGAGAGTTTTCATATCGTAGACAAAATCAAAGAGATAGATTCCAGAATAGAGGATATGGATGCAATTCATTTAGCAAACTGCATCCAAGACAAGGCAAACGTGTTTGTTACTCTTGACGAGAAACTTGTCAGTAATACCAGACTGGAGAAGGAGTTCAGCATAAAAATTTTGCATCCAGAAAAACTTTAGCTATTTTAGCTTAATTCTTTCAGCTATATGCCTGCGCCTGATTTCTTTGACAAGACTGTCCAACTCCGTGTCGTCAAATATTCTTCTTCTGGATTTCATAAATGTAATTATAATCAAACGTTTAAATATGCAGGAAAATAAATTAAATCCTCTCGATCTCAGCCTTCTTCAGCGCCTTCTTCACAAGCGTGCTTATCTTCAGCCTCTTCTCTATCTTCTTTACCTCTTTCAGCTGTGCGTGCGTCGCCGGATGCTTTCCAATAAGGACGGAGCAGCAGTCCGTGTACGGTATTATCGACGTCCTGTAGGTGCCTATCTCCTCTGCAGTTCTTATTATGTCCTGCTTGTGCGTTCCTATGAGCGGCGAAAGTATCGGCAGCTTTACCGGCTCGTATATTACGTTGAGATTCTGCAGCGTCTGGCTGGCCACCTGCGCCACGCTGTCTCCCGTGACGAGGCCGAGAGCGTGCTCTTTTCTCGCTACCTGCTCCGCTATCTGCATCATCAGGCGCCTGTATAGCAGCATCCTGTACTCGCTTCCCTGTTTCATCGTCTTTTTTATGATGCTTTGCTGGACTTCCTTGAACGGGACAAGATACAGCTTGGAGCTGCCCTGGTATTCTGACAATGTGCTGACCAGCTTCCTCACCTTCGTCATGAACGGGTCGTAGTTGTGGAAGTGAACGAATATTATCCTGCAGCCGCGCGACATCATCCTGTATGCGGCGACAGGCGAGTCTATGCCGCCCGAGAGCAGGCAAACAAGGCGGCCGGCTGTTCCTACGGGAAGCCCGCCGACGCTCTGCTGCTTCTCGCTGTAAATGTAAGCTTTTTCCGCGATCTCCACGAATATCTCAAGCCCAGGATTATGCAGGTCAACTTTCTTCTTCGTCGCCTTCCACACAGCTCCGCCGAGCATCTTGTTGAGCTCAGGCGAAGTGTGCCTGAAGGATTTGTCGGAGCGGCTGGCGGTTATGCGGAAGCTTTTGGCCGGGGATTTTTTCGCTGTAGCTATCACTGCCCTGATGATGCTTGGCATCCTAAGCGGCACTTCCTCGGCTATGGAGAAATTCGAGATGCCTGCTATCTTCCTGAGCTTCGGGACGTCGCGAACCTTTACGTTTCTCAGTATTATGCGGCCGCGCCTGCGCTCGACCTTCGCGCCAACAGCATGCTTAATGTTCTCGACGAGCTTCTTCTCGAAGAAGCGGCGGTTGCCGCCCTTTATCCCTATCTCGCTGTAGTGGACCAGTATTCTTTTCATGTTATTCCTTATCCTGACGTTTGCCTTTTTCTTTTAATTTTGTGTTTTGCATATAGTATCCAAATTAATAGAAACCATAGACAAACGATTATTCGATTCTAAGTAGACTTCTAAATTATGCTTAAATATCATATGTGATAAATAGAATATAATAGTGCGCGTAATTCCTTCGTGATTGGTGGTATTTTGATGTTCTTTGCAACGCTGACTCCAATGCAGGTCGTCTGGTCGATTTTTGCGGCAGCCGTCATCATCCTGCTCTTCACGCTCTACCACATGCACCTCGAGAAGAAGGCCGGAAAGAAAAAATAGCCGCACGATACGTTTGCTGCGCGCAGGATTCCTTTCGAAATCGACAGCCCAAAGAGCCATCTTGCAGATGCGCGAGTATGGACGGAAGTCTATAAAAAATAACCAGCCCAATATTGGCTTGCAATGAATCCCAGATTTGCGGTGCCAGCATTGGTAATTATCGGCGTTATTGCTATTGGCGGCTGCGCCGGCCAAGAACAAGATCTGCCGTTGGACGATTCGGCCGTGCCTGACAGCAGCGAAATAATATTTGTGCCATACCAATATCTATATGACGGCTATGCCGGGTATGGTTATGATGTCTCATTCTGCGAGCCAATGCCAAGACCTGGCCCAACATGCGGCGGTATTGAACCGGCGACAAACCCGATCGGAGGCAGCCCGCCATATTCATTTTCAGTCGGTTACGGCGCCGGAGTGCTGCCGCCTGGAATGAGAATGAACCTGAATGGCGTGCTCGAAGGAACGCCGACGCTTGCAGGAAATTATGATTTTGAAATATGCGCAAGGGACGGAGCAGGCAACAGCGACTGCAATACATTTTCTCTGCGCGTGAGAGAACCGCTTTACCTGACGGTTTATTGGGCAGGAGACGGCAGTGGTGCGATAGGGTGGAATACTGCCCTGGGAAACTCGACATGCGCAGAAACAACAGGAGGATTAGGCGACTATAAATGTGCGGTTCCTGTGGCATACGACTCTTACATTTACCTTGTCCCGGAAGCAGACGAAATATCTGAGTTCGCTGGATGGAGCGGCGCCTGCTCCGGCGCAGGAATCTGCAATATCTCAATGACAGAAGATACGGATGTCGCAGGGAGATTTGATCTGGCCGGAGAGATTGCAGGCACAACACCAGATACAACAGGCGGTTCTTCCGCACAGGCGGGGAACCTGGATGTTACGATAGACTCAGCCAGCCTGACGAAATGCAATGTAGTGCAAGGCGGATGGGACGATGGAATGAGGTACTATACCGTAGCTGCGAGCGGCACAGCAACCGGGGGCGATTCTGACAGAACAACCAGCCTGAATATTGGCATCCTGGAAACGAGGAACGGTGAAACAACATCATACGGAACAGACACCCTTGACTGCGGCGTATGGACGTGGACAAACCAGGATGGATACACGTACCCATACTGCTACAGGGCAATAGGCCAGCCTGAAACAACCACATGGACAGTAGCCGGAAAAGGCGCCGGCAGCAACATGGAGCACATGATAGGAGTCAGCGCACGGGTCAACGGATATGAAAACGGAGAATCATCATACGACAGGGAGGAAAGGGATGCCGGGACCTGCTAGAAAAATATTTTGATGCCATACTCATTGCCACGACCCAGACTGACGCGCGAAGTGCGCCATTCGCTTGGCAGTCCGCCTGAATTACGTTCGGGGAAATCTTTATATACGGCTTTTCAACATAATGAAAGTACAACGTTGAAGATTTTCCCATTTTCTCATTGGGCCGGGTGCGGGCAGAGCGAGTGATGTCATGCGGAAATACGGTGCAACAATCCTTCTGTTATCGTTCTTGCTATTCGCATCTATCGGTTTCGCTTACGAGATGTCTTTCTTCACTGACAAGTATTTCTACAGCACAAACGAGATGATATATGCCAAGGGCATCGTGAAGCAAAACAGCACGGCAGTGTCCAACGTGACAGTTGCATTTCAGGCAAAGGACGTGTCCGGCACTGTGGTCAATTCAACCTCGCTGACCTCGAATTCAACAGGCGAATTCAATCATACTTTCTCCCTCAGCTCAACAGGCAACTATACCCTTGTGGCAAACGTGTCCGGCGACTACGTCAGCCATTTCATCAAGGTAAAAAGCTATTCACAGATTCTCCAGAACACAGACAAGCCGACGTACACAGGCGGCACGAACGGGACGCTCTCAATAAAAGCTGTTGATTCCCAGGGCAACGGAGTGGCAAGCCAGCTAATCACAAACAATCTCAGGTACGCGTCGAATAATACCCTCATCCGCAATCTCAGCGCGTGTACCACCGGCACGCTCGGCGAGTGCAGCATAAACTTCACCGCGCCATCCACGGACGGCCTCTATTTGATAGAAAGCAATAACTTCGAGGATATCGTGACGTTCGCCGTCGGCGGTTTCGACGCAGTCATGAAAGTATCGCCCAGCGTTATGGGGCTCAACAGCGAAGTTACAGTAAAAGTGATAGTCAAGAATGCGAACGGCAACGGCGTTACTGCATCCACACGGCAGCTTGTGATAACATTCCCGAACGCCACGGAATACACTATAACCAGCATGACGCAGGCAGTCGACAGCGGGGGCACATCATTGACAGGCGTCTATGAGGACAGGTACAATGTCACAGGAGAAGGCGCTTACAAGGTCAAGGCAACGATAGTTGGTCAGGGCTCCAATATTACGAGAGAGCTTACGGGCTCCTTTGACGTCCGCGGCTATGTGATGGACATAGTGCCGTGGACAGGTCAGTCTGTCTTCTATCCGGGCTCGTCAGTCGCTCTGGGCATCAAGTTGAGAAACGCATCCTCGAATGAATTCATAAGCGGAAAAACTTCGGCGCTGCTCACAGGCGCCTCAGTCATTGATTCTTCCGACCAGCCGGTGGTGGTCAACATCTCGATCTCAGAATTCGCTGCGCTCAGCAGCTATAGGGTGGATTTTGTCATGCCTTCCACAGCATCCACAGGCTCGTACAAGTTGAAAGTGTCAATAAATGACACGCTTGGCACAGGCTCAGGCACCGGCTACTTCAGCGTCCAGCAGGTCAGGGCGTCTGCAAGCACACTTGACGCGTTCCCGAACGGCACTTCAAAGACAACATTCCTGGCGGCGCAGCCCCTTGTCGTCAAGTTCACCGCGAGCAACGCGTCAGGCACAGTGACGGTCAATTCAGTCAATACTTACAGCATAAGGGACGAGAACGGCGATGACAAGACCGCCCTGTTCGGCACAGGCGTGAATTTCACCTCAGGCGGGGCAGGTTACATCAACATCAGCGTACCCAACAGGGGCGGGGACTACAGGATAAAGGCGAGAATAAACACCAGCGCCGGAACAGCAGACGCAGAAGGTTCGATATTCGTGGATGTCCTTGACATCGAGGCGAAGCCTGCAAGCATAGGCGGCGGCGGAGGTGGCGGACCCGGTGGATTCATGCCGTTCGGCGGTCCTGGATTCATGTTCGCCTTCAGGTCGAATGACACGATTGCGCTCAATGTAACTGTAACCACAGCCAGCGAGAAGCAGGAAGGCGACGAGTTCATGGGCAGCTTCGGCGGCGCCTCGGGCGCAAGCACGTCAGGCGGGATTGGGCTCTTCGGCATAGGCGGCGGCTCTGCAGTGCAAGGCGCGCAGGTCCAGGTCATGAAGGTCATCAATGTTAATACAGACGAGGACATGACATCGTCCGTTTCCGGAACACTTTCATGCGTGACAGCCACGGACGGGAAATGCACCGTGAAGTTGCAGCCTACCACGAACGGCAACAACTGGACAGGCGGCTTCTACGTTGTTTTCCTCAATGCTTCAACAAGCAACAACCAGACAGACAGCGGCCAGGGATTCTTCGAAGTAAGGAGATATTTCGTCGACGTACAAACAACCTCGGCTGTTACCAGCAATGCCGCTTCGCTCGGCTTCCAGAGCTCCCAGAGCTGGAATATCGGGCCGAATGACAATGTTTCAGTGACGGTGGGAATACGCGAGCCTGGCACATGGAACACCGTTGCCAGCACATTTAACGTCACGGTTATTGGCATTTATTACGGCGGAAAGATAGGCGAATTCATATTCCCGCCCAAGCTGATGTCAGGCACTAACGCCACTTTCAATACAAGCACAGTAAACAGCACGAACATAACCGCGCCTTCCGGCGGCTGGAAGTCGGGCTTCTACGAAGTCAAGGTTTCTGTGAAGGAGCTTTCGTCCGGTCAGGTGGACAGCGGACAGGGATTTATGATGTCGCGCATTTACGAGGGCTTTGGATTTCCTGTCAATCCAACGACGCTGCAGCAGGATTTCACTGCGCAAAGCAGCGAAAACATCACCCTAAGGATAAGCGTCTATGACGTGCAGCAGCACAGGCCCGCAGCCAATCTCACGGTAACAAAGAACAAAATAATGTCCTTTGCGTCATTCCCGCCTTCTGACCTTTCGAGCTATGACAAGAACGTCACGCAGGGCACGACTGATGCGAATGGTATGGTGCTCATGACCCTGCCGGTACCCACAGGCGGGTGGCCGAAGGGCAGCTACCTTGCAGTTTTTGATGTCACGAATGGTTCAGCCACTGACAGTGTCGAGGGCTTCTTCCAGGTAAAGAACTTCTTTGCCGAGATGTCGTCGGCCAAATGGCAGTTCGGCTCGAATGAGTCTGTTACATTCAACGTCACGATTTCGTCAGACCCTTCATGGATGAGAAACATGTTCGGCGGATGCCCTGCAGGCGACCCCGGCTGCAGCGGCGGGGGCGGAGGACCTCCAGGCGGACCTGGTCCTGGTTCTGGCGGCGGATTCACCGAACCATCAAATCTGGTCGTGAACTATGGCACTCCTAACAGCATAGACGGCGACAGCATACCTGATCTGGTTGTCACCGCCAATCCAGACGGCACAGTCAACCTGACGCTTGCAGGAAACCTGACACTCGGTCCTGGTGGTGAACTTTCAACACGAAACCTCTCGATTTCAAGATCGCTATGGTGCGGAGGGTCGGGGTGCGCAAGCGGCGCGACAAGCGCCCCATCCTGGTTCGAGAGCGTTTCCTGCTCAGGACAGCTCAACCAGAGCGATTCCAGCTACAGGAACATAACTGTCAACTTTAGCGGTCCTGCCTTGGCGTGCGTGCAGACATCCAGAAATCTTACATACAAAGTAGGCGCCGGGCCAAGCACCGCCTTGAATTTCACTCTTCAGTACATCCAGGAAGTCGCGGGCTCTATAGGAGGCTCAAGCGGGGTCACTGTCAGCAGCAGCAGCGGCTTGTCCTACTTCAATGCAACGCTCAAGTCCATAAGGGTCTCGAGATTTGATTTCTCAACAGGCGAGACAGTGCTCACCCACGGGACAAATTACAATGTCACCAGCGCGAACGGCGTCATTGTCGGCGCGGGCAACATAACAATTCCGGGCGTTGGCGGCATAAAGCTCAAGCCAGTCGGCACGTGGACCAGCGGATTCTACCGCGTGGTCGCTGAATTCAACACCTCAGAAGGCAGCGAAAAGGCCGAAACAGGCTTCCAGATTGACACGTTCTCCGCCAGTTGCGGCTC
>JAGVVU010000012.1:0-3408 GCA_018304605.1 Candidatus Aenigmatarchaeota archaeon | reverse complement strand
ATTCAGTCCGGCGACGTACTTCAGACGACCTGCACCGTCTCAAATCCCTCAGGCGGCAATTATCCGAACGGCGTGGATGTCAGCGTAGAGGACATAAAGAACTCATTCAGCAGGGCGAGCATGGGCTCATCTGCATGGGCATCTGCCGGCAACTTCACCAATTCAACCCGGCCAAGCGTAATTGTCACAATAAACCAGAGCCTTCCTACAGGATTCTATGAAGCTATAATCAAGTTCAACGAGTCCGGCGACATAAAGAGGCAGTCCATATGGTTCGAGGTAAAGGACTTTGACGCGCAATTTTATTCAACAAAATGGTCCTACTCTTCCAGCGAAACTGTATCTCTCATTGCTAGGGGTACCCTTGGTCCCACCCAGTTCAGGATCAACGTTTCGGGCACGCCGGTAATCTACAAATACGACAGGGCAACGTGGGCAAAAAGCACTGTATCCGGCGTTACACTAACCGCGCAGCTTGTGAGTTCCCTGGCCAATAATTTGACCCTGATAAACTTGTCCAAGTCAGGCGGCTGGGACGAGGGACAGTACCAGATCATCGTTAACCTGACCAAGATAAACGCAACCAACGCCCCACAGGGCGGCAATGCAACCGTTTCCACATGGTTCAACATCGAGCTTTTCAACGTCTACGCGTACACAAGCCAGTGGTCTTACCATCCCAAGAGCAACGTGACGGTGAATGTCTTTGTCGGGACCTCTGGAGGATACAATCAGCTTTACGGCAGTCCGGTTGACGTGAACGTGACAGAGGTCAAAAATACCGTTACCGGAGCTGTCCTGACGAAAGGCACAGACTATAATGCTGTGGACAACACTTCCACCCCTTCGGACACGGGCAGTCCTTTGGTAAAGATTGTTCCCACCACGACATTTCCCACAGGGAGCTACAGGGTGACAATTAGCGTGAAGGATTCAGTGAGCAACAGGACAGTGAAAGCCGAGGCGTATTTCCAGGTCATCGCATTCTACCTGTCCGCATGGGCTGACCCGTACGAGGTTGGTGCAGGAGAGAACGTTTCCATTCCCATCTATACTTCTTCCCCGAGCGGCGCCAGCGTCAACATATCCGATGCGGTCATCACGAACCTTGTCTTCTGCAACTCTAATTATACCTGCACCAACAAGGCATCGTCTTCGTATAATTACACCTTCAACAAGCCATCTTCGAGGATTTCCATAAACACCTCGGGCTTCGGCGAGGGCTGGTACACCGCGACGCTTGTGGTGAATGACACGCAGAATTCCAACGCCTCCTCGTCAGTCTATTTCAGGATCAAGTCTTTCGCAATGTCAGGATTCATATCATTTGTTTCCGGCATCAGGAGCGGATATGGCCACCAGATAAACGAGACCATGCTGCTTAACGTGACCGCGACGCTCGGCGTCAACATAACGAACGCGACTTTTAGCTACTCCGACTGCACCAGCTCGGGATGCACGTACAAGTCATTTGTTGTCAAGATTGGCTACAATATGACTGCCAAGAACGTGATCCTTAACATGACGCCCGCGAACATAACGAATGGGACATCATCGATTATTTTGAACAACACATGGCCCGCGAACGAGTATGCTTTCTATAGCGTTCTTGTCAGGGGGCTGAAGGACGGGACAGAGGCGTCGTTCTATACTTATACAGGCGTTTATTTCCCGAGGGCATCTGTTAGCGGGCCTTCGTCCGTTTCCACAAGCGGCAGCATAGGCGCCAACATAACAGCCTATGTGGAGCCGCTCACCAGCCAGAACCTGCCAGGCGCCAACATAACTGTCACCGATGTCTTGCAGGACACTGGATTCAGCCTTACCCCGCTCAACGGCAAATGGAATGTTTCTTCCAAGATAGCGAACTCATCCGGTGTTGCTGAAATTAACGTGACCCCGACGTCTACATGGCCTTCGGGCAACCTGAGGGTAAGATACAGCGTCGTTTACGGCAACGCTTCCACAAAGGCGGAATTCACGGTGTCCACATCTTCGCCTTCGCTCGGCGTCACAAAATCCCTGATAAATCTTACGAGCGGCACAATAACAAATGCAACACTTGGCACTCCGTTTAACTTGTCGGTAGCATTGCAGAATACGCAATCAAGCAACGCAGAGAACACATTAGTTGTCCTTACCTTGCCGCTTCTGTCAAACGGCACGGCCATTACGAACCTGACCACTTTGGCCCGTCTTGTGAATGTAACAGGCGGCGGCATGTCATTCCTGAACTTTACTCTCAATGCTAACGGAGGACGCGGCAACTACACGACACAGATAAGCATAACGCCGCTGTCGCCGTTCACATCCGCATCAACATCGTACACGTTTACAGTAGGGTAATCTAAGATGAAAATCCAAATCTTTGCAATGGCAATACTGGCTGCGATGCTATTTTCAATCAGCCCCGTCTTCGCGGCGTGCAGCTCAGCCTGCAGCAGCGACCAGTACACATGCAGCCTCACGACATCGACGATGGCGAAGAGCACGAGCGGAACGCTTACTGTTTCCGTAACAAACCAGCAGTCCAACTCGCAGTCAAGCGTTTCAACCACGCTTCAGGACCTTGGATGGTTCACCGGCACAACAACAACCTCAACAATCTCCAGCATCAATGCCGGCGCTTCGGCATCCCTTGATTATACAGTAACGCCCACAAGCGACGGCGCGCAGGATGTCTGCGTAAGAATGGGCTCGACCTGCACGGCTGACTGCGGCTCGATAACAATCACTTCTCCGGCTGCGCTCAGCATTACTTCCCTGACAACAGCATCCAGCAGCATTTCCACCAGCGCGTCAACAACGACATCTGCAAGCATATACAATTCAGGCACCGAGACTGCCGGCTCATCAAGCAGCGTCACAGCCACGCTGTCGAGCAGCAGCGGATGCACGATTTCTTCCGGGACAAAGACAATAGGCACAATCACAGGCAAGCAGACAAATTCGCAGAGCTGGACAGTGACAGCAGGCTCTTCCGCAGCGACATGCACGCTGACGCTATCCGTCTCCGGCAGCTCCGGCGGCTCTGACTCCACTACAGCCAGTGTTACCGTCACCGCAGCGTCATCAAACACAAGCTCGTCGACCAGCTCCAGCGGGGGCTCAGGCGGCAGCAATGCCACGAGCAACGCCACCAAGGAGACAAAGCTGTTCTCGACAACTGCAGGCGTCTCGAAGCTCCTGACATTCGCGACCACTGCCACCGGCGTCACGGACATCGAGCTGAAGACGGCATCTGCCAAGACAAGCATACAGGTGACTGTCGACACTGCCACGAAGCCGTCCGGCGCATCAGACCCTGCTGTTTCCGTGTACAAGTACATGGACATATCTTCCACGGCCGCAAGCAGCGATTTCTCGATGATAAAGATAAAGTTCAAGGTGCCCAAGACGTGGATAACA